>JAKEFL010000247.1 GCA_022616105.1 Anaerolineae bacterium | reverse complement strand
GAATTGGCAATGTACCACTCATTGGAATGTTATGGCCGGGAAGCGGAGCCATTCGTGTGTTGTTCGGTGATCATAAAATGACCAATGTGGCACTCACTAGTCATGTTTTCTATGAGGGGTATGTAGAACGAACATGGGCGAGAGATGCAAATGGCATTCCACAAGTGACGACTCGTGGTGTAGGAACCAACGACGGCTTTGCAGTCGTCACGATCCCGATCAAAAATGTTGAGACCGACGTGATTGTCGTCCCTGGAGGTGTGATTGATGCAGCTAACCAGCATGTCGGCCCACTTGCATTCAACATCATGGATGCTGGATTATTAATCTATACCACAGTGGTTGAGACCGGGCAATTTATCAACGAACAAGGCTATTATCGTTAACGAGAAAGAATATTAGGAGCGATTTATGCCAGCCAAACGCGCGAAATGGTATCTGTTAATTGGATCAATTCTGGGGATTCTCTGCTGCGGTTTCGGATGTGTGAGTATAGCGAAAAACTTAGGCACTAAAAACTCTTCGGAGAAGTTTCCGATCCGAACATTATCAATACAGATTGAGCAAGATCAGCGTGAAGAACTATTTGTCCAGCTACAAAGTTTTTCGAAAAAGCATAATCTGGAGTTTCATCTATCATTCTACGATAATAAAAGAGTATTTTTTGTAGAGATGTATGGAGAGAAGTTTCACATATTGGCGCAGCCTATACCCGGTGCCCCAGAAAAAATAGACATTGATTTATATGAAGAAGATCCCACAAATCCACCAGCACAAGAGGTGGTGGACAAATTATTCAGTAATCTCAAGAGTTTTATCAGCGAAATTCCGAATGTGACGATTACTGAAGAGCAGTAAGGAATAAATTCCGCACTTCCTTCCCCCAATATCCGTAAGTTAAGCTAAAAATAATATTCTAAAATTTGCGGATATTGGGGATAAACTTATCGAAAAATCCAACGGAACATCATTAGAGGGAGTAACTAAGTTATACTCATCTCATGCCCTCCCAGATAACCTCACCCATTGGCATTTTCGACTCTGGTGTTGGGGGAATCTCGGTTCTGCGCGCAATGCGTCAGCAAATGCCTAATGAGTCGGTTATATATTTTGGGGATCAGGGACACATCCCGTATGGTCCGCGCCCGATGGAACAGATTCGGAGCTTCTCTGAGGCGATCACAAACTTTCTACTGGAGCAAAACGCAAAGATAATCGTCGTTGCATGTAACACAGCCTCCGCGGCAGCGCTGAAGTATTTGCGCGAGAAATTCCCTGATGCTCAATTCGTTGGCATGGAACCGGCGGTCAAGCCTGCGGCGGAGCATACGCAAACGGGCAAAGTTGGTGTGCTAGCAACCCCCGCGACGTTTCAAGGCGCACTCTATGCTTCAGTCGTAGAACGATTTGCGAATGGAGTCGAGTTATTCCAGAGCACTTGTCCCGGTCTTGTTCAGCAAATTGAGCAGGGAAACTTAGATGGAGAAGAGACGCGCAAGATTTTGAAAGATGCGCTCCAGCCTATGCTTGAGAAAAATATTGATACGGTTGTGCTGGGATGTACCCACTATCCGTTTGTGATCCCGCTCATTCAGCAAATTGTGGGGGATAACGTCCAGGTGATTGACCCCGCTCCCGCAGTGGCGAAACAAGCCAAACGTCTGCTTGAAGCGGGAGGGATGGGGAATCAATCCACGTCAAAGGGGGAGGTCAAATTTTATACATCTGGCGATCCCGATGTTCTCAAATCCATGCTGCTGATGTTGTTGGGGGAGGGTGGTGAGGTTGAGAAGGTTAATTGGCTTAACGATTTGTACATCGAACAGTGATTAGCCACAGAGACGCGGAGTCACAGAGTTTTTTTCTCTCAGTGTCTCTGCATCTCTGTGGCTATGTTTTACAACGCCCACGCGAGCATCATGCCGAAGATGGCGACGATCACGCCGAGGTGCAGGAATAAATTACTCCCCGTGATCAGATTATCAAGCCCAAAGAAGAACGGCAAAATGTAGTTGATAATCACGAGAAGAATGCCGAGCAAAGGCAATAGTCCCTTACGATGCGCGAAATAATTCGAAGCGTTGTCAACCAGTCTCGAAAGCCATTTCATAATTCTTCCTCTTCTTCGGGTTCATGATGGTTGTTAGCGACCTGCCAGCCTTTGAATTGCGCAAGCAACCGCCCGGGGATGCGCCCCTGCATGAGCACGCCGCCGCGTCCATGCTCGATGCGTTCCACCTGTCCCACTTCATGGAACAACGAGATCAACGCGCCTTGCTGATAAGGAAGCCGAACAAGGATCGGCGCGTACGTTTCATATAGTGTTTCCTGAATCACGCTCAGGAGATCGGAAATCCCGCTTCCTTTCAAGCCTGAGATGGTCACCGCCCTCGAAAAGTGACTCACTGCATCCTTCGCTGCCGCGGGGTCGCGTAATTTATCCATCTTGTTCAGGGCAGTGACGACAGGAATATGATGCGCGCCGAGTTCATCGAGGGTCTGCTGCACAGACTCAAATTGATTGAGCGCGTTGGGATGCGAAATATCCACCACATGCAAAAGCAAATCGGCTTCGACAATTTCCTCAAGAGTTGCATGAAAAGATTCAATCAAAGTCGTCGGGAGCTTTTGGATGAACCCGACTGTATCTGTGATCAACGACTGATACCCACCGGGCAATTCCACCCGGCGCGTTGTGGGGTCAAGCGTGGCGAATAATTGATCCGCCACATATACATCTGATTTCGCCAGTTTGTTCAGCAAAGTGGACTTGCCCGCGTTTGTATATCCCACGAGTGCCACAGTTGGAATGCGCGAGCGCTTGCGTTGAGCGCGATATCTCATACGATGCGCGCGTACTTTTTCCAAATCCTTTTTTAAATGTGCAATGCGCTTGCGAACGGCGCGTTTGTCCACTTCTAATTGTGTTTCGCCGGGACCGCGCAAGCCCACACCGCCTGTCGAACCTGCGCGTCCACCACCGCCGCCGGCCTGGCGCTCAAGGTGAGTCCATTGACCGGTGAGTCGCGGCAGGTAATATTCGTATTGAGCGAGTTCCACCTGCAGCATGCCTTCGCTCGTATGCGCGTGCTGCGCAAAGATGTCGAGGATCAGGGCAGTCCGATCCAGAACTCGGACCTTCCTTCCCATGATCTCCTGCAGTTCGCGTTGGTGGCGCGGTGAAAGTTCATCATCAAAGATGACCACTTGTGTAAGTGTCTCTTCGACGAGTAATCCCAATTCCTCCACTTTACCGGGACCGATGTACGTCTTGACATGCGGACGATCCAGTTTTTGCGTGAGCTCGCCTATAACTTCAAGTCCGGATGTATCCGCTAACAGAGCCAGTTCGGTGAGTGAATCCCCGAGCGATAGAAAAGTTTTCTGTCCGAATAGATCGACGCCTACGAGAAATGCTCGTTCCCGCGGTGCAGTTGTTGGTTGGGGAGTTCGTTTTGCCATTTGGTTCTCGGTACGTCATTGCGAGCCCGCTAGGGCGAAGCCGCGAAGCGTCCACCACGATTGGGAGATTGCTTCGTCGGGCTGGGTTTCGACTGCTTGCGTCTCAACCACCAGCCCTCCTCGCAATGACGGAAAAAATTTATTTCTTCCTTTCAAGTGTATCAAATAATTTCTTCATTTCAGCATCCGGTGTATCTGTGCGGGCAGGGACGAGAATATGAAATATGGAACCGGGGCATTTGATCTCATCATGACCATCAGACTTAACCCAAATTGAGCCGCCATGCGCCTCAAGGATGCCGCGCGCGATGGGCAGCCCCAAACCAGGTCCGCCTCCTTTGAATTTCGTCTTGCCACTTGAGTGTAGTTCCACGCGTCCGAGCTGCCCAAATTTTTCAAAGATCATTGCCTGGTTTTCAGCCGATATGCCAATGCCTGTATCCGAGACGATGACTTCAATGAAGCCGGGTAATGTTCTTCCATCAATCGTAATTTTTCCGCCGTCAGGTGTGTATTTGATGGCGTTGCTGATCACGTTTTGTATCGCCTGCATCAGGCGGGTCGAGTCGGCATAAATCCACTGTTTGCTTCCGTCGAATTCCAGGATATCCAGGGTCAGTTTTCGGTTTGCAAGTATGCTTGCAACCTCCATTTGGATCGCGCTGATCGTATGCCCAATCTGGATAGGTTGGAAGTTGAGCGTAAGAAGCTGGTTGTCAATTAATGAGACATCAATCATATCGTCCACAATGGTACGTAGTCGCCCGATGCCTGTGTTCATTCCTGCCAGCAAGCCACCCAGGCTTCCGTTTTTGTTATCGCGCGCCAGGTCATCCATCATGGATGCATAGCCTTCGATCAGCGTGATCGGCGTCTTCAACTCATGTGCTGCAACAGAGATGAAAGCAGATTTGCTCCTGTCCACCCGTTCCATGCGCTTCTGCACTTTTTCCATCTCGCTGGAGATATGCGCCACGCGTGTTTCCATTTCGTAGCGCGCTGCCACTTCCAGGCCATAGGTGTAGATCGGGATCACTGAGGCTAATAGATCAAGTGCCTGTTGTTTTGTCAGCGAATCCTGCGTGACCTGGATCGTCAGCGCGATCATTCGATTGATCAAAAATGAAACATGATACTGCCCCTCTTCCAGGTCTGTCTCTGTGGAAGACTTTGCCCAATCAAGAAGGATGGGATCCATCCAGGCAGGGTCGCCTGTGGTCACAGATTGTTCGAGCAGTTCGAAGAAGCGCACGAGCTGCTCTTCAAACCCAGCCCGCACTTCCATGCCGCGCGCCAAATCCTGCCCGACGCGTGTAATCCACGCGGGACGAATCTTTGCGAGTGCCTTCTGAATCGGTGTTGCAGCGGTTTTCTTTTGCACAGGTTTTGTAACTTGGTGGTCGAGTAGGGCGTTGCGGGTTTTGATACGGCTTCACCTAATTAACCATAGCAACGCCCGTATCGAGACCATTTTATCAGGGTTGGGCACTTTGCTGTGTCACCCAGGTCCACAAAGTTCTACCCACAATTTCCAAACTCTCCGCAGAGACCTTATCTGCTGTATCCTGTGTCGTGTGCCAGTAGGGGTAGTCGAAATCAATAATGTCTATTGCGGGCATCCCTGCCTGTAGGAAAGGAGTATGGTCATCAAGCATGGAGTGCCTGTATTCAGGAATAAATTTGCTTTCATAGCCCAGGCTTTTGGCTGTATTCCAAATTTCATCGGTCAGTTCAGCATTTGAGTTGCGTTCCTTGTAAATGTTCAGATCTGCATCGCCGATCATGTCCAAGATCACCACCGCGCGCGGCTGAAAGGAATTGTTCTTCACAAATTCACGCGAGCCAAGGATCCAGTCCCAGCTTTCGATATTGCCATTGTCTTCGGCGTCGAAAAATACGAGCCAGATGGGAGCAGTCTCATTTGGCAGACTGCGCGCCAATTCAAGTAAAACAGCCACGCCTGAAGCGCCGTCATTTGCTCCCGGCACATATTCTTTAAGTTTCGATGGATCAGGATCGTGATCGGCATAGATACGCGTATCATAGTGCGCGCCGAAAATGATTTGCGGACTCTCATTATTTCTTTTTGCGACGATATTCTTAATCGGATGCCCCAACGCTTCGGATTCCTGGACTTCGACCTGCCAGCCTGCGGATTCGAGTTCGGCCCGCATCCATTCCTGGATTTTGGCATGTCCCTCCGACCCCGGCACTCGCGGTCCAAACGCGACTTGAGTCTGCACATCAGTGTAAGCGCGCTGTCCATTAAATATAGCGGAGTTAGTTGTAGGCTGGGAGCGAAACGAGAATACGTACCATCCCACCGCGCCAATGAGCAGGAGTCCAATGGTTGATAAGTAAAGCGCAATGGATTTATTAGTCACGCTTCGACTTCGCTCTTTGCATGATGTGTATTGCGTCCTGAGCGGAGGGCGGAGCGGTTGCTGCGAAGCCCGTAGTCGAAGGACGCTCCGCTCAGCGCGAGTTGTAAATCTGCTAATGCACGTTCAGCATAGGCGCTGCCGCGTTCGCGTTTGCCAATCTTGGATGTGAACTCAAGCGAGGGTAGGATCCCGAAGTTTGCTTTCATCGGTTGAAAGTCTTTCAAGTCCGCGTGTGTGACGTAATGACATAAAGCTCCAAGCATTGTGGTCTGCGGCAGCATGATGGATTCCTCAGCATGGTAAAGGCGCGCGGCATTCCAGCCTGCAAGCAGACCCGTGGCAATGTTGCCCATGTAGCCCTCCACGCCTGTAATCTGGCCCGCGAAGAAAAGGTCATCGCGTTGTATGTGTTGAAGCGTGGGACGGAGAAGTTTCGGTGATGCGATAAATGTGTTTCGATGCATCTGGCCATAGCGCAGGAACTCTGCAGTTTCAAGACCGGGGATTAGTCGGAATACGCGCTTTTGTTCAGGGAACTTAAGATTGGTTTGGAAGCCGACGAGGTTATAAAGACTGCCTGCGAGGTTATCCTGACGCAATTGTACGACGGCGTATGGCCGCCTGCCTGTGCGCGGATCTCTGAGTCCCACTGGGCGCATTGGTCCGAATGCAAGTGAATCAACGCCGCGTTCGGCGATGATCTCAACAGGTAAGCAGCCTTCAAAGAAGTGCCCTGCTTTTACGCCGCTTTTGATGGCATCTTCAAATGCACGTAACTCTATGCGCTGCGCCTGTAAAAGCGCTTCGACAAATGTGTAATATTCTTCTTTTGTGAATGGACAATTGATGTAATCGCCTTCATCCTGCTCACCTTTGTCGTAACGGGAGGCGCGGAAAGCGATTTCCATGTTGATCGTTTCCGCGTGGACAATCGGCGCAATGGCGTCGAAAAAGAAGAGATGCTGTTCACTGCTCAATGCCGTAATCGATTCTGATAATGCAGGCGATGTGAGTGGTCCACTGGCAATGATAGTCGGCGTACTCGGAATTTCTTTTACTTCTTCCCGAACAATTTCAATGTTGAGATGAGCTTCTATCCGTTCAGTGACAAGGCGGGCGAAGAGTTCACGGTCAACGGCGAGCGCGCCGCCCGCGGGCAGAGATGCGGATTCCGCACATTCGAGGAGCATGGAGCCGAGCATCCGCATTTCGTTTTTGAGCAGGCCTGAGGCGCGGTCGGGGAGGTTCGAGCCGAGAGAATTTGAACAAACGAGTTCAGCCAGATCGTGAGTCTGATGCGCTCCCGTTTGGAGCGAGGGCCGCATCTCGAAGAGTCGCACTTTGAGTCCGCGCTGGGCGGCTTGCCAGGCGGCTTCACTTCCCGCAAGCCCGCCGCCGATTACGATTAAGTCAGTCATGGATTGATTTTACCATTCTGCTAAATCCGCTTCAGCCGCCGTCCTTCACCTGCACTGGCACGCAGGTGCAAGTGTGTGAAGCATCCCTATGGGACGGCGGCGTAACCAACGCAGGGCTTTATCAAACTAATATCGGACCAAAGCTTTGAATCGCGAAGCCCGCAAAGAACGCTACACTTGTACCTGCATGCACACTTGCCTGATTTGCTTAGCAAATCACGGGCAGTGCCAGGGAGTGCAGGTGAGAAACTTATAAACCTTTGCGTGCCTGGCGTTCTTTGCGGTTTAATTTTGCAAGTTGCAAACTTCACAACAACTTGAGGAAGTCATGTAATCAGCGCCGGGGACGGCGCTGGGAGCAAGTTAAGGTTGTATAATTAACTTAAGATGCCAAACCAGACCACAATCGAGACTCAACTAAAAGAAGCCAGCCAGTTAACAAACGCGACGTGGGCGGCGCTCGTCGAGCGTGAAGCGGGCAAGTGGCGTATCATTTCGCATTTTCACCTTGCGAAGAAGGCACAGCCCGCGTTGGTGAAGTTCCTGAGCAAGGCAGAAGTGGATTCATGGTTGTGTGGGGCATTGAGTGGGGGTCAGAGCCGATCCGTTTCGCTTTCCAATCTCAGCACATTGGATGCCGCCAGATTATTCGCCTTCCCTTTGGCAGGCGCATCGCGCGTCGTTTTGGCAGGTGCAGACCAATTGACGAATGAGTCGCAGCGTCTCTGGCGGTTGGTTGTCTCGGGAATGCAAACAGAAGCGACTCCAGCAGATATGTCCGCTTTGTCATCAGTTGCTGCTTCTCTCTTGATATCTGACCTGAACTCAGAAAGTCCGTATGATCTGCCGCGCGCACTGGACCGCGCGTTGACTTCATTCGTACGTCTCGTTTCTGTACAAGGCGGCTGGCTTGCGATCCGACGTGGAGATTCTCTTGAGGTACGTGCACAGTGGAATGCTCCATCCTGCGCCGATCTCGTCCTCTCGGTAGATGCTCATACTTTATTCCGCCGCATGAGCAATAACCTCACGCCAATGGTTGTCCATCGTGGCGACGAGCTTTGGTCTCAAATCCCTCATAAAGGATTGAAATCGAATACGCGCTTATGGACTTGTGTGCCGCTGGTGATCGGTCAGCGATTGATCGGCGCGCTGGTTCTTTGGCGTACCAGCGAATTCAAAGGGGATGAGTGGAATCGCATGATAGATTTTGCCACGCAGGTGGCGCCGGCAATTGAAACCATCATCACCTTTGATGAAATGTCCGGGCATCTCCTCCGCCTGGGGATGCTAAATGATTTTGCGATCACAGTTTCTTCAGGGCGTAATCTTGACCAGATCGCACGCCGCATGTTCGCCTTGCTGGCGCGCGCCTTTGGTACAGAATTGATTGTCCTGTATTTACTTTCATCTGATAATCGTCTGTTGAATGAATATCGCACCATAGATGGAAATACACTTGCACCTGGCGCAAGTGCAGTTGTGACTTCTACTGTGCGAAGTGCAGAAGAGCATAAGATCGCTCCTTTGCTGATGAATGGTCAAAAAGTACGCCTCGGAGAGCTTCAAGCTGATGTGAATTTGCCTTTGTACGACAGGGCGCTATCTGGTTTGTATGTTCCGCTGCGTTTTAGAGGGCAGACGATTGGCATGTTGTGCGTGGAAAGTCTGAGAAGCAATGCCTTCAACCTGTATGATGAAAGTTTGATGACCGTGATCGCCAGCCATCTTGCCAGCCTTGCTGATTACACGCGCCTGCGTGAAGAAGCGGAAGGGCGCGCGCGCAACCTTGGCCTCATTCATGAAGTGGTGCAGCAGGTGATCGGGCTTACAGATCAGCGTGAAGTCGCTGTGATTACTTCGGACCTGCTCGCACGCTATTTTGCGTATGAACTGGCTGCGGTATTCATTGCCGATGAAAAAGGCAACCTCACGATTGGCGGATTTGGCGGGACCAGCCAGAACGTCGTCAAGCGCGCGATGAAATCATTCGATTATCCAGTCATCGGTGGGATCACGGGCTATGTATTTGGTACGGGTGAGAGCACTATGGTCAACGATGTATTGCTGGACAAGCGCTATCGTTCCATCAAGGGCTGGCAGGCAGGTTCTGAAATGTGCGTTGCTATTCGTGAGGGAGAAAAGATCATCGGTATTATTGATGTGGAAAGCAGTTCACGCAACGCGTTTACGCACAACGATTTCATCGCGCTCGAATCACTGGCGGGCATTCTTGCCAGCGTCATTACCAGCGCGGATCAATATCAGAGGTTACAGGTAACGATCAGTCAGTTGCGTTCCACGCAGATGGAATTACGGGCGCGCATGGAAGCACAGCGTTCCGCGGAGAATCGCCTGATTCAAGCCGCGAAACTTGCAGCGGTCGGCGAAATGGCAGCGGGCATCGCTCATGAATTGAATAACCCATTAACTTCTGTAACAGGCTTTGCTGAATTGGTCCTCGAAGAGATGCCGGAAGGAAGTGAAAGCCGCAAGGATCTGGAAACTGTGATGCGCGAAGCTCGGCGTGCGCGGGATGTTGTACGTCGCTTATTGGATTTCGCGCGTCAGAGTGAAAGCACACGTTCGCGGGCTTCGCTTAATGAGGTCGTTGAAGATGTTGTCGCCCTGAGCAGGCATCTGATACATACAAGTGGAATAGAATTGAAAATTGATCTTGAAATGAACCTGCCCTGGGTTTTGATTGATGCGAATCAAATGAAACAGGTCCTTATAAACCTTGTTCATAACGCATTGCAAGCAATGCCTGATGGGGGCGAAATGGAAATAAAGACATCAAATGCGAGTCGCAACAATCGGGATTGGGTTATCGTATCTGTGCAGGATACAGGCGTAGGAATCCCTCAATTGGAGCAGGCGCGCATCTTTGAACCATTCTATACTACAAAAGGAAATCAAGGTGGAACTGGTCTGGGGCTCTCGGTCACGTATGGAATTATCACAGATCATGGAGGGCAAATTGAGGTGGTGAGCCAGCCAGGAGCAGGAGCAAAATTCACTGTCTGGCTGCCGTTGTAGCCCCTCACCCTAACCCTCTCCCTTCGGGAGAGGGGATCAACTCCCTTCTCCCAGTGGGACGCTTCGCGGGGGCCGGGGATGAGGGCAGGTTTTTGTTATGGAATCAATTTCAGTCCTTGTTGTAGATGATGAACCTGGTATTGCATTATTATGCAATCGCATCTTGAGCCGCGCCGACTATCAAGTCACATCTTTGACCGATCCGCGCGAAGCAATTGAGTATCTTCAACAGAATCACGTTGATCTGTTGGTGGTTGATATCCGCATGCCCGAAGTGGATGGCTTCGATGTCATCTCCCGCGCTCAAATGGTGCTCCCTGACATTGCTGTGCTGGTCATGACCGGCTTTGGCACTGTTGAAACAGCAATCCGCGCGTTGAGGCAGGGTGTGGATGGGCTGATTCTCAAGCCATTCCAAAAAAGCGATGAACTTCTTCAAGCTGCGAAACAGGCACTGACCGATAATCAGCGCAAGCGCGATACGGCGCGTGTGCAGGCTTTGCGTCCCTTGTTCAATGTGACTGAGACCCTCTTCGCTGAAACCGATCAAAACAAATTGTTGAATATGATCATCGCCGCGATTTCCAATCATCTGCACTGTTCAAATGTCGCTTATTATCAGGTTGATGATGGAGTTGTATCTGTGGTTGTGCAACGCGGCAAGGCTCTGCCTGTGGATGAATCCAATTTCGCCGCGCAACTTGTCAGCCGCGTGGATGCAGACGGTGACCCGATCGTGATCAATGCAACAGGTCCGGGGGAGGAGGATACGCAGTCGCTTCTTTCCGCACTTGGGCTTGGATCAGCGATCCTGATTCCTGTCGCGCGCTCCAATCTGCACAGCGTACTGTTTGCCGCACGCGACGCAGGTGGGGCTGAGCGTCCCTTCCGTGGCGCGGACCTCGAAATGTTCTTTGTGCTGGCGCGCCAGGCTGTTGTTGCAATGGAGAACGCGCGCCTTTATGCAGACTTGCGCAATTACGTCCGGCGGGTGGAAGATTCACAAGAGGCTTTGTTACGCGCGGAAAAAATGGCAGCGGCCGGACGATTAACTGCATCCATTGCACATGAGGTCAACAATCCATTGCAGTCAGTGCAAAATTGTCTGCACCTGGCAGGGCGTGAAGATGTACCTGCCGAAAAACGGAAGGAATATTTTGACCTGGCAAAGAACGAACTGGATCGCTTGATGAAGACAATGCAGCGAATGCTCGATTTTTATCGCCCCGGCGCTGTAAGGGTTGAACAGGTGGATGTGCTTGACTTACTAAGTCATGTATTAAGCCTGACCTCCCAGCAATTAAGCCAGCGCCATATTGAAATAAAGACGGACTTGCCTGAATCCATGCCTGCAATCTATGCGGTGAGTGGTCAAATCCAGCAAATATTCTTTAATTTGATCCTGAATTCGTTCGATGCCATGCCTGCTGGCGGAGACTTAAAGATCAGTGCGCAGGCGGTTGATCATGGGATCGAGGTGATCTTTCATGATAGTGGTCCTGGAATCCCCGAAGACCGACGGAACAATATCTTTGAACCATTTTTCAGTACAAAGGATGGGGGAACCGGGCTTGGGCTGACCGTGAGTTACAATATTGTCACTGCCCATGGCGGCACGTTGGATTTATTGGATGAGCGTGAGCCTGGTGCCTGCTTTCGATTATTCCTGCCAATTGGAGATAAACAATGAAGTCAAATATCCTTGTTGTAGATGATGAACCGGTTGCACGCCAGTCACTCTCAGATATTTTGCGGCTTGAGGGATATATCGTAAACTCGGTGCCCAATGGGCAGGCCGCAGTGGAATATGTCCGCACGCACCCTGTGGAATTAATGGTCGTTGACCTGCGCATGCCTGGGATGGATGGTTTGGAAGTGGTGCAGGTGGTTAACCAGGTTTCACCTGAAACCGAAGTGATTTTGTTAACAGCATTTGGCACAACAGAGTCTGCCATTCAGGCATTGCGTTTACGCATTCATGACTATTTGCTCAAGCCTGTTCCACCTGCGCAAGTCGTGAATAGTGTAAAGAAAGGTTTAACCCGGCGTGAAGCGCGGCTGAAAATGAGGGGCGGAGGTGCATCTATAGATGTGGATGAGGGGATCGCAGAGTTTTCCTTGAAGGATGGCACACACATCGATCTCTCACGTCGTCAGGTGCGCAAGAAGGATCAAATTATTCATCTGACGCCTGCAGAAGGACGTTTACTGCGCGTGCTCATTGAAAACCCGGGACGCGTCTATTCACATCGTGAACTGGTCCTGCTGGTGCAGGGATATGACACATCCCAACGCGAAGCCCCTGAAATTTTGCGCCCGCTTGTAAGCAGGCTGCGTCACAAACTGGATGCATTCCCCGCGCTCTCAGATCGCATCGTGAGTGTGCGCGGTACGGGGTATTTGTATGAAGGGGATAAGTAGAGATCCTTCGTAAGCAGTGAAGTTGCGTGAGAGAAGTATAATAGATAACGAACTGTGAAAGGAATGCGAAATGTTAACTTCATACATCCATGCTGCAATGCGTCTGGCAAAATACGAAATCCTTGAAGACCACACATTTTATGGCGAAATCCCTGGCTTTCAGGGAGTGTGGGCAAATGCAGATTCATTGGACGCCTGTCGTGAGGAATTGCAGAGTGCGCTGGAAGATTGGCTGATATTAGGCTTACGAATGGGACACGAACTCCCTGTTGTAGCAGGGATCAATCTCGCGCCTGCTGAGGCGCATTAATGCCCACATTTGGTTCAATCAAGCGGAAAGACTTTATCCGCGCCTTGAAGCGGTCTGGCTTTCAAGGACCTCATGCAGGCGGCAAACATGAGTTTATGGTTTTATGGTAAAGGGGAATTTACGTTTAACGATTCCGAATCCACATCAGGGAGGAATTGGCAAAGATTTGCTTTCCAGAATCCTAAAACAAGCAGGGGTTTCACGGGAAGAGTGGGAAAAGTTGTAAAGACCCATCCCGCCAATACCAGAGTCGAAGATGCCGACGGGTGAAGTTATTTGAGAGGGCATTGGGAGGAGTATAACTTAGTGACCGCCCCCTACGATTCTTTGTCGAGGTCATTCAGTCTTTTTAAAACTCAAGAATATTGAAACAAACCACAGACAAGATCGTATTAGGCCTTTCGCTCTAGGATGACAAATTTGGAATAATCTGTAACAAACAATCGATTTAGATCTTTGTCAATACCAATATTACCGCACGAGCAATTAACATTGTCTTTTGGAGTTGAGGGAATTATCGATTCACATATATTACATTTGTAAAAAATATTTTTTCCTCTGATCGCCTCTTTTGTATCACTGATTCTGATATCCAAGACTTCATAAGACGCGTTTTTCATAGTAGTACCTCGCATGATTCTACAAAAATTCTACTTCCCCGCCGCTTCGACAAACTTCCTGAACAAATTCCGCGTTGACTCCTGATCCGTCAGCCATTCGGGGTGCCATTGCACGGCGAGACCAAATGGATGATCGGGAAGCTCAACGGCTTCGACCAGTCCATCGGGCGAATGACCGGCGACGCGGAGTGAGGGCGCAATGTCTTTGAGGCCCTGATGGTGGTGGCTGTTGACTTTGACGATTGGCTCGCCTAATACATCTGCGATATGTGTGCCCTCTTCGATTTTGACTTCATGCACAAGCACAGTGCGCATGTTGCCGGGGTAGGAATGATCGAGGACGTTGGGGAATTGGTCTGGGAGGTGAGTATAGAGAGTCCCACCCAAGCCAACGTTGATAAGCTGGCATCCGCGGCAGATGCCGAGAAAGGGTTTGCCATCTGACGCGGCAGCGTTGAGCATCTTCAATTCAATGGAATCACGCGGCGGGTCCACATCATCAATGCGGGGATGCGGGTCGCCCGCGAAATGGTCAAGGGCAATGTCCCCGCCGCCGGAGAAGAGAACTCCATCCAAACGGGAATAGAGAGCATCCCATCCGTCATCTGCAATGAGAGAGGGGATCAAAACGGGAACTCCCCCGGCTTGCATCACAGCCTTTACGTAGGATTGCATGAGGAAGATACGCGGCTGCCCATATTCATTGGTCGAGTGATTGGTTGTAATTCCGATCAGTGGTTTCATGTTTATAGTGGTTTCCTGGAAGAAACGTCCCGAAGGTTTTGCCAGGCCCTCAAATTTCTCGAAACAATCCTTCGGGACGGTGCCTGTATTTTTGGAAAATGCGATTTCAGCCAATGTCTATTGTAAAACAAAAAAGACCTTGTTCATCCCGCAGTTTAACTGCGGGATGAACAAGATAAACAAAAGACCCTAAAGTTGAAACCTTAGGGTCCGATCTGCGTGCTAGTCAAACTTTTGTTTCAGGCGGGCGGATTTGCCGGTGCGTCCGCGCATAAAGTAGAGCTGCGCACGGCGGACCTGACTGTGGCGCTCGACCACGACCTTGTCCAGGCGCGGGGAACGGAGCAAGAAAGTACGCTCCACACCGATGCCATTCGAAGCCATACGACGAACAGTGATGGACGATTCCGTGCCACCTTTGCGCATACGGATGACGATTCCTTTGAATTCCTGAATGCGCTCGCGCTCGCCTTCCTTGATCTTCACGTGGACACTGACTGTATCGCCGGGGGCGAGCTGCGGGATTTTTTCATTTTGCTTGGCTTCGAGAGCCTTGATAACGTCTGACATGATATCTCTTCCTTTTTATGATTTCTATAAAGCGACGGCGGATTATAGCACGCCTTTTCGAGATATACAAGGCGAATTTGCCACAGAGTATTCATGAAAGGGTTTCACCCGAAGGATGAAAATCTGTAATGCGAGATTTATCTCGCCTGCGGGGAGCGACATGAATGTCGCGTTACGCCTATTTTCATATCAGACACAGAGCTTATTTTTTTTCTCCGCGTCTTTGCGACTCAGCGGCTAATACTTCCGTATCGCCAGTACTGCGTTATGACCGCCAAAACCAAACGCATTTGTGAGCGCCAAATTGATTTTCTTCTCCCGCGCCTTGTTGGGGATATAGTCCAAATCACACTCAGGGTCAGGCGTTTCATAGTGAATCGTTGGCGGGAGGATCCCCTCACAAACCGCCCGTACACAAAAGATCGCTTCGAGCGCTCCTGTCGCGCCCATCATATGCCCGGTCATGGATTTGGTGGATGAAATGGGAATTTCATAAGCCTTCTCACCAAACGCGGCTTTGACAGCACGCGTCTCAGACTGATCGTTCAACGGAGTTCCTGTCCCATGAGCATTGATATAACCGAGTTCATCAACATTTGCCCGAGCAGAGTCGAGTGCCATCTTCATGGCTGCTGAGCCGCCCTCCCCCTTCTCATGAGGAGCGGTCACATGGAACGCGTCGGCAGTTGCACCATACCCTGCGAGTTCTGCCAATATGTTTGCGCCGCGCGCTTTTGCATGGGACTCGCGCTCCAACACAAGCACAGCCGCGCCTTCCCCCATCACCAGCCCATCGCGATTTTTATCAAAGGGCTGAGGCGCCATCGAGTAATCATCATTGCGACGCGACATCGCGCCCACGCGGTCAAAGGCCGCCACGCCTGTCGAGCAAATCGTCACCTCTGCAGCACCCGCGAGCGCTGCGTCGATCATCCCTGCTTTCAGCATCAGGAACGCAGTCCCGATCCCATCGGAGCCCGAAGCACATGCAGAAGCAACCGAAAAACACGGACCTTTGATTTGATTATCAATTGCGATCATCCCTGCTGCGCCATTTGGCATCAACATTGGGATCAGGAACGGACTCACACGCCGCGGCCCCTCTGTATAATTCGTGATCACTGCATCCTGCAAAGAGGTTATTCCGCCAACCGCAGAAGCAACCAGTACACCGATCCGCCCCGCGTTCGCATCTGTAATTTCAAGACCTGAACTTGCAAGTGCGTCCTTTGCCGCAGCCGCGCCCAACTGCTCATAACGATCCCGACGCCGCGCTTCCTTGGCATCCATGTATTTATCAGGTTCAAAATTCTTTACCTCCGCTGCAAAATGTACATTCAACGGAGAAGAATCAAACAATGTAATCGGACCTACACCAGAAACACCATTGATCACATTCTTCCAACTTTCATCAACAGTTAACCCAAGTGGGTTGAGCGTACCCATTCCAGTAATAACAACTCGTTCCATTTCTTCCTCGCTTCTTCGATGCAGACTTTCGGATGACTACCGCGTGTCTCATTAAATTACCAAACTTTTGGAGATGAATTTCAGAGTAAACCTCAACGATCCGGTTTAGATGCACACGTCAGACATATGTTTAGCACTCTGTAAAACCCCTGATTCGATTGCAAGTCACGCGCTGGATGATGTAAACCCGCTTCATTCGAAGCCTGTGCTTGTTCCCGTTTATCAGCATTTCCCTATTCTCCCGCCTTGGGAATGTATTCACCCTCCACCCAGAACTCACCATCCGGGCTGACTTCCTTCTTCCAGATCGGAACAATTTCCTTCAAGCGATCGATACCATAACGCGCCGCTTCAAAGACTCCTGTATCTCTATGCGCGGCTGTGCAGGCAATGAGAACTGTCGGCGTCTTGGGGTACAGTTTGCCAATGCGCTGAACAATGGCAATCCCTTCAACGACCGGCCATCTTTCGCGGATCTCCTCCGCGACTTGTTTCATCTTTGCCTCAGCCATCGGAATGTAAGCTTCGTATTCAAGATATTCTGTTTCATGAGCCTCGTTACGCGTGGTCAAGCCGCGCACCATTCCAGTAAATATCGCGGCAGCACCTGTGCTTGTCAGCGTGATCTTTGCAAGCAAGTCGTTCAAGTCAATCTCGTCTTCTGTGATGGAGAAAATGGTTGGGAAGTTCATAATATTTATCACGTCATTGCGAGGGCGGTGATTTTCCGCCCGAAGCAATCTCAACATTAAGAAGGAGATTGCTTCGTCGCCTGCGTTTCGTCTTCGCTCTTTGCTAACT
The DNA here is from genome assembly GCA_022616105.1 of Anaerolineae bacterium. GTDB lineage: Bacteria > Chloroflexota > Anaerolineae > Anaerolineales > Villigracilaceae > Defluviilinea. The sequence goes on along the minus strand of JAKEFL010000247.1, from coordinate 6,902 downwards.
ATCTTCGTTCTGAGCGGAGTGAGGAGCGCTCGTTGCGACGAACGCAGACGAAGAACGCTCCGCTCAACGCCAGGAGCCTCCACTCACTGGCGGGAACATTGCCAATTCTGCATTGGGTGGAATGACAGTCTCATCAAACGCGTATTCACGGTTAATGGTAATCAACACACTCTTCATCGACTCTTTGAGATTCGGATATTCATCCGAGATTTTATGTTTCAAGCCCAGCACCGTTAAATCAGAGGGGACATCAAGTTCCACTGCTTTCGTCCCTGCTCTATCGCGGAGTGTAGCAAAAAATAACAGTTTTACACGATTCATGTTCGTTAAATCCATACATCATTTGGCGCGGTCTTTTCATTGATGACATCACCTGTATTAATCGTACCTGCAGGTTCGATCAACAAAATATGACATTCGCTTTCCGCCACCGGTTTATGCTCCAATCCCTTTGGAACAACATACATCTCGCCTTCCTCAAGAATAACTTTCCCATCCCGAAAATGAATCTCAAGCTGACCTTTCAACACAAGAAAAACCTCATCTGTTTCAGGATGATCGTGCCAGATAAACTCACCCTGAACTTTGACCACTTTGAAATGGTAATCGTTCATCTGAACGACAATCTTGGGAGACCAATGCTCGGAGAATTTTGTTAGTTTTTCTTGAAGGTTGATAGAACTATAGTCCATGATTCCTCATAATCAGAAATGTCACCCTGAGCGGCTTTGCGGCGAAGGGTCTCTGGTTCCAACCATAAGAGACTCTTCGGTCGCCTAACGGCTCCCTCAGAGTGACATGAATGTATTCTATTCATTCACCACATCACCGCTTTGACCACCGTGCTTTTCGATCAATCGAATGTTTTGAATCCGCATGGTCTTTTCGGCGGCTTTCGCCATATCGTAAACCGTCAACGCGGCAACAGAGACGGCGGTCAACGCCTCCATTTCGACGCCTGTTTTACCAATGGTTTTCGCTGTGGCTGTAATAACAACGCCTGGGATCGAGTCGTCGAGCGCAAGATCCACATCCACTTTGGTGAGAGGCAGGGGATGACATAACGGGATCAGGTCGGAGGTCCGTTTTGAGGCGCTGATTCCCGCGATCTGTGCAATGGTCAGCACATCTCCTTTTTTGATGTGTCCCGCGCGTATTAAGTCCAGCGTGTCTTTCAACATGTGAACTTCGCCTCGGGCAATGGCTATACGTTCCGTATCAGGCTTATGCCCCACATCCACCATTTTGGCTTTGCCTTGTTCATCGAGATGAGTTGGCTTATTTGGCATGGGTTGATTATAACGAATAATTAGACTCTAAAGGTCTTTGCGAAGCATCCCCGAAGTGAAGCGAAGGGGGTGAAGACCTTTAGAGTCTGGATGATATAATCCTCCCGCAATGGATAACCTGCTTGGCCGCCAGCTAAACTACAACGTTCAGACGCCCGTGTATGAAGGACCTCTTGATCTGCTGTTGAACCTGATCGAGCGCGCCGAACTGGATATTACGTCTGTGTCGCTGGCGATGGTGACCGATCAATATCTCGCCTACATCAATGGCCTCGAGCAAATCAACGCGGATGAAATTTCCGCGTTCCTTGTGATCGCGGCAAAGCTGTTGCAGATCAAATCGGAAGCGTTGTTACCAAGACCTCCTGCTCGAATGCCAGGCGAGGAGGATACCGGTAGATCGCTCGTTGATCAATTGAAATTGTACAAACGCTTCAAAGAGATTGGCGTCTGGCTGAACACGCGGGAAGCGAAAAACTTGCGGACATATTTGCGCATCGCTCCCCCACCGAAAGTTGAACCTAAACTGGATCTATCGAATCTGACGCTAGAGAAACTTGTCACCGCGGCTCAAATTGCTTTCGCAAAAGAGAAGGAGAAACAGCCACTGGGAGTTATCATCGCCCCGCCGCGTATCACCATTCGCGAGAAAATAGACTTTATATCCAAGACTCTCAAGGAAGTGGAGCGTTCAACATTCAGCGCGTTGCTCAATTCGGACGCCTCGCGGCTGGAAGTGGTTGTCACGTTTCTGGCTTTGCTTGAACTGATAAAACGTTATCGCGTCGCGGCTCACCAGGAGGGATTGTTCAATGACATAGAGATTGACCGAATGGACGATTGGGATGATGATGAAGAAATGGAATTAGAGTTTGAGTAGTCTGTTCCAGCTATATTATTCTGAGCCACCAAGCAGCAAAGGATCACTGTTCTCAGAATTAGAGATCATCAACTTTCGTTTTTTCTGTTTCCCTGCAATGCTCAAAGCAATCAGTGCGCCAAGGTTATCAAACACAAACACATCCCATGCGGATGAATAACGCCCTGGCACAAACGATTGATGGTATTCATCGGTCACTGCATAAAGGATCGCAAAAAGCCATGCAAGCCAGGGTTTATTGGGCTGCCAATCCAAAGCATACCAATACGACCAGGCGAGCATTGCATAACCCAGTATATGTCCACCCTTTTTGATAGCTTTATCAGCCCAGTCAAAATTTGGCAAATCAGACGAAGGCTGGGCTGAAAACCAGAATATCAGTCCCATCAATAATATGGAGGGCAACCACTTTCGCAACTGCACACTTATCTTTTTCATACAACAAATATATAAAGCCATCGCCGTAGGTGTCTGGCGATGGCTTTAAACAGAACTCGTTTTCTATACGTCTTCAAGACGAATTGCGACAGTTCTGCTTCCATCTCCCAGGTCAACGCTTTGGATGACTACTCCCTTGCCACTCGGATCACCATCGAACACCATACTGAATACACCGTCTGAGACCACGGTAAGCAATTCACGCTCCGTGTATCCTTTGGATGTATATTCGGCTCGATAAAATGCCATCACTTCTTCCAAAGATAATTTTGTATAGTAAAGCAGGCTGCCATCACCAATCTCGGTGATGTTATAGGCATCCGCAGTCATGGGGAAGCCGGAGTCGGATGTATTCCCGCCACCAGTGTCCTGGGTCGCAACTGCAGGAGGGTTTGAGTTTCCAGGCTCTGTCGTCACCACAGGTTCATTGCCGCCTCCAGTAAGAGCCTGACAGGCAAGCGACGCGAGCACAAGTATGCCGACGGCAAGATAGATTCGATTATGTTTCATGCGTGATCTCCTATGTCGAATTTCCCAAATTATAGCCGGGCGCGGTAAAAACATCATCACCCGTTGGGCTGAGAAACCATTACAATGAGCGACGGTTTCAATATGGATGATTCCAGCGCTCAAAACACATTCACCAGGATCCATGAGGTGCTTCTGAAAGAGGGCGAAAAATGGCTGTACTTTGCCAATCCTCATCGTGTGATCATCGCGCAAAAACTGGAAGAGATCATTCCTGCATTACGTGAGATTGAGAGATTAATCAAAGTGAATACCTGGCACGCGGCAGGGTTTGTAAGTTATGAGGCTGCTTCTGCATTTGACTCTGCGCTTCGCACTTTGCCCGAGGCTGGATTCCCATTTCTGTGGTTCGGACTCTATTCTCAGCCTAATCCTGTAAGTCGGATTGGCAATCCGAATTACAATACCTTACCTACACTGAATTGGCAACTCACTGTTGATAGAGAAACCTATAACACTGCAATTGAACAAATAAGAAATCACATCGCCGATGGGCGGACGTATCAGGTCAATTACACAATGCGCCTTCAAGCAGACTTCACAGGCAGCGCATGGGATTTTTTTCTCCATTTAGCGCAAAGCCAGAATAATCACGCAGCATATATTGATATGGGGCGATATGTCATATGCTCTGCATCACCCGAATTATTTTTCCAACTGGATGGAGATACGATCACCTGCAGACCTATGAAAGGGACAGTCAAGCGCGGACGAACAACATTTGAAGACGAGGCGCAATCTCAATGGCTCAAAAACTCTGAAAAGAACCGCGCCGAGAATGTGATGATCGTTGACATGATTCGGAATGATTTGGGGCGCATCGCGAAGATCGGAAGTGTGAGCGTCCCTGAATTGTTCAACACAGAGCGGTACCCGACTCTCTGGCAAATGACCTCAACTGTCAAGGCAAAAACAAACGCGTCAATGACGGAAATTTTCAAGGCACTCTTTCCTTCTGCGTCCATCACTGGGGCGCCAAAAGTGGGAACGATGAGGATCATCGCAGGACTCGAAACAACACCAAGAAGAGTCTACACCGGGAGCGTTGGCTATATCGCGCCGAATCGTAAGGCGACATTTAATGTCGCCATACGCACAGCCTTGATCGATCGCGAAACTCAAAAAGCCGAATATGGAGTTGGTGGAGGCATCGTATGGGATTCGACCAGCGCGGACGAATACGCGGAGGCCTTGCTCAAAGCACGTGTACTGACCGAGCAAAAATCTGAGTTCTCATTGCTTGAAACCATATTATGGACTCCTGAGGAAGGCTTTTTCCTGCAAGAGAAGCATATTGCACGGATATTGGATTCGGCAAATTATTTTGATTTCCCTGCCTCGAAAGAGAAGATTGAGGAATATCTTAAGCAAATCTCTTTGTATTTCGACTCGCCGCAACGCGTCCGCTTGTTGCTGGATCGATATGGTACATTACATTCGGAAGCCTCTTCATTTCAACCAAAAGAAAATTCACGACCGCTGAAAGTATGTCTTGCCAGAGAGCCGATTGATTCAAACAACGTATTTCTTTTTCACAAGACTACATACCGTAAAGTTTACAATGACGCGCTGAAAGCTTTGGGGTCGCAGACCCCAAAGGAGCATAAAAGTTATGATGATGTGCTGCTCTATAACGAACGCGGCGAACTGACAGAGTTCACGATTGGAAATCTTGTCCTTGAATTGGATGGCAAATTGTTTACCCCACCCATCTCATGCGGATTACTCCCAGGGACGTTTCGCGCTCTTTTAATGGAAACAGGCCAGATCGTGGAAAGAACGGTCCGAGTCGAAGAGTTGAAAGACTGCACAAAAATGTTCATGATCAATTCAGTCCACAGGTGGCAGGAAGTTGAGTTGGTAAATTAGTTCATGTATAAAAGCCTAATGATGGAAAGAAGCTTTCCGAATCGGAAAACATATCGAAGTCGCGCGAGAAGCGAATTATTTTCTGTTGTAAAATCTCCGTACCTTTTCCCAAAATCCTGTGTTCCAACATAAAATACTGGTCCAGATCTGATTCCCCACCTTATCAGGGGAGAGGAGGTAAAGGCTGCCTATTAAAATGTACAATGGAATTTAGTATGCACTTGCAAGACCAAACTTTGTCTCTTCGCATTATCAAAAAGGAGAATACCCATGGCAGAAACAGGAAAAGAAATTGGCGGTGTTCGCTATGAAAGCGTCGAAAAGGACTACTTCGAGAATCGGCAACTTCACCGGAAAGCTGGTTGGGTGTTGCTGTGGGGGCTGGGGGTTGGCGCGGTCATTTCCGGCGACTTCTTCGGATGGAATTTTGGGCTTACGGCGGGCGGATTCTGGGGCCTGACCATTGCCACGTTCCTGATGGCGATCATGTATCTTTGCATGGTTTACAGCATCGCGGAACTCTCCACGGCTTTGCCTCACGCGGGCGGATTCTACTCATTCACCCGCAATGCCTTCGGCCCTTGGGGCGGGTTCATCGTGGGAGTGACGGATCTGATCGAGTACGTAATTACTCCAGCCGTGATCGTAGTCGGGATTGGCGGCTACCTGAACGCCCTCATACCGAGTGTCCCGCTCTGGGTGTGGTGGCTTGCCTCCTACGCCATCTTCGTCGGCATCAATATCTGGGGAGTGGAACTTACCCTCAAGGTAGGCTTGGGAGTTACACTGATTTCTATGGTCGTGCTGGCTATTTTCTATGTAGCTGCCATCAGTTCTGGCGCGTTCCGATGGGAGCTACTCTTCAATGTGCCTGCCGACCCCGGTCAATCGGCTACCTGGCTGCCCAAAGGATGGGGCGGCGTGTTTGCGGCGCTTCCTTTTGCCATCTGGTTCTACCTGGCGATCGAGGAACTACCACTGGCTGCGGAGGAGACCGTGGATACAGTGCGCGATATGCCAAAAGCTTTGATCCTGGGCATCTTCACCTTGCTGGTCCTCTCGCTCTTCACGCTCATCCTGAATAGTGGCGTTGGCGGTGGTGCCGCTGTTATTGGCGAATCATTAGCACCGTTGAACGACGGCTTCTTAGCCATCTTTGGCGGGGGCGCAACGACCGTTTTGCTGACGCTGATCGCTCTGACGGGTTTGGTGGCATCCTTCCACACGATCATCTATGCCTATGGACGGGTCTACTTTGCGCTATCACGTGCAGGGTATCTGCCTCGCTGGATTTCGCTCACCAGCACGCGATTCAAAACACCACATGTTGGCCTGATCCTCGGCGGCGTGATTGGGTTTGTCGTGGCGGTAATCCTTGACCTGGTTGGCACAGGGGTTGTCGGGGCAGCGCTACTCAACATGGCGGTATTTGGCGCGGTCATTTCATACACGGCCGTGATGCTCAGTTACATCAAACTGAATCGCGATCGCCCCGACCTGCCTCGTCCATACAAAAGCCCACTGGGTGTACCGGGCGCGGCAGTTGGCGCAACGTTGTCATTCATCGCCCTGCTTGCCTGTTTTGCCAATCCAGATTATCGGCCCGGCGTGTACGGTGTGGCGGTTTTCCTGGTGGTGAACGTATTGTACTTTGCATTCGTTACCCGCCATCGCCTTGTGGCACAAGCCCCTGAGGAGGAAGTGGCATTGATGGCAGCCGCGCAAAGAGAGCTAAAGCACTGATAACGGATTAATAACGATCTCAGTTTCAGTGTTTTGTTTTGCAGGAATTGGAGACTAGCAGGTTGGTCGCAAGCCAATCTCTAATCTCCAATCCCATTTTTAACTATGAAATATCTCCTCGGCATTGACCAGGGCACGACACAAACCACCGCAGT
>JAKEFL010000246.1 GCA_022616105.1 Anaerolineae bacterium | reverse complement strand
TCGAAACCAACCGTAAACATAAAGTGCCAGAATTTGTGGTCTCGATACGCCCTCCGCTGTCGCTGCGGGCTACTCGACCACCATTTGATTCGAAAGTGTCAAGTATTCAGGGGACTTGATTCTTTTAGCCAGCATTAATAAAAAACCCCTCTCCAGTATTTGACGAACCTCCCTCTTAGTTGTAGACTCAGCACTATGGAAAAGACTTCTGAGCAATCCCGCTGGTGGGACTGGCCCGCTATCCTCCTGCTTTTCGCACTTTTGCAGACTGTCGCTGCGCGCCTTGTCGCCACTGACTGGGTGCCAAATCTGCCTTTAATACAGTTGTTTACTACCATGGGAGTAGCCATCGGTCTGGCATTGGGATACAGCCAATTCCAGCGTAGGACTGCGCGTTGGATCAGTTTTTTCTATATGATTATTCTGCTCCCTTTGCAATGGCTTTTGGTGATCGATCAGGAGGCTTCGCTTGAAGAGCAGTTAGTCAGTGTAGGCGGCCGCCTTCTCTTTTCCGTCTCAGAGTTCTTCTCACGCCGGCCGGTGGAAGACCCGTTGTTCTTCATCGCATGTATGTCCATTGCATACTGGGTCATTAGTGCATCTGCAGGATTCAGTCTCTTACGCCAGCAGAATTTTTTGCGAATTGTGGCTCCCTCCGCAATTGGCATGCTTATCATTCAAAATTATGATAACGTGGCGGCCGGGCGTTTATGGTTTCTGGCATTCTTTATTTTCATCACCCTGTTCCTGTTGGGACGCCTGAATTTCCTGCAGGACCAAAAACATTGGAGGGAAAGGCGCGTCTTTCTTTCACCTGAAAATAGCGTTGACCTCACCAGTGGGATGGCAATTGCCGCAGGTCTCATCATTATTCTGGCGTGGACAGTGCCCGTTTCCGTGACCAGAATCGATGCTGCAAGACAGACCTGGAACCGTATCACCAAACCCTGGAATGAGTTCACCGAAAGAATGGAAAACGCCGTCAGCGCGCTCGAGTCGCCCAGCGGTGGCAGACCAGGTGAATTTTATGGAACGGAACTCGAACTGGGGCAGGGCTTTCCACTTTCCGATACGGTCATGTTCCAGGTACAAGTCCCTGACCTTGCTGTAGGCCAGAAGCCTCCGCGTTACTATTGGCGTGGTCGTATCTATGATTATTTTGCCAGGGATCAATGGTATACAACCGGCACGAGCCGCCAGGAATATTCCCCATTGAACCCGGGACCTTCCATTGTAGATAACACAGAAGGAACGCTTTCGCGCTTCGTCTTCGGCGCAGGCGAATCGAGATTCTCGTTACTTTATGCCCCACAGCAATTGGTTTGGGTCAGCCGCGGCGGAAGCTATTTGGCAGCTTCTGCCGGAGAGAATAAAGATATCTTCTCATGGAATGCATCTCCCACTCTTTTGCCAGGCGAGACTTATCAGGTTGATTCCGTATTGAAAAACCCCAACATCACGCAACTGCGCGAAGCTGGCACTGAATACCCTACCTGGGTCGCAGAAAAATATTTGCAGCTGCCCGAGGATTTTTCTCCGCGCATCAGGGAACTGGCGGCAGAAATCACAGCGGATGCTGAAACCCCCTACGACAAAGCGGGAGCAATCACACGTTATCTGCGCGATAACATCGAGTATGCAGGGACAATTCCACCAGCCCCCCGCAACGCAGATGCGCTTGAATGGATGTTATTCGAATATAAACAGGGCTATTGCGTCTATTACGCCACATCTCAGATTCTCATGCTGCGTTCGCTCGGTATCCCGGCGCGCATGGCTGTCGGCTTTGCGCAGGGCGAGGGCATTGCCGTTAGAGATGACCTCTCTGCAGAAGAGGGACTTACTCCTGGCATTTATACTGTGCGCAAGAAAAACGCACATGCATGGCCCGAGGTTTACTTCCCGGGCATTGGCTGGGTGGAATTTGAACCCACAGGGAATCAAGATCCACTCACCCGGCCGGTCGCGCCACAGGATCCAAATGCAAACAACTTCAATCCTCTCACCAATCCTTTACTGGAAGAGGGACCGAATTTTCCCTCGCCGGATCAATCCGAATTGGGCCCAGACGCAATTGCCCAGACGCCAACGATCTTTCCCCTCCTCTACCTGATTCCCTTATTGACAGCCTTCGCGGCACTGGGGATTTACCTCAGCCGACGGTATTCCATTCCAACGCGCATTCCAGTCTTTCTGCGGGCAGGCATCGAGCGGAGTGGAGCACAGGCGCCCTCCTGGGTGGTCAATTGGGAACGCTGGGTTTCCCTGTCTCCAATTGAAAAGGCATTCGAGAGCATCAATTTTGGCTTGCGCTCGCTGAAGGAACCTGCACCGGTCCATGCCACACCGATTGAGCGCGCCGATAAGTTATCCACGATCCTGCCGCACATGAAGAATCCGATAAAAGTACTTCTGGACGAACATCAGACATCCCTTTATACTTCCAGAGTTGCAGACGCTGCCCAGGCGCAACGCGCCGCATTCCAGATCAGAATGCAGGTCATCGTCTCAAAGATTCGTCATTTTTGGACTGGCTCTTATTTCACAAAAACATAAACCGTTCTTTCCCAACAAGGGGAGAGAGGAAAACACATGGCTACAGCCAAGACCACAGCCAAAACAAAACCCATTTCGATCAACGATCAACTGATTGCCATTACCCAGCAGGGAGCAAAACTGCGCGGCTCGCTTGACGCCAACCGCGCGCCCGAAGCCATAGAGGGACTAAAAAGCCTGGAGAACTCTCTTGAACGCATCAGTGAAATCCTGATTCCCTTTGAACAACGATACAGCCACCTGCAAGCCCTAGCAGGGATCGGGCAGGTTGTCAACTCCACGCTGGAGGTGGACGAAGTGCTGCAAATCGTGATGGATACCATTGTCCGCCTTACAGAAGCGGAACGCGGCTTTCTCATGCTGCGCGACGAACGCGGCGAGATGGTCATACGTATCGCGCGCAACTGGGAACAAGAATCCATCAATCAGAGCGAATCTTCCATCAGCCGCTCGATCGTGCAACGCGTAATCGAAGGAGGCGAAGCCATTCTCACAACCAACGCCCGCGAAGACCCGCGCTTCGGCGGGCAGGAAAGCATCATCGCCTTCAACCTGCGTTCGATTCTGTGTGTGCCCTTGATGGTAAAGAACGACATCATTGGCGTGATCTATACGGATAACCGCATCCGTTCAGGTATCTTTTCAGAGTCAGAACGTGATTTGTTGATCGCTTTTGCAAACCAGGCTGCGGTTTCCATTGAGAATGCGCGCTTGTTCTCCTCCCTCAAACGTACTCTCGAGGAAGTGACCGAACTTAAGAACCTCATGGATGATGTGTTCGCGTCCATCGTCTCAGGGGTGATCACAGCGGATGTGCAGGACCAAATCACCCTGTGTAATCGAGCCGCCGCGTCCATTTTGGGACAGGCATCCGCAGAGATCGTCGGGAGAAAATTGGAAGAGATCATCCCCACTTTTGCAAATGATATTCAGCCTCATATGGATTCGGTCCGTGAGAGTGATCAACCCATCGTCGGGCTTGAATTCAGCCAGAGCCTGCCGCAGCGCGGCAATGTGGATTGGCGATTAAACCTCTCCCCATTGAAAGACGCGGGACAAAAAACACAGGGTGTCGCGATTGTGCTGGATGATTTGACCGAGCGCAAGAAACTCGAAGCACAACGTAAACTCTTCGAGCGCATGGTCTCGCCCGCGGTGATCGAACAACTGGACCCAAACAGTTTGCAATTGGGCGGCAAACGAACAGATATTACCGTGCTGTTTGCAGACGTGCGTGGCTTTACATCTTTTAGTGAAACTGTCGCACCAGAAAGACTCGTTTCTATTTTGAACCGTTACCTTGCTGCGATGGCAGAGGCAGTGCTCGCGCAGGAAGGCACGATTGATAAGTTCATGGGCGACGCGATCATGGCCTGGTTCAATGCACCCGTGCCACAAAAGGATCACACGCTGCGCGCAGTCAAAGCCGCGCTGGCGATCCGCGATTCGGTTGAAGCATTGTATAAGGAACTACCCACTGACTCACATCTCGCATTTGGCGCAGGCATCCATTACGGTGACGCGGTGCTGGGCTTGATCGGCACCGATAGAAGGCTGGAATATACCGCCATCAGCGACAGCGTCAACACAGCCAAGCGCCTTCAGGAGAACTCCGCGAAAAATCAGATCATCATCAGCAGAGAGGCATTCGAACGCGTGAGCAGCGAAATTGAAGCCAGACCGATTGTGCCTCTCGCAGTAAAAGGCAAGACCGTGCCTTTGGATGTGTTTGAGGTGTTGGGGTTGAAGTAGTTACCACGCCCTCTCCACAAACCTCACCAACTGCTCCATGCCTTGTTTCACAGGCGCGGTATTGATATATTCATTCGTCGTATGCGCGCTGCCGCCGGTTGTCACACCCAGCACAATCGCGGGATAGCCTCTGCTAAGTGGCACATTCGCATCTGTGGAGCCTGAAATTAAGCCTGCATCAAATCCCTGTTTACGCAAGCAATCCTTCGCCAGCATAACAAGCGGATGACTCGCCGACATTTCTCCAGGTGGACGCTGACCGATCACTTCCGCTTCAACACTGACATTTGGCTTGTTCGCGTTTTGGATCAATGTTTCCGCCGTATCCACTAACTCCCTCAAAGATTCCTCATCCTCTGAACGCAAATCCAAATCGAGCTTTGCCTCAGACGCAATGACATTCACCGAAGTCCCACCTGAGATCTTGCCCACATTCATTGTTGTACGCGGCTCCTTCGGCAAGTCGAGCGATGCCAGTCCCACGACCAGCTTCGACAATTCATGTACTGCCGATGGCTTGCCATAATCTGACCAGGAATGCCCACCTGAGGTTCGTGCCGTGACGCGATAACGTTTGACTCCCACTGCGCGATGATAGATGTGTCCGAGCGCCAGCCCTTCAAGGACAAGATACGCGTGTACATCCGCACCAAAACGATCGACAACTGCTTTCATCCCGCGCAGGTCACCCAGCCCCTCTTCACAAACATTTGCCACAAACCAGATGTCGCCGCCTGTATGGATGTTTTGTTCGCGCAGCATCCAATTCAAGCCGATCAACGCGGCGACCCCAATCGAGTTGTCTCCAATACCAGGTCCATAGACTTTCCCACCCGCGCGCCTCCCATCCAAATTCGTTTCGCGTGGAAAGACAGTGTCCATATGTGCGGAGACGATCAACGGCTTTCTCCTGCCTTTTGATTTAAGGCGGCCAAACACATTGCCCAATTCATCAACAGAAATATCAGTCAATCTTTCGCTGATGAACATCCCACAAACAAACTCCGCCCGCTTCCCTTCCTCAAACGTTGGTGCAGGAATCTGTTGAATATCTATGGCAAGATCAATTACACGTTTTATTAATTCATTCATATATGATAGACCAATCTCCTAGCCACCTGACAGTTTGGTTTCAGAGACAGTCCGTTGGTTGAGTAGGCGGCGATAGCCGCCGTATCGAAACCAACCAGTTGCAAAATTACCCTTGTC
>JAKEFL010000245.1 GCA_022616105.1 Anaerolineae bacterium | reverse complement strand
TTAAGAACGTAATCAAGAAGTTTTTGAATCTCCTTTGTATCCAGCTTTTCCGATAATCTCTCACTCAGTTGAGCAAATCCAATTTTCCCCTGAAGCAGTTTGAGAACCCATTTGGAATCTTGACTCACGCGATTCGACAGGGTTCTTTTTAGGGGTGGGTATTTTATCGGCTTATTTTTAACTCTGCGCGTCAGGCTCATACCTGCTTGTCGAAGTATACGTTCAATACTACGAGTACTTGGTATGTTTTTAAGTCCCTTTGCTGCGAGTCGGTCTTGCACCCCTTTAGCACCAATACTTACCTTAGATTCGCCTTCTGCCTTCTCGGCTTCAAGCTCGCTTCTTGCTATTTTGATTTCTCGGCATATTTCTTCATTTAGCTTTCTCGGATTATATTTGGCTGCGCGGGAATGACTACGAAGACTTCTAAAATCTTTATTGCTCTTATATCGATTCCAACACATGCAGACCCAAGCATAAGAACGGTTTAACTGTGAGGCAACTTGAGGTTTTGTTAGTCCACTACGTAATAAGTGAATCGCTACTTTACGTTGTTCATAAAATCTATCTTTGACCATGTCGAGCTTCCCTCTTACTTAATGTACAGTTTTTGGTGTCTCACTTTCAGGAACAAGCGGCCCAACGGCTGGCGTTACCCGCTGGTGTGTCTCGACAAGCTCGACAACCAGGCGGGACGAGAGAACGCCGCTTTGCCGGAACTGGCTCGAGCGCAGTTCACTGATTTTTAGAGTGTTGAGTCCCACCAATTGGCTACCCATCCCCGAACATTCTCACCACTTACAATTAATACGTCATCCTCTGCAAATGCGTGGCAGAAGACAGTATCAATCCAGAGAACAATCGTACGGACCTTGAGCGGGTGGATGTGGCTCGCCACCCTCGATTGCCCACGCGAAGACAAAGGCGAGAGCGTCAATAGCGCAGTCGGAGAGGACTGGGTTACCCAGGTCGGGCCAGCCATAGCCCATCAAATCATAACTTTCGAGCAGGTTGGTGGTATGTCCAAGCCCAAGCGCGTGACCAAGTTCATGGAGCGTCACCCAACCGAGATACTCGGGAGTGTATGGGGGAGTATCACTGCTGGGCGGGAAATCAGAACTGACGAGGATATTAGGGCATCTGTGATCGCCGCATATTGCGTACCCGGCAAATACAACTCCACCCGCTCTCAGGACATAATGGACGACGATATCTGCCTTTTGTGGGTTTTTCGCTGAGTTGGTGACGTTAGTTAGTGTGATAAGCCCGCCGAAGCAGTCATTGAGGGTTTCACCCCATGTAGCAATAGCGGCATGGATGGCATTCAGTTGCGCTGTCTTGGCTTTTGGATGGGCTTGAACTGCCACTGTGATGTTTGTATGATCCCACCAGTAGCCGGGGTAGTAGTTGCTGAGAATTTCGAGTCCCTCAGCGTTCGACTCTGGTAACTGGCAGCTCACATGATTACGTGCAGATGCTCCGTTTGAGCTTGCTTGTACCGGGATTGGAATGAGCAGTGATATAAGAACTACGATGACAACGAGTAATCTTCGGAAATTCATCTGGTTTCTCCTTTTATATCTCGATGGATCCGTTCATAAATTCTCCACTGGATCTATAAATAATACGTCATCCTCTGCAAATGCATGACCGGGTCAATGTACTGGACGCGCACACCCTCTAGCCCAATCAGACAGATCGGCGCGGCTATGTGGCAATAGCGTGCTGGCGAAGAACGCGTTCGACCTTGCGAGGCAAATCAATTGTAAAGAAGAAATTGGCAGGATATAAATAATCTTCGCCAGATTCGTCTATGACGCGCAGCAACCCCTTTTTCTCAGCCTTTTCGTCTGGCAAGACCTGATATAGCTTGCGAATGATTAAATCCTCAGCACCCTTGTTCTTGAGGCAAATAGCAAACCGGGAGGGAGATAGGTTTTTCATAAGTTTAGTCTAGAATCTGTTTGATCTTGAATCGCTTTCTGCATAATGAACACTGCCATCCTCCATGCGGATGGTTGCCTGACCTTTGAGCTTACGCCAATTGCCAGGTCCATATTTCTTGCGCAGGCGCGACAATTCGCGTATACGGCGTCCTTTGGCAATGGTCTCAATGTCAGTAATTTCACTGATGATTTCGAAGTACATGCCTATTATAGTATCAGAAGATTAATAAAACTCTACAAATAATACGTCATCCTCTGCAAGTGCGTGACCGGGTCAATATACTGCACGCGCACACCCTCCGGGACAGTCAAACTGATCGGTGCGTAATTTAAGATCGCTTTTACTCCCGCTTTGACGAGTTGATCGGCAACACTTTGCGCATCGCTTGCTGGAACTGCCAGCATGGCGATTTTGATCTTGTGTTGTTTTATTTTTTCAGCTAGTGAGGCGGTATTATAAACTTCAAATTCGCCGATCTTTTCCCCAACCTTCTTTGGGTCATTATCAAACACCATTTTCACATGGAAGCCGCGATTGGCGAATCCCTGATAATGCGCCAGCGCGTGCCCGATATCACCCATGCCGATGACGACGACCTCCCAGACGCGGTCCACCTTCAAAATATCCTGCAATTTTTCAATGAGAAAAGATATGGCATACCCCGTGCCCTGTTTGCCGAATTCACCGAACTGCGAGATGTCCTTGCGGATCTGCGCGGCAGAAATGCCAACAATTTCGCCCAACTCCTGAGACGAAGTGGTGCTAATGCCTTTCTCTGCCAATCGCTGGAGCGCACGTAAATATACAGGCAGCCTGCCAATAATAATATCTGGGATTTTGTCAGCATTCATAGACGTCATCTACCCTCAAAGACTGTGAAATTCTGTATTATCTCAACTCTACCATAAAAGAATATTTTGTACAAACTCGCACAAGCGGAAATCGTTTCAAGTGTCTATCGAATCCACCCACAACCTATAACGTGTATACTGCAACTCATCCATTGGGTTGGCTTCTATATGAATAATATATTGTCTCCCTGGCGCAGTGTTGACTACTGCGTTTTCTCCACAGGTTAGATTTTGAACAATATTGTCGTTCTCTAAAACTTCAAGAGTCAGTGTCCCATTTCCGGCGCAATCCAATAACAATCGAATCATTCGTGTAAACGGAGTGAACTGAATCCAGTCTTCATTGTCGCCATCGGGCGAAGAAACATCGCTTGAGTATTGGAAAGATTGCGAGCCGGTTGAAGACAAAATAATATGGATGGCGGGAGATTGAGCTGAATCATTATCCGTTGGTGCGGGAACGAGCGTTGACGTTGGTGTGAATGGGACTTCCGTCGGCGTTCCTGTTCCAACGACCGCGCCTGATTCCGTTATGATGGGCAGGTTCTCCACTCCTTGGGCCTGCACGAACGCGGCACTGATCCAGCCTTTGCCATCAGGCCCAGATGTGAAGTTGATTTGCAGCCAGACTCCGTTGGCGTCCTTGCCGATGAGACGCACAACATCCTGCGGATTGAGCGTGCCGAGTGAATTGAAATCGGCTCCGGGTCCACTTCGGATGTTGAGCTGATGCTGGATAATCGCGACATTTCCATCTTTT
The DNA here is from genome assembly GCA_022616105.1 of Anaerolineae bacterium. GTDB lineage: Bacteria > Chloroflexota > Anaerolineae > Anaerolineales > Villigracilaceae > Defluviilinea. The sequence continues at coordinate 10,637 of JAKEFL010000245.1, read as the reverse complement.
GAATTAGCACTATCACCCCCGATCACCGGAACATTTGGTGTACTGATTGTCGTGACATATTGTGCTGTCACCCAGCCTCTTTCTTGTGCGCCTTGAGGATATAGAATCTGCCACCAACTTCCACCCGGATCTTTGCCAACAATTTCAATTCTCGTGTTCTGTGGAATAATGCCAAGCACTGTGTTCGCAGTGGATGGTTCGGCGCGCACATTGACTTGTGTGGACGTTATCCCTTCAACGGGAACAACTGTGGAGGTAGAGGGAGGTGGAAGCGGGGTCGCTGTTGGTTGTGGAGTAAAAGTAGGAGGTAATGTCGCAACAGGAATGAATGGTGTTGGCGAAGCCGTCGCTACTTGATCCGTATTTGTCGTACAGCTGTTGATCATCAGCGCGATGATGATGGGTGCAATACATTTCGAAGCCACAGGATGATTCTACCGCGAGGTGCTGAAAGAAAAACACCGCCTTGCAGCGGTGATGAAGTACCCCTAAGCGGACATGCTCCGAACTACCTTTCCCGTTTCCGGGACTCGTATTTTACCTTGAAAATCCTCCTATAAGTGGTGGATTTTCAAGGTAAATTATCCATATTGTGCTACACCCACGCGCCAAAACCTCATCAATCTCATCTGAACATTCATTGTGGATATTCCTCCTGTATAATTCTACACCTGTCCAATTTATTCGCCAAAATTCTTGACAAAAAGAGTATTTACCAGTAGAATTAGAACATGCGTTCTAAAATTTCGACATCTGGCCGTATAACCATCCTGCTTGGAAAGCATCAGGTTGCGACGGGCGAACGTATGTCCCCACGTAAACTAGCGGAAAGAGCGGGCGTGCCGAAAGATTTCGTCTACCGTCTCGATTCGGGCATGGCGCGCCACGTGGACCTCGACGCCCTCGCCCGCATCTGCGCCGCGCTCAACTGCGATTTGAACGACATCCTCGTTTGGGAGCCGTTACATGGCGAACCCGTTTGACATCCTCCCGCTCAACCTCTTCAACCTGTTCATCACACATGGCGATGTTTCGCTCCAGCGGCACTACATGGCGATCCTGCTTCGCGTCTATACGCTTGCGGAATTCAACCGTTTTGGGTTAACGCGGGAAGTCGTCATAACTGAAATTTTGGATTATATGCGGGAGGCGGGCGCGACCGCCGAGGCGGATATAAAGGCTGAGATGGCAATTGAGGTTGCGTCCGAGCCTGATTCCGTTTCAACGGCGAATCCAAGATCCGAACAGGATTACGCGTCTTTCCTCATCCGCCGCCTGGAAGAGACAGGTTGGATCGAACGTGAACAGCACGCCGATTACAGCGAAACGATCAGCCTCCCTGATTACGCTTTTACTTTACTCGAAGCGTTCCGCAACATTCAGGAACAGAAGCCGCACGATTTCCCAGGTCAATTGTACGCTGCGCATCAACTCATCACCGCTGCCGATACCAATAAGGATTTTTCACCCGCGCTGGCGGTGACTCAGACGTATGAAAATGTCCGCCAAATGGTGCGCGGATTGAACGAACTCAACCAGAACATCCGCCGCTATGTGGAGCGCGCCACTCGCGAAAAGAACATCGCAGATATTCTGCATCTGCAGTTCGATGATTACTCTCAAACGTTGGGCGCTTCGTATCACGCGCTCAAAACCTCCGACCATGTTTCGCGATATCGTCGCGATATTACGAACCGCCTGCAGACCTGGCAGCTCGATCCCGATTGGCTAACGCAAGCCGCCGAAGAACTCTCTGTGCAAAGTCGTATGGATCCAACGCAAGCCGAGCAGAGGCTGGCAGGATACATTCACTTCATCATCCACCAACTCGAGGGGCTTGACCCACTTATCGAAGATATCGACAAACGCCACGCGCAGTATCTACGGACTTCCCTGCGACAGATACGTTATCAGTTGGGCAACGCTGATGGCAGTTTCAAAGACCGTTTGGTCTCGTTGACGCGCAAGTTGGCTGCGCTGAAAGAAGGAGGCATGGAATATCTTCCATCTGAGGCGCCTGCCCTCCGCCAGCATCCCGTGGACTTGCCCGATCTTCACAGTTACTACACTCCACCGCAGCGCCGCGCGCCTTTCTTATCTGATACCGTCATCATTCCTGTTCTTCAACCCGATGATCTGGCATCCCTGCGCGCGCTGACCATGAAAGACGTGATTCAGGCCTTCTCGCCCGACAAGGTCAATCGTAAAGTCCTGGGCTTCTTCAACGGGCATAAAAAACTTCACGTTGCCGAACTGCCTTCCGAGATTTCCACCGACCTGCACTGGCTGACCACCATCGTTGCCTACGCCCATCATCCCGAAGTCTCCTATGGATTGGAAATCACCAATGGCGAACCTGTCGATATGGGCAGGTATCGAATCGTTCCGTTTGAATTGGTCAAGTTGTAGCGTGTTGCGTGTTCCGTTTCCACTCTTATGGAACACGAAAGGAATCCTCTAATGTCCACTTTTCAAGAATGGCTCGCTACCGAAGTCCCGTCCGAAATCACTGCCGACCCGCTCTGGCATATGGAAGTCTATCGCATTGCCCTCTTCATCGGCGATATCGCGTGGTCTGATGTTTCCAAACTTTCCCAAGACCCCAGAATGTTGAAACTCTCCGACCAGCTCTATGCAGCGGCGGGAAGCGTCAGCGCCAACATTGCGGAAGGGTACAGCAAAGCCTCGAAGAAAGACCAGGCTCGTTTCTACGAATACAGCCTTGGCTCCGCGCGTGAAGCCCGCGACTGGTACTTCAAAGCGCGTCACGTTCTTGGAAACAACGTTGCCCTCCATCGAATGCGCCTACTCGTCTCTGTTATTCGTACTTTGCTGAAACTCATCCCGCAATTTCGAGCTAGAAAGATTGCTGAAAAAATCGCCGAAGAAATTGCACCCTATGAAGCATATTCTCTTGAATCACTGCTTCAAGATGTTCCTTTCTCCGACTGACTCAAACTCTTTCCACGAAACACGCTACACGTAAGAAAGACCAACCATGTACCTAACCCACCTCACCTCCCTCCCCGAAAAATCTCAACGCGACCTCCCGCGTGTCATCAATCGCCTCCTCGGACAAGCCTTCCTTTATCAAGACAGAGAAGATGACAAGGACGATTACTACTTTATCCACCGGCATCGCGCCCCGTGCGAGACTGTACTCGAACTGACCGGTTTCAAACTTCTTCACGATGATTATCATCGCATCTTTCAAGCCGTCTCGGAATATAGCTATTGCCGCGCTCGCTACAAACTGGACGAAACGCTGATGATCCTGGTCCTCCGCAAACTCTACGAAGAACACACGGAACGCCTCAGCCTCGCGCAAGACCCTGTTGTCACCATCGGAGAAGTACGCGAAGAATACCGCACGATCACAGGCAAAGAACGTGATCTCGGCGTGGGGCAATACGAGACTCTCCTGCGCCACCTTCGCACGATTGGATTAATTGAGACTCTCGACGGTCGTTCTATCGACGTCCGCGACGCAGAAGCTCGCCTGCGCCTGCGCGGCTCGGTCCGTATGATCCTCCCTATCCAAACCGTGGATGAACTCGACGCGTGGATGCGCAAATATCGCACTGGAAGTGAAGAAGAAGTTGAAGAAAGTGTATAGTGATGAAAATCCTAACCAAGATCCGCCTCGTCAACTGGCACCTGTTCGAGAACACAACCATTGATTGTCAGGGCAGCACTTACTTTATCGGTATCAACGGCGCGGGCAAATCCACGATTCTCGACGCGGTGCAATTTGCCCTGGTCGGTGGTCAACGCGATGTGCGTTTCAACCAGGCAGCCCTGACTGGAGGAAAACGCACACTCGCCAGTTATATTCGGGGCGAACTGGGTACCGAGGGGCAGCGCTTCCTGCGCGGCGACGCGACGGGTGTCATTGCACTCGAATTCCGCAATCCCGACGGCACCCTCTTCTCGCACGGCGCGGTGATTGACGCCTACGAAGATGGACGCGCGCCCGATGTGATGTACTTCATCGTTCACAACGCGGGATTGGATGATCGTTGGTTTTTCCAGGCCGATTCAAATGGACGTCTCTTCGACACGCGCGCCTTCAAACGGCATCTCGATCATTTCGCCCTGCCGCCTGCTTCTCGCGCCCAAACATTTTCGCGTCTGGAAGACTACCGCGTCCACCTCCTCAACCGGCTCGGTCAACTCAAAGATTCCTTCCCTGCCAAAATTGTCAAGGGACTTGCCTTCAGCCCTCTCACCGACATCCGCTCTTTTGTACATAATTACCTTCTCGATGAAAATCTGCTTGACGTAAAAAATCTGCAGGAACAACTCGACACCCTCCGTCACTTCGAGGAGCTTGCTGCCGACGTGCGCGAGCGTATCGAAGCACTCAACAAGATCGATGAATTCGACAAGGAACGCGCCGCCAACCGCCGCCGCAGGATCACCAACGGCTACATTGCCCGCCGCGCGCGGGGAGAACTGCACAACGCAGAATTGAAAAGCGCGCGCCTCAAGCTCGAAGAAAATCGCCTTGCCCTCCATCGTTCCGAAATGGATCGCGAACAACTGGCAAGCCATCTGAAATTTGCTGAAACCGCACTCATTGACGCGAAGCTTGCCCTACAGTCTGACCAATCCGCCATCAAAGAACATGAACTGCGCGAGAAACTCGCCGCCCTCGAAGCTGAGATTTCCATCCTCCGCCAACGCCAAACTGAATTAGAAACCACCCTCACCCAGGAACGCACCGACGCGAAAAAATTACGCAAACTTCTGCTTGCCGACAATCACGCAATCCCTCCTGAACTCGAAGCATTCATCTCCAAACCAAAGACCTCAAAAACGGAACCCGAACCACGCAACACAATACAGGGATTCCAATCAGCCCTCACAACGTTATCTCAAGAGTATTCCCGCGAGCAAATCCTCCTCACTGAAAAAGCAACCGCCTTGCGCGAAGAAGCTGCCAGACTCGAAGACGAAATCCGCAAGCTCCGCACAGGCGACCGCGAGATCAGTTACGAAAGTGAAGCTCCAAACGCTGTTCGTCTCCGCCGCATGCTGCGCGCAGAACTGGGACTTTCCAGCGAGGAAGTCCTCTTCCTCTGCGACCAATTGAACATACCGGACAAAGAATGGCAGGATGCTGTCGAAGGGATCCTTGGCTTCAACCGCTTCACACTCCTCATCCCGCCCGTCCATTACGACGCCGCCATGAAACTCTACCGCGAGCGCCGCCACAAAGATGGGCTGCATGGAGTCGCTCTCCTAGACACGGATCGTATTCTTAAGAATAAAACGGAACCCTCTACCGGTAACACGCTCTCCTCGGAAGTAAAAACCGAAAATCCCGCCGCCCGCGCCTTCGTAGATTTATTGCTTGGTCATTACATCAAATGCGATTCCCTCCAAGACCTCCGCTATCATCGCACAGCAATTACGCGCGAGTGTTTCGTCCGCCGCAACTACACGGATAGCCACCTCAATCCGCAGATGTACAAACGCTGGTTCATCGGCGCGCGTGCAGCGCCGCGCCAGATTGAAAGCCGCCAGGAGAGACTGGATGAGATCGCAAAGGAGATGACCGTCCTCAACGAACGTGACCATGCCTTGCGTGAACGTCTCACTCTGACAAGTGAAAAGACGCGCCCGCTCATCGAACTCGAACATGCCCTCGAAGCATTACCCATTCTCCCCGAACGCAATACGCAGCACACATCACTCACCAAAGAACTGGAGCAGCTCGATGTACGCACAGTTGAGAACTTGAAAGCAGACGTGGAACGGCATCAGGCGGAGTTCACTCGTCTTCAAACAGAAGCAGGTTTGGTCGAGCGCGGAATCGGTGGACTCGAATCCGAAGCCAAGATGCTTGCCGAAGTCGAGATCCCCCGCCTCGAACGTGAGATAGACGCGTCCATCCAAAACGCGGAATCATTCTTGGCTAATGAAGGTGCCGATGACGACCTCCGAGTCGAAATTGAAAAAGAGCTGACGCGTCGCCTGGAACGCCAGCCTGTGGACGTTATCCTGCAAAACGCCGAACGCTACGAAGGCGATCATCAGACCGCCGAGTCGCGCAACCGCGACCGCTTGCGCGAAGCCAAACACGCTTACTCCATGAAATATGACTTCGGCTACGATGAAACGGACCACGCAACACGCTACACGACCGAACGCGAGAAACTCGTCAACTCCGAACTCCCTCAGTACGAAACCCAAATCGCCCACCAGCGTACCCTCGCTGAACAGGAACTCGTCGAAAACTTCATCCACCGCCTGCGCGAACAAATCGAAGAAGCGCGCCAGCAACTCTCGTATCTCAACAGCACGCTTTCTCAACTGCGTTTCGGCGGCGAACGCTACGAATTTATCACACAGCCCGCCGCCAATTTGCGACTGATGTACGATATGGTAATGGACAGTCAGAATGTTTTGGGCGCGTCGCTCTCGGATTCTGATTTTCGCCAGAAACACCAGCAAGCCTGGGATTTACTGCTTGAGCGGCTCACGTCCAACAATCAAACCAGCGAAACCCTCGCAACGGAATTGCGCGAACTACAGGATTACCGCTCCTATCTGCAATACGACATCCGCATTCATTACCCCAACAACGATCGTGCCCTGCTAAGCCAAATCAATGCCAAGAAATCAGGCGGCGAAACGACCACGCCCTTTTACGTTGCAATGGCCGCCTCCTTCGCACAAGCCTATCGCCTCAACCAGCCGCGCCCGTCCGATACGATCCGCCTGGCCCTGTTTGATGAAGCCTTCAGCAAAATGGACACCGCCCGGACTGTGAGCGCCCTCCAGTTCATGCGTGAAGCGGGATTGCAGGTCCTGCTGGCTACGCCTCCCGACAAATCTGGCTCTCTGCTTCCATTTGTGGATACCGTCTGCACTGTCGTCCGCAAAAACAGTCATGCCTTTGTGATCGAGATTGACAAGAGCGAGATGCTGAGAGAGTTGGAGAGTCATTGATCAGTCAGCAGTAATCAGTGCTCAGTGATTGTTGTATATTTCGTGAGAACCATAGATGGAAATCTCCTTCATTCCTGCGCCCGATGTGGCTGTCATTCTCAATGCGCTGCTCGATAAGTTTGAAAACCGCGCCAAACGTAATCACATTGTCCGCCGCCGTGTCGAAACGGAAGCCGAAGGAACGTATGGTGCTTCACGTTCCATCAAAATCGTCCTCGATGATTTGAATTTACCATCCTACTTCTCACAAATTGACCCTCAATCGCGCATCATCGCCAACCAACAATTACAAAATCTTGAGCAACAAGGTTTATTGCAGCTCAAATGGTTGCCTGGTGAAACCAACCACCTTCTCCACTCTATCGCCCTCAGAACCGAGCTGCATCCTGAGCGAAGCGCCGCAGGCTCCACGCAACACAACGTACTCTACAAACTCATCCAACGGACCCCGATAAGCGACCATCGTGTCCGCCTTGAATCCCTGCTTCTTGCCGAAAAATTCCGCTATCCAAAAGAGGACTGGCGGGCCCGCGCCCTGGACGACACCCTGCAACAACTCCGCGCCGGAAAATCCCCCTCTCCCTTCAGCCTCACCGATTCAAATCTGGACCTCGACCTGCTCGCCGTTCTACGTGCATTACCCACACTGACAACCGAGACATCTTATCGAGTTTTCAGCGTGCGGGTCTTCAACGATTCCAAACGTTTTGAAGATCTCAAACCCTCTCTCCTCCGCCTTGCTCGCCGCGCCAACCCTGAGTGGAAATCACTCACCTCCGAAGTTACCCTCCGCGAACTCAATCTTGTTGCCAATCCTGGTTACATCCATCTTGCTGGAAACTGGGAACTCACCGACATCAATGGTCAAATCATCAACCTTGACTCCTTCACGCCTTCAGTGGGGTTTCCCGCAGCTCAAATCATATCCCTTCAAAAAGTCACCATCCGCGCTGAATCTATGCTCTGTGTCGAAAACCTCACCTCCTTCCACGAATTCACTCGCGCCACCGGAACACGCTCCACAAAATATGCAACAATCTGCCTGATGGGCAATCCCTCTCCCTCCATCCGCCACCTCCTCCGTCTCATTCCCGAGGAAATACCAATCTACCTGTGGTCCGATATGGACTATGGTGGCTTCAAGATCCTCTCTCAACTTCGCAAACAGGTTCGCTCGCGTATCCAGCCATATCTTATGGACATCACCACGTTCGAAAATCATGCTCCTCTCTCCCGCCGCCTGACCCCGAGTGACATACACAATCTCAAACGCCTTGCCCTTAACCCTGTTTTGAAAGATGTCCGTTTAACCATTGAACATCTTCTCAAGCGCGGACTCAAATTGGAGCAGGAAGCAATTCAGATTTGACGTTCCTGTCAGACTTGTACTGCCCATTCCCATAATCGGTTGCTTTAATGCGCTTCTTGGATGCATGGAGCGTAGTTATTTATGTGATTTGTGAGTTTGATATCCCTTTTGGAGGGAATTACCAGCCTAGCAGCGATAGAAATGGGTATTCCCTTGTGACAACCTAGCGAACACAATATTCGCGAAGGCTTGAGCGGTTGCACTGGTCTTATATTCATCATATCACTCTCCATTCCGAATCAAAACAAGATTGTGGTCGCCCATTTGGCAGATGCCCTGCCTGCCTTGCAATTGCCCGTTAATTCGCCGTCGACATGGTACGACCTGATATTGTTGATGGGCACCATATCTAGCTTCCCCTCTGTTCAAAACGCAAACCAGCCACAAACTCCTCGATGTTCTCGGAATTCTGACTGGTTTTAACAAATTTTGATACCCCTAAGCGGACATGTTCCGAACCACCATCCCCGCTTACGGGGGAGATAAATTTTGCACGAGAGCGAAGACACGCAAAAGGTGGGTTCAATTCGTGTTCGACGATCTCGCTGTCGATGTCAACTATAATTTGCTTAGGCAAAATCTGCAAGAGGGTAGATCAGTGGCAACTCGATGGGCCCATACACCACAGATCATAGATTCTTGACCTGTTAGCGCCATATTTTATGAAGTTGATCTTGCAAAGCTACGTTTTGCTTAATTCGAGGAACGATGATTAGCCTAGGGAGGCCATCTTTAACTCTATAAATCGCACGCGCTAAACATATCATTAGTAAGCTTAAAGCAAGAAATATGATGTAAATGAGTCAAGTTTCATCAGGTCAAATTGGCCTGTGCGATGCAATCCTTGATAGCCAGATCGAGTTGATCAAAACGTAGACGGAGTGTGTTATGCATTGGAGGTGCCTGTGGGTGGATGTGCGCCAGGCCTGGACGGATCAGCCTGGCATAGGTACGGGTGAAGAAGAAAGCTACTCGCCAACCAAACTCGGTCACCTGGTAACGCTGAGAAGCAGGAATGCGTTCGATCAAGCCATGCAAGCGTAAGCGTCGCAAGTGATAGGTCATCTGTCCGTGGGCAAATTGATCTGGGGCCAGGCCCAGGAGCGGCGCAAGCAGCGCCCGCAACTCGTGATTGGCGAACCCCTGAGGCAGAAGCCGAAAGGCGACGAGGGCGCTGAATAAGGCCTGGACACGCGGATCGGTGAAGCGCAAAGCTGCGACCCGCTGGCCCGCAACCGTCTGAGGTTGGTTGACCTGTTGAAAGGCATCTTCTCCCAAAAGGCAATTATGGCTGATGTGTTGGACGTGCAACAGACGTCGGTTGGCTTGAAAGCCAATGAGCCGCAAGGCGGGCAGATTCTTCAGCCGTTTGCCGAGGTAGAAGTCACGTGTGTTGTTGATCGTGGTTTCCGTGCGCAAGGCGCGACCTTCTTTGTGGTATTGCTTGATACGGGAATGCTTGTAATCGACATGCAAAGCCGGGGTCACGCCCTCGGTAATAATGCGGGTACGAAAGCGGCCTGGGGTGGTCCGGATAATCCGGCGCTCGAAGATCAGTTGGACCTGCTCGGGTCGTCCCATGTCTAGGTTTTCGCGGATCGCAGCTTCGAAGAACAAGCGTCCAGTCTGTGGCCGATCCAGAACCTGGGTCAGGGCAAACTCGGCTTGCAGGATGGAGATGTCATAATCGTAGTCATACCCAGCGGCGCGCTCGGCAGCCGTGAACGGCTGTGGTAGGTGTGCTTGCCACTTGCGTACCAAGGCTTCGATCTTCTCCGCCGACAAACCATCCGCCAAGGCCTGCAACTGGACCGGATCGGCACAGGAGAGGATCCCGTTGTCCAGGGCTTCATAGGCGATCCCAGCCCGTGCCAGTTGACGCTTGAGATATTCATGTCCATTCAGACAGAATTTGGCGGTGTACGGAAAGTATGAACTAAACTTGAAGAAGAACGGCCCAAAGTCAGCGTCCAGTCCATAGAAGTAGTACTGGTTCACCAGGGCGGTTGTGCGCAGCAAGCGTGGATAGCGATCCGCACTGCGTGGCCCATGCCCTTTGGTCGTGCGAAAGGTGGTGGTCTTCTCTTGGGCTTTGCCGATCAGCACAATCCCTTCCCGACCCGCAGCTTGCCTGATATATGGTGCCGCAACATCCTCTTTGCGCTGTCCTTTCTCAAACGGCAGCAACGGCACTTGATGCGTATGGGCATAAGCCTCAATGGCTTCGACAAACGCCCGACTGATCGGCACCATGGCGGCTGAAGAAGCCACGGGGTACTGCCGTTGCTGTTTCAGAAACCAACTCGCTCCG
>JAKEFL010000244.1 GCA_022616105.1 Anaerolineae bacterium | reverse complement strand
TTAGATAAATAGTCCGTTTGGGCTAAAAAAGGAGTGAACGATGTTTTGGCAGAAAATTCGTAGTGCGGTCATGTTTGCTATTTCCGCGATTAGTTGCCCTTGTCACCTTCCGATTACCTTGCCGTTGACGCTCATATTGTTTGCGGGAACGCCGATGGCAGTTTGGATAACCCAGAATTCCGGTTGGGTGTATGGCGGAATGGCATTCATATTTCTTTTAAGTTTGGGATTAGGCTTCATCTGGCTCAATCAGCCTGATGCCCCTAAAGGTGAACCCCATTCAACCCACTCCGCTAAGAAATCCTGAATGCAACAGCAACAGAAGGAGTCAACCATGAATAGAAAAGCTCATACTCAGACAAGCAAAAGCTCTTTCAAATTCTCAACCATTTTGCTTCTGGCTGGCTTGGGAGTGATCATCGTTTTCGGCGCGATAGGATGGAATGCTTGGAGAAACTCGCAAACCACAGGCTCTGGCATCCAACCAGGGCAAATCGCCCCCGATTTCACCGTCCCAACACTGGGCGGCGGAACATTCACACTATCTCAACAGCGCGGCAAACCTGCTATCATATTCTTTATGGCTTATTGGTGCGGCAGTTGTATTCCCGAAGCCGCCGCGCTCGGTCAACTTCAACAAGAGTATGGTAACGCGGTCAGCATTGTAGCCGTGAATGTAGACCCCTCCGGAACGTGGGAGGCAATCGAACAGTTCAAACAAGCGGCAGGCGACGGTGCTTTCGTTTGGGCTTCTGACACCGACCAGAAAGTGACACTCGATTACCAATTGCGCTCATTAGATACAACCTACATTTTGGATGGTGACGGGCGAATCGTTTATCGAGATGAAATCCCAACACTATATCAGACACTCAAAGCCGAATTGGAGGAACTCGCCCAATGAACGGAGTCAACCTCGCTTTTGCCTTTACCGCGGGAATGTTGGCAACGCTCAACCCTTGCGGTTGGGCAATGTTGCCAACGTTTGTATCGTACTACCTCGGTTCGCGTGAAGCCGGCTACGAGCAGCGCACGTTTACCAACCGCGCCGCTGAAGGTTTATCGCTGGGTGTAACGGTCACAGTTGGATTTCTAACTATTTTCGGCATTGTAGGCGGCATTGTATCGGCGGGTCTGCGCCTCATCGTACAATATATGCCTTTCGCGGCGTTGATGACGGGCGTTGTGTTGTTATTGCTTGGCTTGTGGCTTTTGGCGGGAAAGTCTCTCCCCTATTCCTTGCCCGTTCCACAGGTAGGCAACTCGCGCGCTCACAATCCAAAATCCGCTTTCGTATTTGGCATTGGCTATGCTTTCGCCTCACTCAGCTGCACGTTGCCAGTATTCCTTGCTATCTTGGGCGCAAGCCTAACCGCCTCAGGCATTACTGCTGGTGCACTCATGTTTAGCGCGTACGCTCTCGGAATGGCGACAGTTTTAGTCGGCGTAGCATTAGGGACAGCCCTGCTCAAAGGGGCAATCGCCCAATGGTTTCGTAAATTCTTGCCCTATGTCTATCGTATCAGCGCGGCAATGCTTGTTCTTGCAGGGCTGTATCTCATCTGGTATCAGGGCCGTTATCTCCCGTTAATTCTGAAGTGAGCTATGAAGCGATTCCGCCCAAAAACAATAGAAAGGTTACTATGGAAAATAACAAATTCGACCTCTTAATTCTCGGCTCCGGTTCAACCGCGTTCGCTGCGGCTTTGCGCGCCGCCGAACTTGGCAAAACCGCCGCTATGACCGAAATGCGGACACTGGGAGGCACTTGCGTAAACCGCGGCTGTCTGCCCAGCAAAAATATGATCGAGGCCGCGCGCATTGTTTGGGAATCTGCTCACCCGCGCTTTAAAGGCCTGAGACCCGCGAAGATGGAATTCGATTTCGGAGAATTGATCTCTCAGAAGCAAGATGTCATTCATTCCTATCGTGATAAAAAATATCAATCCATCTTGTACGAAGAAGACAAAATCAAGGTCTTTGACGGACAGGCGGAATTGATTGATAACCATACGGCTCTCGTGGGGGAACAGAAAGTCAGCGGAGACCAAATCCTGATTACGACAGGCACACGCCCTACCATCCCACAAATAGAGGGTCTTGATCAGGTTCCCTATTTAACCTCCGACCTTTTGACATCGGACGAAGCACAGGAATTGAAAGAACTTCCCGAATCTTTGGTCATCATCGGCGGCGGTTATATCGCTCTTGAACTTGGGCAAATGTTCCGTCGTTTTGGCACACAAATAACAATTCTGGAACGCAGTCAGGTGATCCTTCCCAACTACGAGCCAGAAGTTTCAGAGGCTCTCACTTTTGCTTTGCGAGAAGAAGGTCTCAAACTTGTTACAGGGGCACAAGTTGAGCGCGTCTCGAAGAAAGCGAAGCAGGAGATCGAAGTGATTGCGCGCGTCGGTAATAGGGAGCAATCCTTCAAGGCACAAAAGCTACTTGTTGCCACAGGCAGGGAGCCAAATACCGACAATGCAGGGCTTGATAAGGTCGGCGTTCATCTCAACGAGCGTGGATTTGTGAAAGTCAATGACGAACTGCAAACGAACGTTCCTAATATCTGGGCGGCTGGGGACATCATTGGTCGTCAAACAGAAAGCCAGCCAGCCACACCTGTTGGCGCGCATGACGGCGTAATTGCAGCGAAGAATGCCCTTGCGAATGCGCATCAAAAGGTTGACCATCGAGTTATCCCTCGAACCATTTTCACTGATCCACAAGTGGCGGTCGTCGGCATGACAGATGCCGAAGCAAATGGTACTGGTATCCGCTGCTGGTGCGGCACAATTCCGCTTGAACTGGTTCCCCGTGCAGAGGCGACCTATCAAACCAACGGAATTGCAAAAATGGTCATCAACAATGATACTCACGAAGTGCTTGGCGTTTCACTTGTCATGCCCAATGCGGGCGAGGTCATTCACGAGGCGGCGATGGCACTTCGCTTTCACGCCAAACTCGAAGATTATATTGACATGATCCATGTTTACCCAACGATGGCAGAAGCATTGAAGATCGCCGCGATTTCATACTTCAAAGATCCCGCCAAGTTGTCGTGTTGCGCGGAATAAATTGCGCCCGTTTTTTTTGAAAAGGAGTAAAAAATAATGGCAAGCTACTGTTCTCTGCTCGTTGATGAAAACGGGCAACCGGAGAGCTCATGGGTAGGTATTGAGCGCTGCATTGAATGTCAAAAAGGAGAAAGTCTTGAAGAAAATCCCATTTGTTCCGGTTCTGCTTATCAGCCTCATGCTCACCGCCTGTGGGGACGGCAGAGGTCCGACGACAACGATCAACGTAACGATGACCGATTTTCAATTCACCCCCAATGAATTCATCATCCCTGCAGGAAAGGAAATCAGCATCAACTCCGCAAACAATGGTGGGGTCATTCATAATTTCGTCGTCATGAAGTTCGGCACCACCGCAGGAGATACGTTCGAAAACGATGATGTAGTAAATATCTATTGGGAGGTCGAAATACTGCCGGGCGGTTCCATCAGTGACACCTTCACTGCACCAACGGAATCGGGTGAATATCAGGTTGTTTGCAGAACACCGGGTCATATTGAGGCAGGGATGATCGCCAAACTGATCGTCGTCGTTAGCGAATAATACGAACGTCTCACAAGTCCTTCGCCAAAACCTGAAGGCGCTCAAGAGAGTCTGCGGGGCGGTTTTACGAATATGGAAATGCCATTTGACTTTCAAATGTGTCTGTAACATAAACGGTGGGTTTTCAAAATGGTGGGAGAAATATGCTCTAGAAATGATAGTTTCAGGCCTCAAAGTGAGAGAAAATCACCAGTTTGGCACGCCGGACATGGGCTTCAGTGGGAAAATTAAACTCACCAACCGTGTATGTTACAAACACTTTCAAATTTTGCTGGTGATTACCCACAAGTAAAATCCTGAAACGGGAAGGGGTGTAAAAAGAAAAAAGAGCAGGTCATGCAAGTGACGATGACGGCTGCGATACCATGAAGAAGCCAATAGTAACCATCCCGATCAGTTGGGATACCTAATTTGCCGTCCAATTGTCGAAGCCAAAGAACCGCTTTGGGCGGCCAATGTTCAGCAATGACGAAGACAATTTGAGCCGCCATAAGAACAATAGCAAACAAACGGCGCATGCGCTCAACCGTTTGAACGCGCATATCTTCGACATCCAAACCTTGCTCCTGGTCAAAGCGATAGCCGTGCTCAATGCGCGTTCGCAAGCGTCCCTGCCTGGCCACTTTTAATGAAACAGTGACGACGCCAGCTACTGGACAGGAAAGCTCATCATTCGTTCAGGCTTTGGAAAAGTTTCGCGATATTGATCCCGAGCGTCAGAATTCTTATCTGAATTTAAGACCCTGGTCTTGACATTCCGGCGACTGGAAGGTGTATAAAGGATGGAATATATGCTAATTCACGAATTAACTCAACAAACCGGCGTTCCAACTAAAACGATTCGGTATTACGAGTCCATTGGACTGTTGCCGAGCCCAACGCGAGCCGCGAATAACTACCGCCAATACCGGTCCGAGGACGCGGAACGCTTGCGCTTTATAGCGAGCGCCCGCGCCTTGGATTTTTCACTGGCTGACATTTCCGAAATCCTTGCCTCACGCGATCATGGAATTGCACCCTGTCAGCGGGTGCTGGACACCATGACTAAAGAGCTTGCTGGGATCGACCGGCGAGTTGTTGATTTACTTGCCTTGCGCGATTCATTGAATCAACTTCAAAAGGAGGGCGCAATTCTTCCCCTAAACGATGTGGATGGGCAAACCTGAGTCAGTCCATCCGCCTGCACAGCCCTCTCCTGGTCGGGTTCAAATTGCCACGAGCAATAAGGCGTTGCATTTCTGCGCGGTGATTTTAGCCTGAACTGCCACCAATACTTTGGTAACGGACAAGTTTTATTATACGTGGAGGTAACCATGTCTGAATTAGAACAACTCGAACTGACTGTGCGCGGGATGACTTGCGACTCGTGCGCTGTACATGTTGTCAAGGCGCTAAAGAGTGTGGAAGGCGTACAGGTCGCTGACGTGCCTGGCTGGCAATCGGCGCGGGCGACAGTGACGGCTGAGTCCAGCATAAAGAGCGACACCCTCGCCGCAGCCGTGCGCGAAGCGGGTTACTCTGCCGTTGTGAAAACGCGCAAACCGCTAGGCGCTCCAACGCCGAAGAATGGTCGAGACAGTCAGCAGGTTGATTTGATGGTCATCGGCGGCGGTTCCACCGGGTTCGCGGCGGCCATCAAAGGCGCGGAACTTGGTTTCAATGTTGCGCTGGTTGAAGGCTCAACGATTGGCGGCACGTGTGTGAACGTTGGCTGTGTGCCGTCGAAGACTCTCATCCGTTCGGTTGAGCTATATCATCTCGCCGGACAACACCGCTTCCGGGGTGTGCAGACCATTCCGGGTCGGATCAGCTGGTCCGAAGTGATCGCGCACAAAGATGAACTGGTCAACGAACTACGGCAGGCCAAGTATACCGATGTGCTGGCGGCCTATCCTGAGATCACTTACATTCAAGGCCGCGCCAGACTCACTGGTAAAAATGGCGTTGAAATTGATGGCAAAGCGTACACCCCAAGCAAGATCGTGATTGCCACCGGCGCAAAGTCTTGGGCTCCACCCATTCCCGGCTTGAATGAAATTCCCTACCTGGATAGCACCAGCGCGCTTGATTTGAAAGAACTGCCCAAGTCGATGATCGTCCTGGGCGCAAACGCAGTTGGACTCGAACTGGCGCAAGCCTACGCCCGCGCTGGGACATATGTGACAGTGCTCGAAGTACTGCCCCGCATCGCTCCCTTTGAAGACGAGGACATCAGCGCTGCGCTGGCAGAATATCTTGAGGCAGAAGGCTTGCGGGTCGTGCCCAATTTCAAGACGAGCAAAGTTGAAAAGCGCGATGGCCGCTACGTCCTGACCGGCGTCAAGAATGACGCCGAAGTGACGGTCGAGGCTGAACAATTGCTTGTCGCCACCGGGCGCCATCCAAATACGGCTGGCATGGGACTGGAAGAGGCCGGGGTGAAGATTGGCAAGCGCGGCGAAATTCAAGTGAACGATCTATTGCAAACACACAACCCCTTTGTATACGCGGCCGGTGATGTTACGGGACGCGATATGTTCGTATACGTGGCGGCATATTCTGGCATGTTATCCGCCGAGAATGCATTGACGAACGCCGGACGTACCTACGATGTCGCCTACATCCCGCGCATCACCTTTACCGATCCACAAGTGGCAAGCGCAGGACTCACCGAAGCCCAGGCGCATGAGCAGGGCTTCGAGGTAAAAGTCAGCACCTTGCCGATGGCGCACGTCCCGCGCGCGTTGGCGGCGCGCGATACGCGCGGGTTGATCAAATTGGTAGCCGACTCGGTCACGGACCGGCTCTTGGGTGTGCACATTCTTGCGCCCGAAGCAGGTGAGATGATCCAGGCGGCAGTGCTGGCGATCCGCTTCGGCATCCCCGTGCGCGATCTGCGCGAGACGATGTTCCCGTACCTGACCAACGCTGAAGGGCTGAAACTGGCCATGCTCGCGTTTGAGAAGGATGTTGCAAAACTGAGCTGCTGTGCCGGGTAGTGTCGCAAATATTTCATGTATAAAGAGATGGAATGACCAAAAGACCCTGCCAAGTTCTAGTGCTGCGGAGCAAAAATGAAGATAAAAATAACAAGTTGTTGTTCGCTTCCCGTTGATGAAAACGGTTATCTGATTGAAATCCCTGAGAATGAAAATACCTGCCCGAATTGTGAGGCGGCTGGCAAACTCGTGGACGAGGCGATATTAAAATCGTTTCTCCTGCCTTCCCTGCGCGAGATCAGAAAAACCCCATATTTTTTCTGCGGCACCCGCGCCTGTCCTGTTGTGTACTTTTCAAGCGATGGAGAACAGACCTTCACACGTGAGCAGATACAGATACGGGAACAGGTTTATCAAAAGGAACCCGAAGCCGCTTATTAAGTGCATGTCTGCTATTGCTTTCGACACACTGTACATGAAGTCCGAACCGCCTTACCTGATGAGCAATCCGCCATTCTGGACGACATCAACGCAGGCATAAAAGCAAATCAATGTGCGTGTGACTTGCGAAATCCACAAGGTTCATGCTGCCTGGGCAATGTCCGTGATGTCATCAAACAGGCCGAAAATTAACCTTTATCACAAATTAAAGGAGTCAACTATGCTTTGGCAAAAAATTCGCAGTGGAGTGATGTTCGTTATCGCCTTCGTGAGTTGCCCGTGTCATCTACCGATTACGCTGCCACTGGCGCTGGTTTTGTTGGCCGGCACGCCCGCAGCAGTGTGGGTCGGGCAAAATACCGGTTGGGTCTATGGCGGGATGACAATTTTGTTCATTGTCAGCTTGGCGCTGGGGTACGTCTGGATGGGTCACACAAATACCGCCAAACGTGAAAAACCAAATTTGGTCAAAATATCCTCAATCAAAAGCATCCCCAAAGTGACAAAGCAGGAGCAGGAGTAAGGGTTATGAGGCATCTATTGATCCCAATTCTTTTAGTGCTTCTTGTTGCATGTGCCCCACCGTTAGAGACAGCTTCTCAGATAAATCAACCTGTCCCAACCATCTCATCCACAGTCCTCGCCGAAGCTAAGGTTGCAACCTCAACGCCATTACCGACCCCACAGGCAACCTTATCCATCATTACGTTTGGTTCCCCAGGGTTTGAGGATGTTCCTGTAGAGACTATAACCAGCTTCGCAGAGATACCCGGAAATCAGGCAACGGGTCAACCTGCCGCAGACTTTACTGCACGGCTATTGGGAGGAGGCACCTTTGTCCTTTCAGAAGAACGAGGGAAATACTGGCTGGTGCTCCCAACTGCTCTGGGCTGTGGGGATTGTATGTACAGCTTGTATTTGCTCGACCAGGCACAGCCTCAAAACCCCGCAAGCCTCAATATTCTGGTGCTGAATGTCTATCAGCCCGACCTGCCAGAGTACTGGCTAAGTCTTGCTGAGGCAATTGACCAACCAAATTATTTTTGGGCTGCGCTGGATACTCCCACATTCCTGGAAGATTACGCTATTTACGGGTTAGGCACATTTCTTGTGATTGACCCAAATGGTAAATTGGTCTTCCAAAGCGATTCTCCGCCCCCGCCGGAATATATTGCTCATTTATTCGAACTCGCCCAAAGCGAAGGAGCAAAATGTGAAAACGAATGCTAAATCAGTCCGCAAAAAGGCAAGACATCGAAACACCCAGTCGAAAGGGCTGATATGGACAGGCATCATTATCCTGGCACTTGCAGTCTGGGTTGCATGGAATATTTTGCAGCCTGCAACGTCCGCCTCCACGTCTACTGGTCGCGAAGGAGTCCAGGTGGGCGACCTTGCTCCAGATTTTACGGTCCCCACGCTGGATGGAGGAGAGTTTCGTCTAAGTGAACAGCGAGGCAAGCCCACGATCATTTTCTTTATGGCATACTGGTGTGTCCGTTGCATTCCCGAAGCGCAGGCGTTAAGTCAGCTTCATCAAGAGCATCAGGGACAACTAAACATCATTGTTATTGATGTAGATCCCTCTAGCACGCCGGAATTGGTGGAACAGTTCAAGCGCGCCGCCAACGGTGATGCCCTGACTTGGGCATTCGATCCCGATTTTGGAGTAGCTTCATCCTACCAAGTGAACGCTCTGGATACTACACTAATCCTGGACACCACAGGTGTCATCGTTTATCGGGATAATGTTCCATCGACCTATCGCACCCTCAAGGGCGAACTAGAGAAACTTATCCAATGAACAGAGTCAATTTCGCTTCCAACTTTAGCGCCGAAATGTCTGCATCGAAGCCCATGACCATTGGGCAACTCGCCCGTCAGACGGGCGTGTCCATAAAAACTTTGCGCGCATACGAACACCAAGGATTGATTTACACGTTGGGGCGCGGCGAGAACAACTATCGTTTGTTCAATGACGAGGCCCTCTGGTGTGTGCAGGTGATCGGCATCTTGCGTTCGCTTGGGCTTACGTTGAAGGAAATTCAAGAGATCAGCGCTTTCTATTGCCAACGCCCCGGTGAACTCGCTGGCCCGCGTTTGGCGGAAAAACTGGATCAGGCATTAAGCCGTATCGAGGCACGCCGGTCTGACTTGGAATCAATTCGGCAGCGCATCTTGGACTTCAAAAGGACTCACGCTGCCGCTCTCGAAGGTCTGATTGAGTTGCCATTTTATATCTCTGACCCACGCCGCCAAACCATCGAATCTGCCTCTTGACTCTCCCCCTGGGGTGAGAGTGTATGCTTGCCTCAAACAACCCACAGAAGGAGATCATACAATGAACAACAAACGTGCACTTAGATCCGCGAGAAAACTAACCGAAGCTGGAGGCGTAATCGATTACGGGCCAGA
This sequence comes from Anaerolineae bacterium, assembly GCA_022616105.1. Classification (GTDB taxonomy): domain Bacteria; phylum Chloroflexota; class Anaerolineae; order Anaerolineales; family Villigracilaceae; genus Defluviilinea. Next base: position 13,323 of record JAKEFL010000244.1, on the reverse strand, counting down.
CCTTTCACGGCTGCTCGTCCGGGTCATGCGCGCACTGGCGCAGGGCCGCCCTGTCGCTGAAGAACAGATCGGCCAGATCATCACCGACCTTGGCATTGACCGAAATAACGCAAACCATTTCCTCAGCCAGGTGGCTGAACGGGGCGAAAACGGCAACGTCGCTGGCATCATGGGGATGTCATTGAACAAGACGTCACATCGCCTGCACCTCAATGGCACGCGCCTGTACGCCTGGTGTGCAATGGATACCCTCTTTCTCCCGGCAATGCTCGATCAGACCGTGGTCATTGAGTCTAAATCCCCCGTAAGCAGACAAATCGTGCGGCTGACCGTAAGCCCACAGAAAGTGGAAGAGTTCGAGCCGGCAGGCGCTGTCCTCTCATTCGTTGTCGTAGAGCCAGACCAGGCGGACATGAACTCAGTCGAGTCTATCTGGAACACGTTCTGTCACCACATTTACTTTTTTGCCTCCCGCAAAGAAGCCGAGCAGTGGGCTGGCGGCAGAAAAGATATAGAAATTCTTCCGGTGGAACAGGCCTACGAACTCGGCAAAATGCTGGCCTCCAGATTTCTGGCCGGGTCAACAGAGCAATCAGTGTTATGAACATGTTCTTGAGGCAATGAACAGAGTCGATTTCACTTCCCCCTTCAGCACTGGAACGTTGGCAACACTCAGCCTCTGAGGGCGACCATGTTGCCAACATTCTTTCACCTGGCATATGCGTTCACTAAATGTAACTCTGATCTTAGATAAGGAATGAATCGTTAACTTGTGGGATGAGATTTTCCCATACTCAAGGAGACTGGTTTCTAATATGGATGGACTCAATCTTGCTTTTGCTTTTACTGCCGGGATGCTGGCAACCGTCAATCCGTGCGGCTGGGCGATGCTTCCAGCTTTTGTTTCATACTATCTGGGCTCGCGTCAGGAAGGATACGAAGAAAAACCCTTTGTTGCCCGCCTGTGGGATGGATTGTTGCTAGGCTTGCTCGTCACAGCCGGCTTCCTTGTGATTTTCGGCGGCGCGGGGATCGCCATCTCATCAGGGTTGCGATTCATTGTACAGTGGATGCCGTTCGTTGCCCTGTTGATGGGAATTGCCCTCACCTTGTTGGGCGTATGGCTGCTCGCTGGAAAATCCCTGCCGTTTTCGCTTCCCGCTCTGAATGTTGACCTGCAATCGCGCAACCCACGGACTGCTTTTCTGTTCGGAATAGCCTACGCCTTTGCCTCCCTTAGTTGCACTCTGCCAATCTTTCTTGTGATCGTCGGAACCAGCCTGACAGCCGCTGGCGCGAGCGGAAATGTTGCCATGTTCTCCAGCTACGCGGGCGGGATGGCAGTTGTGCTGATCGCTGTTTCAATGAGCGCCGCGCTGGTCAAGGGCGCAGTGACTGAATGGCTGCATGGGGTGCTGCCATACGTTCACCGCATCGGCGCGGTTATGCTGATCCTGGCTGGGCTGTATCTCATCTGGTATCAAGGTCGCTATGTGTTCCTCCTTAACTTTGGCTTCTAACGCTTTCACCTGGATGCACTCATGAAGCGGATCATCTTCCTTCTGCTTGTAACTTCGCTCCTCGTCGGCGGTTGTTCGACGAGTGCCCAAACAAGTACTGTTTCCTTTCGATTGGACCCTGCGCCCACCTCCTGCTGAGGACCTGAGATTACGGGAGCCGTGCTTGCTCTCCAAAAGACAGAGGGATATATTCAACTCGCACTGGAGCCCCCGAGTATTGATGAACAGGGTGTTAGGCATTTCGAAATCATGAACGTAACCTTTGACCCGGAACAGATTTCATCGGAGAAACTTGGGCAGATAATATCCCAATCCAGCGGCCTCACTGTAACGGAGATCGAGCCAAGAGAGGAAGGGAGGTGAGACTGGACAAGCCAGAAAGAGTCATTCGATAAACCCTACGAAGTGAGAACATCCTGCCAACCAATAACAATGAAAGGAGAATGTCATGTACGCAAGAGCCCTGAAATGGCCCATCATCTCGTGGGTCGTGATTGACCTGGTTTTCCTGGTCGCGTTCTTCATTTATCCGAGCCAAATTGGAACCATGGGAGCGCCGGGAAACCTGACGGTCTTGCTCCTGGCTGTGGGAGCGTGGGCCGGCTACAAAATTGTCGAGTTCGGCGGCAACTATCTGCACGCGGCGATTGCCGGGTTGATTGTTGGGGCAGTCTGTGCCGTGCTTGACGTGATAGGTTTCGGCGTCATCGCGGCCGGGCTGACCGGCGGGATCACACCTGACCTGCTTGCCGGAGCCTTATATTTCTTGGGCATGAACTTCTTTGGCTCCTTGATAGGCGGAGGCTTCGCCCTTACCAAGTAACTATAACAACTTGGTGTCAAAATTCGTGCGAACGGATAAGTTGTTCTGCCCAAGGTTGCTGCTCTGAGACCCCATGCCAACGAATCATATTCACATTAGCGTGCTGATGCTATGTCTGACGTAGACGTACAACGCATTGTGGCGTACCTGCAATCCGAATGGAGCATGGGCCTGCGCCCCACCACCGTCGCGCAGGCGATGGCCGCCCTGAGCCTGCCGCCCGATGACGAAGTCCGCTGGCAGGTGGGACGCGCGCTCGAAGTAGAATGGCGGCAACGCCATAGCGGGGCGGGATTCTTTCGCGGCGTGATCCGATTGATCAGCCAGGACTTCAGCCAGTTCCTCCGGTTCCTGCCGGGCGTCTTGTTCACCCTGCCCGGGCAGTTACGCGAAGCGCGCGACTGGAACCCGGCCATCTACATCCTCACTGCGGATGAGAAGCTTATCGCCCGCTATATCTTGCTGGCGCACAAACAGGCACGCCCGGTGCCTTCAGCGATGGCGATTGCGACCAGCCTCTCGATTCCACACGATCCTGTTGCACGCGGCCTGGCGATGCTGGCCCGGCTAGGCTTTCTCTCACGCACCAACGGCGATTACACACTTGCGCCCGATCACGAACGTTTCACACGCGGGCTGGGCTTCAACTTTCACACCATCACCCTGAGCAATGGCGAAGTCTTCAACGTGCCCTGAGCGGTGGATTTCATGCTGCTGGTCAGCAGCCGTTACGCCGATCAACGAGTGACGATTGATGATGCCTGTGCCCACTGCACGGACCGCATTCGCCTCGTGTGCGAGCGCGGGGAACTGGTCGAAGTCACGCCGCCGGAGGTAGCCGTTTTTCGTGGCGGCACTTGAGGCAGCAATAATCTCTTCCGGTCGGAAGAGCATGCGAAGGCTTGGCAGGCTGAGATGGGCCGGGACGGAAAAATCACTCCGGTCGGCGAGTTTTACCAATCGCTCCAGCGTAAAATGGGCCTGTAGTAAATGCCAACTACGGCGGAGACAATGAATATTCAAACCATATGGGATCGGTTCAGGAATATGGCATGCTATCCTGCGAGGGTCACGGATCCGCAAGGGATTGGATTCGCCCGGTGAGAGTAATGAGGAGTAACCTATGAAACGACCCACATCTAAAAAACGAAGCAGCGGGACGACCCATAAAGCCACTCGCCAGCGGAAGTGTCCCCACTGCGCCGAGTTACTAGGTCTAGGGGTTCACATCTGCCCGATGGGTTGCTGCTACGTGGCAGTAGGCAAGGAATCGTATGAGGCCGTCTGCCCCTATTGTGAAAATACCTTTGAGACCAGGGCAGGGCACATCTGTCTCGAACTCCTCAAACTGACTGACCCGGCGTAGTAGCATATCGCCATTCGTGTAAGAGCTATATGACCTCCCAGGAAAGGATTCCCAATGGAAAAATTCGACATCGCCGTCATCGGAGGCGGGCAGGGTGGCCTGCCGGCCGCGCATATGGCTGCCAACCTGGGCGCCAAAGTCGCGCTGATTGAAATGCGGGAGGTCGGCGGGACTTGAGTGAACGAGGGGTGCATCCCCACCAAGACCTTGTTAAGGTCTGCCGAAGTCATGCACCTGGTCCAACGCCGCGCCCACGAGTTCGGCGTGCGCGGCGTGAACCCCGATGCTGTCACCTTCGACCTCGCCGCCGCCGTTGTTCGCAAAGATGCCATCGTCAAAGGTATTATCTCTGGCATTTACAGCGCCCTCAAGAAGAACAAGAACATCGCTTTCTTCACCGGCCATGCGGAGTTCATCTCACCCGTGGATATCCGCGTGAATGGCAAGCGGCTCACCACCGAAAAGACCCTCCTCGCCGTTGGAGCGCGGACAGCGACCGTGGACATTCCTGGTCTGGCTGAGGTCGGGTTCATCACCAACTATGAGGCGCTCACGTTGGAGTATCTACCGGCTTCTATGATCATCATTGGCGCGGGCTACGTCGGCGTGGAGTTCGCGCAGATGTACGCTCGCTTTGGGACGAAAGTTGTGATGCTCGGCCGTGCGCCGCGTGTCATGCCTCACGAGGATGAGGAAGTGTCGGCGGTGCTAGCGGATGTGCTCTGGGCTGAGGGGATTGATCTGTACATCAGCGCGCCGGTGCTGCGCGCCGAGCGTGAGGGGGAGGGGAAGGTCGTCGTGGCACAAATCGGCGGGGAGGAGCGGCGCTTCAAGGCCGAGGTGATCCTGTTTGCTGGCGGGCGGATTGCCCGCGTGGACGAACTCGGGCTAGCTCAAGCAGGCGTCGAAGTGGAGAGGCATATGATTCAGGTGAACAGCGAACTGCGCACCACTGCATCCAATGTCTGGTCCATCGGTGACGCCAACGGCGGGGCGATGTTCACGCACCGCGCGACTTACGATGGGCCGCTGGCCGCGCTAAACGCCGTGCGTGGGTTGAAGAAGAAGGTGGATTACCGCGTCGTGCCGCGAGCGGTGTTCTCCGAACCGGCAGTGGCAAGCGTGGGCCTGACTGAGCGGCAAGCCCGCGAGGCCGGGCACGAGGTCAAGGTCGGCAAGCACTTGTTCGCCCACACCGGCCGGGCCAAAGCCATCGGCCAGACGGAAGGGTTTGTCAAAATCGTCGCCGATGCGAAGAGCGGCGAAATATTCGGTGCCCACATCCTCGGCGCGCATGCCGATATCCTGATCCACCAAGTCGTGACGGCGATGTACAATCATGGGACGGCTGAGCCGATTGCCAAGTCCATCCACATCCATCCGACACTGAGCGAGGCAGTGAAGAGCGCAGCGAAAGCCATTGGGGCAGCGCCGGTGATCCAGACTGGCGAGTAGGCACAGGAGTCCAGGTGGGCGATCTTGCTCCAGATTTTACAGTCCCATCGTCGCTTGTGGGTTCGGGTAGAACTATTTGCGCGGAACGCGAAACACTAGAGATGCAAGTCCGCACGCTGTTAGGCAAGTGAATTGCAGGCAAGCATGATTTATCGCACATGGCACAGACTTGCTTGAAACCATCTGTGGAAAGAACCATCATGGCGATTCCCGGTGAGCCTGCCTGAATGCATCGTTGGGATATCAAAAATCGTGTAATATTGCTGTAATAATTTTCGTTCATAATAAGCCAGAGGTTTGTTTATGCACATCGCCGTTGTGATTCCAACGTATAACGAAGCAGAGAACCTGCCCAGGCTCATCTCAACTTTATTCGCGCTTCCATTGGATTTGAGTGTTCTGATCGTGGACGATAACAGTTCAGATGGCACCGGTTATCTCGCCGAGGAGTTGGCGGCCGTCAATGCCGGAAGAGTGGCAGTGATTCATCGTCCTGGAAAACTCGGGATCGCCTCGGCTTACGTGCAGGGGTTCCATCGTGTGCTGGAACGGGGTGCGGATGCTGCTGCTCAGATGGATGCTGATTTCTCTCACGACCCGCTGGCTCTGGTTACGATGGCAAAATGTTTGGAGACCTGTGATGTGGTCTTCGGTTCGCGATACGCTCTGGGCGGCAGTGTTGACGCTGAGTGGCCCTTCTGGCGCAAAGGACTCTCTACCTGGGGGAATTTTTATGCTCGCACGATTCTGAGAATCCCTGTACGGGATGTGACGACAGGCTACCGCCTCTGGCGATCCGAGACGCTACGAGGCATGCCTCTTGGTAGCATTCAATCGAAAGGCTATATCTTCCAGGTCGAGATGGCTTATCTGGCGCACTGTCTGGAGTACCGCATGAGAGAGACCCCCATTTACTTTTCTGATCGACATCGAGGAAAATCGAAGATGTCACTTCAAATCCAGTTGGAGGCGGCTGTCCGCGTCTGGCAGATTTGGTTGACTCATCGCCATCTCTGCCATATTGGTCGGGCGGCTCGCACGCACAGCGAGCGATCTAAAGCAGTTATCTGAGTTGTTCCTTCGCGCCAGAAGCTAAATACCTGATGTAGTCTTGGCGACACATTTGTCAAAACGGAAGAGAGAGATCATGCCTCCGAAACCCTGGAAAACATTATCAAACCGCCAGGTTTACCAGAATCCCTGGACTCGTGTACGAGAAGATATTGCCGAGATGCCGAATGGCAAGACCACCGTTTATGGCATTGTGGAATGTGGTCAATGTGTGGGTGTGCTGCCGTTCGTTGATGATAAGCATGTTGTGATGGTTCGGCAATACCGCTATGTCTTCAGCGAAAACCACCGTTGGGAGATGCCAACCGGAGGGGTCAAACCTGGCGAGTCGATTCTGGAGGCTGCCCGCCGCGAGGTGCGGGAAGAAGTGGGATATGATACTGCTGAACTGGATCATATTAGTACCTACTATACAAGCAAATCTGTTATGCATGAAATTGCCCACCTCTACATTGGACGCGGTCTCACACAGGTGCAGGCAGTTCCCGACGAAACGGAATTTCTTGAAATTGAAACCTTCGCGTTTGATCGCGTACTTCAGATGACGCTGGAGAGTGAGATCCGCGACAGCATGACCATATTGGCTGTACTGCATGCCGCGCGTCAACTTGGAATGTAAGAATTTTGTAATATAAGGATAATAAAATAGACAATATCAATTGATTCAACTATTCTAGAACGGAGGTGCCGCATGAAAAATACCCTAAGCGCGAAGGAAGCCATGTCTGTTGATGGGGTTGGCCGGATAAGCATGATCATTTCCCGCCTTGTCTATGGTTATTTATGGTACACCCAACTGCTGTGGAAGATGCCGCCCCAGTTTGGATGTCCAGCAGATTTTGCGGTAAGCACTAGTCTCCAGGAACGAACATCCGGCTTATGCGACTGGGTTGGCTTGATGGTGATCTACTCGAAATGGCCTCTGCAGGCTGATCTGGTTGACCGCTTTGTCGTTCCCAACATGGCTTGGTTCGGTTGGATCGTCTGGCTGATGGAAGCATTTGTGGCGGTTTCCCTGATCCTGGGATTGTTCACGCGCCTGGGAGGTTTGGCAGCATTCGTGCAGGCGATCAATTTATACATTGGGGTAACTGCAATTCCGTTCGAATGGTACTGGACATACGGGATGCTTTACACCTTAGGACTGGTATTCTTTGCTGTGCCGACCGGCCGCGTCCTTGGTTTGGATGCCCTTTTGCGCCCTCGTCTTCAGGCTGGAGCGGATCGTGGAAATCGTCTCTCAAAGGTTCTACTGTTCCTGACTTGACCCATGCAGGCGACAATGACCCGCGCTGGGAAATGGTTGCTCGGTCTGCTGGGAATTCTTCTTATCGCAACTCATATCTTCGCGCTGGCGCTCGGGGACTTACGCAAGCATACTGTTGCATTTGAGGGCATTTTCTTTTCGGCTTTCATCCTGTATGCAGTCGCGTGTTTTATTGTCCTGCAGCCAGTGACGGTTGATCGCCGAATCACATACGGCATCTTCGCGCTGGCTGCCATAATGCAAGGCATTTTGATTTTTACACGGCCAACACTCTCCGATGACATGTACCGCTATGTCTGGGATGGCAGAGTGCAAGCGCAGGGAATTAGTCCTTATCGCTATCCACCCAACGCGCCTGAACTGGCTCATTTACGCGATATAGAAATGTATCCATCCATCAACCGCAGAAATGTCGTGACTGTTTACCCGCCAGCCGCAGAGGCCGCTTACGCTCTTCTCTGGCGCCTCTGGCCCGACAATGTTCATTGGTTTCAGGCAGCAATGGCGGCTGGCGGCTTGTCGGCTGGAGTTCTCCTAGCAGGCTTACTGCATGATCTGGGCCGTTCGCCAGCGCGTGTACTTATCTATTTGTGGTCACCTTTGCTGACTTTTGAAACTGCTCATGCCGCGCATGTAGATGGCTTGGTATTACCGCTGCTCGTAGGCGCGTGGTGGGCAGGGACGCGCGAACGCGATGGGCTTGTGGGCGTTTTATTGGGTATTGCAACTGCGATGAAGTATTATCCCGCGTTACTCCTCCCTTTCCTCTGGCGTCCGCGCCATCCACAGGGGCGGTGGCAAATGCCCCTGGCTTTTGTGGGGACAGTGGGAGCGTTTTATTTGCCCTATGTGATTACAAGTGGCAATTCGGTGCTCGGTTTTTTACCGCGTTACTTTCGGGAGAGATTTAACGTCAGCCCGCTTGTTTCAAGCCTGAAAGATATTCTCGATTGGTTTGGATGGTATTCCCCGGACAGAATTTCATTGATCGCGGTAGTGATGATTGCCATCCTCGCGTGCTGGACGATCAGCAAGCCTGCGCCCAATGCTGAAACTGTTTTACGACGCTGCCTCCTGCCTATTGGCGTGATAACTCTCTTTTCACAGAATCTTTTCTCCTGGTATATGCTTTGGCTTCTGCCATTAATAGCGATCTTTATTGAACCCTCCAACATTAACGTGGGAATGCTAAGACTGCCTCGGCTCGATGCGTGGACCGGTTGGTGGCTGTTCTGTGGATTGATCGGGTTATCGTACACGTTCTTTATCAACTGGAAGCACGTTAACGTTGCGGTTCTGGCACAGTTCCTGCCGTTGTATGCGATACTCATCATCAATGTCATTGCGAGGCGGCGCTCCTCCGCCGAAGCAATCTCCTCGTAACATGGGATTGCTTACCAGTTCTTGACGCAGTTGAACTGCGTCAAGACAGGCGACACGCTTCGCGCAACTGCCGCCTGAACTTTCGTGAAGTACTGATAATGTCCATTGATTTTGTGAGACTTTATGCAAAGCGTTTTGTCGTCAATTAAGCGATACCTCACCTCGCCGATCATTCAACTGACTATCATCGTATTTGCGAGCCTGCTCATTTATATCTTCGCGTTCCTTTTGCCTATCAACCTTTTGGAACTTTACGATCAGCCAAGACTGGATAGAGACCTGCTATTCTATCAAGGCACTCCATCATACGTGCGGTTAAGCCTGGCATTCATTGGCGTCTGGGTGTTGTACTGGCTTGGGTACAGAATCAGTTTCAAGGCTAGCACTGAGCGAAGCGTTGCCCTGAGTGGCGAAGCCGTATCGAAGGGTCGAAGTGTTCAGGGAAGAAGCGCGTGGATCATTGTCATCTTTGGAATGTTCGCGTTTATCACTGTATTTTTGTTTGTAGCACCTTTTGATGCCGCGGATATTTACGACAATATTATGCACGGCCGCATTTTAGGAGTCCATGATGCCAACCCGTTCCAACAAGTCATCGCAGATTATCCCGATGACCCATTTCATGATTACGCCGCGTGGAAGAAGGCGCGCTCGGCGTATGGGCCCCTGTGGGAATCGCTCGCTGGCCTCACCGCCTGGCTGGCTGGGGATGGAATCATCGCCAATGTGCTGGCGTTCAAATTATTGCCAGGCCTTTTCCATCTGGCGGGTGTTGCATTCGTGGTTTTATATTTGAGACGTGACGCGCCCGAACAAGCGTTGAGCGGGGCATTGCTGCTGGGGTGGAACCCGATGATGCTTTACGAAACCTGGGGCAACGGTCATAACGATGTTGCGATGGCATTCTGGTTTCTTCTTGCCGCGTGGTGGATCAAGCGCCGTCATTATACACTTGCCGCGCTTTCGCTTTTGGCGGGCGCGTTGATGAAATTCCTTCCCATCATATTGATCCCTGCTGTATTGTTAATTGCATGGCGCAGTCTGGAGACGCTTGGCGCGCGGTTTATATTCCTTGCAAAGACCGGCACGCTTGCCCTCATCGTAACAGCCGCCGCATACTATCCCTTCTGGAATGGACTCGCTTCATTCAGTGTTGAACGGCGGATGAGTATGTTTACCACATCCATCCCTGCGGTGATCTATCGGCTTCTGAAACCAATTCTGGGCTTGGACGAATCCGCACGGCTTGTCAGCCTGGTCGCTTTGGGATTGCTGGCTGTATTTGTTCTTTTCCAATCCTTCCGCATGAAAGAAAAAGATCCTTCGCGCGATTTCGCCCAGATAACATTTAATATTCTGGGTTTCTACTTGATGATCACGTGCCTGTGGTTCCAGCAATGGTATAGCCTGTGGCTGATCTGCCTTGCGCCCTTGCTCTCCTCACAGAGTCGCAATCTCGCGCTCGTGTTCAGTTTTTGGGTCGTGAGCAAACAACTGGTCTTCGGTCCCGAATATGTCCCGACGATGTTCTGGCATCCTGAAACCTCCATTCGGCTCGAACCTCTGCTCACATCAACCGTCCTGGGTATTCCTTGGCTTTATGCATTATGGATTCTTTTTAGAGGAAAAACATTTCCAAACACAAAGGACACGAAGGTCACGAAGAGAATAACCTCTTAAATTCGTAAACCTTATCCCCTTTGTGTACTTTGTGCCCTTCGTGGTAAAAATATCATGCCGCAGCATAAAAACGCTTTGATCGTGGTCGCCAAACAGCCTGCTCCCGGACAAACGAAGACTCGTCTCTCCCCGCCTTTGACTCCCGAACATGCCAGCGCCTTGTACGAATGTTTCCTGCTTGATGCGTTGGATCAGATGCGGGAGGTGGACAAAGCCCAACGCGTGATCGCCTATCTGCCTCTTGACGCGCGGGATTACTTTCACCGCTTCGCATCAGACTTTGAGTTGGTCCCGCAAAATGGGCATGATCTTGGCTCGCGCCTCGACCACGCACTGACCGGCTGCTTATCCCAGGGTTACGAGCGCGTGGTCATCATGGATAGTGACAGCCCGACCCTTCCATCAGCCTATCTTTCGCAAGCCTTCAATGCACTTGCAGATGGCGCGGATGTAACTTTAGGTCCCTGTGACGATGGAGGTTATTACCTAATTGGGATCAAGAAGCCAGCGCCGCGTCTGCTGCGCGAAGTCCAGATGAGCACACCAACGGTCGCGGCAGATACGATTGCCCTGGCGGAGAAGGAAGGTCTGCGCGTGAGTTTATTGCCCACGTGGTATGACGTGGATGATGTGATTTCCCTGAGGCGACTCACCGAAGAACTCGAGAACCACACCGCTCATGGAGCTGTTCATACGCGGCGATTTTTGCAACGGGATGCGATCCGTTCCTTGTTGCATAGGGAAGCATAAACTTGGCAGCAGTTACTGTGATTATTCCAGCTTTGAATGAAGCTGGCAACATCGGCAAAGTGATGCGTGAGGTTCGAGCGATCGCGCAGGTCGAGGTGATTGTTGTAGACAACAACTCGACAGACTCAACTGCCGAAGAAGCAGAGCAGGCGGGAGCCAAAGTGGTCATTGAGTCTCGACGCGGCTATGGATACGCGTGCGCCGCGGGGGTGGCTGCCGCGCAGGATGCGGAGGTATTGGTTTTCATGGATGGAGATTACAGTTTCTCACCAGCAGACTTGCCTTTATTGCTATCTCCTGTATTGAATGATCAGGCTGATATAGTGTTGGGATCGCGCGAAAGAGGCATCATTGCGCCTGGGGCGATGCCGCCACACCAACGCTTCGGGAATTGGTTGGTGTCCCGCTTAATGAATCTTCTTTATGGAATTTCGATTACAGATTTGGGACCTTACCGCGCAATCCGCAGGCAATTACTGAGTGAACTGGATATGCAGGAAATGACTTATGGCTGGCCCACAGAGATGATCGTGAAGTCAGCGCGGCGCGGGGCAAGAATCGTCGAGGTGCCTGTTAGCTATCAAAGCCGCCGCTATGGCCATTCAAAGGTCAGCGGAACAGTGCGAGGAACCGTCCTGGCAACATGGTTCATCCTGGGTGTCACTTTTCGGTATGCGTGGAGAATACGCTGATTCTCTAATTCGCCTTACGCAGACTGCCACATTTTAGGCATGTCACCCTGAGCGGCAGCGAAGGGTCTCTGAGACAATCGTAGAGATTCTTCGCTTCGCTCAGAATGACATTATGAAAGGTGAGCATCTATCTTCAATTTCACTTGTAGGGCCTCATAGTTTGATGCCTTACACTCGAACACATATTAAAATGTTTTCTCATGTTGCTTCTGCGCGCGTAGCTGGCGTGAATCTATGGCAGGCAAAGATTCTACACGTGAGTCAACATGGATTGCTTTTTGACAGCGAAAGGAAGTGAAGCATGGTGATGACACAGCAAATGACTGTTGGTTCAGCAGCTGGCAGAGTATTGGCTCGACCCTCAACCTCGCTGGCGCCGCGCATTGTGATCCTGGGTGGTGGATTCGCCGGAGTCACCACGGCACTCGAACTGGCAAAACGGTGCGCCGGAGTTTTACCGGTTCACATCACCCTGATAAGCCAGCAGAATTTTTTTCTCTTCACGCCCATGCTGGCTGAGGCGGCCACTGGCGCCGTCGAGACCCGCCATGTTCTCTATCCGATCCGGCATCTGTGCGGCGAGTGGGGAATCGAATTTGGAGAGATGTCGGTTGAATCCATTGACCTGGACCGACGCCGCATCGTTGCGCGCCATCGCCGGTCTCCGGTCAGACAGCAAGTGCATTTTGATAAACTGGTTCTGGCTCTCGGAGCGGCTCCAAACGTCGCGGCTGTGCAGGGAGCAGCTGAACACGCGCTTCCATTCAAGGGAGTGGGCGACGCGGTCCTGATCCGAAATCATGTGATTGATCTCTTCGAGGCGGCCGCTTTGAACGATGACCCGTGGGCGCGGCAGCGCTTGCTCACATTTATCGTGGTTGGCGCCGGACACGCAGGCACCGAGCTGATGGCTGGGCTGGAGGAACTGACACGGGCAATTCTCATCCGACACTACCCTTCGATTCCTCAGGGCAGCATCCGCCTTGTCCTGGTCGGAAGCGCCGTCCTCCCACAGACCGCGACCAATCTGGCTGCCTACACAAAAGAGCAACTGTTGAAACGAGGGATCGAGTTGGAAACAGCCCGCGCTGCTGAGGTGACAGCCGAAGGTCTCAAACTTCAGGATGGACGATTTATTCCCAGCCAGAGCGTCATCTGGACTGCGGGGAATCGAGTGAGCCCGGTCATTGCCGATCTTCCGCTCTCCAACAAGACGAAGGATGGCCGGCTGAAGGTGAACGAATTTTTCGAGGTTGAGGGGCTGCGCGATGTATACGCATTGGGCGACAACGCCGCGCAGATCGATCCTCATACCG
>JAKEFL010000243.1 GCA_022616105.1 Anaerolineae bacterium | reverse complement strand
CCAACAGTAAGTCTCACGGCAGTAATAATTGGTGTAATTGCCGCACTGAGCGCAGTTGTATTCCAGACAATACTTATTACCACAAGGAAAACATCTGGCGATACCGTAACCATGTCCTTTGGAGTTTTTGGTATATCACTTGTGATTTATGGCTATCTTGCGCTTGCCGATAAGATGTTGCCCCGCAGACTAGCCTGGCTTGGTATGGTCGCTGGGATAGGTTACGTATTGGTGACAACAGGGTTCATCCTGGGCGGACCAAATCATCCTCTTACATATGTTGGGGGATTGGCTTCCATCATTGGCTATCCCGCGTGGGCGATATGGTTGGGACGGGTTTTTTTGAGGCCAAGTTGAAAACACCTTGCGGGCTTTAATTAGTAGTACCCTCTGTAACGTGTGATGACAAAAAATGATGTTTGTGTTGGCGGTGGTGTCTTTTTTCAGCCCCATCGTTTTGGTAAGCGCAAAGGTTGCCTAACACAGTGTTCTCAGAACGTAGTCCGTAAATTGCGAAAAATGCGCCTTTTTACTGAAATAACGCCATTTTTTGAATTATTTGTGTAGACTACAAGACGTTCTCTCGTACAAAATGATGGTGCACCCGACTGGTGGGAGTCTGCGCGTTTTTATCAGGTTCAGCGCGGCTGACAGGTTATCTTGCAGACGGTTACCCAGGCATCCTGCCCGTAATGTTGATGATCCTGGAACTCGGCGTTATGCCCCTGCTGATACTATGGCATAACCGGTTGATACGCCTGCCCGGTGATTCATCTTAAATGCGCTTTTAACAGTCGGATTTTTTCGAAGCGCTCCGTGAAATCAGCGCATAAAATAAAATTTCAACTGATTTCAAGAGAGGCATAAATGGCAATCAAAGTCTTCATCAAAAACGGACGCGTTCCCGTGACAGTCGTCCACGTGGACGGCAATATCGACGCGTCAACCTATGAGGAATTCCAAATAAAGGCGGATGAATTAATCGAAAACGGCGCGCGTCATGTTCTGGTTGATCTTGCCCATGCGCCGTTCATCAGCAGGTACGGCTTGCGCGCGCTGTACCGCCTTTACAATCAACTCCGCTCTCTCCATCCCGACTCTGAACTGAGCGAGGCAGAGGTGTGGGCGGGCATCCGCGCCGGCAGTTATAAATCGCCTCGCCTCAAATTGCTGAATCTATCCAAAGGGGTAAGGACATCCTTCGAGATGGGCGGCTTCGACATGTTCATCGAGACCTACACTGACATGCAGACCGCCATCGCCTCTTTCTAAAGAAAGCGTTTGAAAAATGAAAAACAAACGTGTATTGTGACAGGCGCAAGCCAGGGGATTGGAAAAGCAACTCCATTGAAACTCGCGCGAATGGGAACGGAGGTGGTCATCGTTTGTCAAAATCAGGAACGCGGCGCGTTGGCGGGCGGCGAAATCATCGAGCAGACAAGAAACCCGAATGTCCATGTTGAACTCGCCGATTTATCCAGCATGAATGAGGTACGGGCGCTGGCGCAAAGATTATCATCGCGATATCCATCCTTGCACGCGCTGATCAACAACCACGCAGCTTTATTTGATATATACAAGTTGTCGGCGGATACGTATTTTCTATTGACGAACCTGTTATTGGACAATCTTGAACGAGGCGGCGGACGGATCGTCAACGTGTCCGCGCGCGTTCACGAAAGCATCGACTATGATTTCATGGCGCGACCGGCTTCCGCAGACTCTTACAGTCCCTGGGATGCCTATTGCCAATCCAAATTGGCAAACATACTATTCACGTATGCGCTTGCGAGGAGGCTTAAAGGAAATGGCGTGACCGTTAATTGCCTGCACCCCGGAGTCGCGCAAACGCTTGCCTTAAAAGCCGCGCGGGAAATCTATTCCTCCCTGCACGGACTGAGTGAGTATCCACCCGCTGGCACGCTCGAAACCGCCGCGGCAACATCGCTGTATCTGGCAACCAGCCCGGAGGTGGAGGGAGTTTCGGGAAAATATTTCATCGATTGTCAGCCGGTGCCTTCCTCGGACCTTTCGTATGATCTTGCCCTTCAGGAAAAATTATGGGAAATGAGCAGCGGGCTGGCGAAGATCGAGCAAAGGGTTGTGAAATCTGACATGAAAAGGATGTAGCCGTGGTCTCGGATCAAAGCAGATTCACTCCACGCGGGGAGAGAAACGAACGACTTGTGCTTGTAGAAATGACTGCGTTCCGCGCGGTCATCGGGATAATTCTCTTCATCCCGCTTTCAGCGGGCTGGAGGGGATGGCGCGCTTGTTTGGCGTGGAGGGGCAAATCGTCGTCCCCGTAGGGCTGCGGAGTAATTTCCGCGCCATCAGTTTTATGTTCTTTATGACCGTGCCACTTGTGATCTGGACGCTGGCGGCGTTTACCCAGCGCGCCGACGCCTTCCGCATCGTATTTGGCTGCGCCTTCCTCACAGGGTTCGCGCGCCTGACAGGCTACCTGATGGATGGCAGCCCTGGCACATTACCAACGATCCTGATGATTCTTGAGTTCGCCCTGATGCCGGCCCTGCTGTTGTGGCACGCCTCTTATCAAAGTAGCTGGGTTTGCACATATCGAACAAAGGTCTGAACTCTGGCTTTCGAATATAAATCGCGACCGCCTGCGAGTTTGGATGGTTACCCAGATCCCAATACTTACAGAAATAACACCGGCTACCATATTCATGGTCTACATTATTATATTTTGTACGGATCTTCGGCCTGTAAGAATGCCAGTAGCATCCCCCGCATAGGATGGTTATTCAACCACTCCCGGACTTGCTTGACATTTGCATAATCATCTTCGCCAAGTTTGTCCGTGTAGATTTGTTCCAAATGAATTTTCGTCTCCTCGGCATGGAGATGATCCTGCCACGGACGCGTAAAGAATTCATTCAAATTGTCGTGCAGGTTCCGGTCGATCAACACATCCCATTCATTGGCATCAAGCCAAATCCCGTTGCAGTTGCGACAGCGATCAATATAAAAGTCAGTATCCGGGAAGATTTTATAGCGAGCCATGATATGACCGCAGGTAGCACACAACTTTAATTCCTTTACCTCCCATGAAGGATCGATTTCGATGGCTCCCTCTTTTGGAGGCAACTCTTTCCCAAGGGTTTTCCACCATGCCATATAAGCGTTCGATGGTATATAGACGCCGTTACAATTCGAACATTGATGGGCGGGCAGTCCCTTCAGAAGAGTAATCTGACCCAACTTATTTTCTTTGCAGACCGGGCATTTCATCATTTATTCTCCTCTTTTTACCGCCAAGTGGTGCCAAGGCACCACGAAGACCGCCGAGATAAACCCTTTAAAAATCTTCGTGTTCTCCGCGCTCTTTGCGGTTAATTTTGAATCTTTACCCATTATATTTCCAATCCCAAAACCAGAAGGCAAGACCTTTGTATTCGCCCCATTTTGCAAATCGCTTCTCCACATCCTTTGCTATAACAGGTTTGCCTTTATACCATTCGTGTGAGACAACTGTCAGTGCGGAGGAATCGATTGGGATGAAATCGTGCCGCCCCAGGATCATCAGCAAGTTCGCTGCGGCATAAGGACCCACGCCGTTAATTCTCATCAATTCCTTACGTAATTCGAGTGTTGATAAATCAGAGGTTTTGAGTGACTCCAAATCGAGTTGACCTGAAGCCACACGGACAGCCAACTGATAAATAGACGGGGCGCGATAGCCAACGCGTATTTTCTCTTTGATGTAGTCCGGGTTGGACGCGGCGATTGATTCAGGGGTAGGGAATGATTTGGTCTCGATACGCCCCTCACTATCGTTCGGGGCTACTCGACCAACGGAGTTTAATGGTTTGCCAAACTCATCCACCAACTTCCTGGACATATTCCTGGTCGCAGCCCAAAGGGTGTTCGTCGTTAGGATCGTTTTAATCACGTCTTCGAAAACGGTTGGTGCGCGAAGGAGTCGGCCAAGGGATAGCTTTTTGGCGCGCGCCAACTTCGGCTCCCTGCGAGAGGCGGCGTAAAAGGCAGAGAAATCCAGGTCGAGTCCGAACATCCATGTGACGATGTCTGTCACCTCTTTTTTCTCTGATCGGTTTAATTTCTCTGTTTCAACATTTACGCCATAAATCCCGTCTCGCAATTTGAGTTCGATCACACGCCCATTTGAAAGAAGCAGGATGTGGTGAAGTGTATTCGTTGCCTCATCATATGAAAACGGTGCAAGTTGACGCCATCCATGCGAGTTGACAACCGAAAGAAAATTAAAAGGTTTACGCGCGGGAATTACGAATTTCATGAGTTATCCTCGTAAAGCGATTTTCACCAGTTGTGGTTTGGCGATGCGGATGTAATCATCGAGTCTCATAAATATAGACCGATCCAATCTACCTGCGTTGAAAACCACTTCTTCATTTTCCTGGATGAGTGGATCAGCCAGCACTTGAAGACCCTCACTGAACGAAAAAGGTGGGATCGCCCCGATGACGCATCCGGTTAACTCCTGCGCTTTGTCGCGGAAGGCGAATGCGACGCTGTCCGCATTGAAATGATTTTTAATTCCATCGAAGTCTATACGGCAATCGCCAGGGACATTGGCAAGACAATAGATATTCTCCTTCCTGTTCAATCTGACATGCAGAACCATTGACTTGATGGATTGCTCGATCCTGTTGCCGCGAATTCTTGCAATCATTTCCGTTCGTCCTTCAGGCTCGTGTTCGATGACGCGATACGTCGCGCCCTCCTTATCCAGTAATGCGCAAAGTTGTTCGTGAACATCACTCGTTATCTGCATATATTATCTTGTGATTATACAAGGGAAGATAAGCGGATACAAAGCAGCGTCGGGATGAAATGTTTCATCCCGACGTTGAAATGAGCCGCACTGATTCAAATCAAGGGCATGGTCCCAGGGTATCTCCATGACCAAGGTGTGCCGGAACAGCAGACGATGGGAGACTGAGCGTGTGCGCGTTCTTGTTTGGCTTGTGACAGACTAAAACTCTTTCACCCTCCGTCGGAGGCTCGGTCCCGCCATCATCAGGCGGAAAATCGATGATGATAACGATGATTTGTATGATCACGATCTGGCCATCTGATGGGCATAAAACAACGAGCACAGGCTGGTTAAGGCTCAATATAACGCCTTCGCTTTCATCGCCGCCTTCAATCGTAACATCCGAACCAAGGGGCATGGAAGGCCAGCCCAGGAACTGAATTTCATCCTCAGTGACCGAGACGACAGTGGCAACCACTGTTATGCAACCCTCGGTTTCCGTCACATCCCCAAGCGGAGTGATGCTCAGCACCTCCCAGGTTCCATCCTCCAAAAGGAGGATTTCAACGCGGACAAGCATTCCGGGTGTAATTTCTCCAGTGATGATAGTATCCGCTGTGACGTTGAGTGTGATTCCATTCACCACCCAGGGATCAATGGAGTCCACTGTGCCAATCAGGACGATAATGGGATCAATCTGTTCTTCGGCAAGTTCAATCGAATAAGCCAGCCATGTGCCATCTTCGAGAATGGTGCCTCGTACGCGCACCAGATCACCAACCTGCAAACCTTCTTCGATCTGAGTAGACTCGTTTGTTTCTACAGTTGTTCCAGCAATCACCCAGGGATCCATGCCTTCGAGCGCGCCAACCAGTTCGAACGTTGAAGTTCCTGCGACAGGCACCAGGTCACCGTTCTCATCCACTACTTCAACTACACCATTATCTATTTGTAATGTTCCTTGTTCTGCATTGGTTGACCCCACCCCAATTGCCATGCAAGCGAGCATGGATGTTATGATCCCCAGGTACCCCACAATGAACGGCCAGCGAATGACCGATTTATTTTTTGTACCCATAGCTGCCTCCAGAAATAACTTTGCTCAAGCCGCCGTCCACCTTCGGCTTTTCAAGGCGGCGGCGGGGACGCCGCCTAGAGCAAACTTTTTATAAAAGGAATTTTCGACATTCAATTATCTCTAAGAACTCTATTCTTCAACATAAATATGATAGCACGAGTGGTTCCCCATGCAATCATTACATTTGGGGGACATATCACTTCTCAATTCTGACAGCAGGTGTATTATTCCTAGCCACCTGACAGTTTGGTTTCAGAGACACTCCGTTGGTTGAGTAGGCGGCGATAGCCGCCGTATCGAAACCAACCAGTTGCAAAATTACCCTTGTCAT
>JAKEFL010000242.1 GCA_022616105.1 Anaerolineae bacterium | reverse complement strand
CTGGATGAGATGGTTTTGATCGATTCAGATTCGACAGACCGAACGCGTGAGATTGCCAAGGGACTGGGGATTCCAGTCCATATTCATCAAAATATTCTTCCACAATATGGTGCGCGCCCGGGGAAAGGCGAAGCTTTGTGGAAAAGCCTGTATTGCACGCAGGGTGACATCATCATCTGGATCGATACCGACATTGTGAACATTCATCCCCGTTTTGTATATGGTTTGATCGCGCCTCTTTTGCTCAGGCGGGAAATACAATTTGTTAAAGGTTTTTATCGGCGGCCTCTGAAAGTTGGGAATAAAATGCAGGCGGGCGGTGGAGGGCGGGTGACAGAACTTACAGCTCGCCCATTGCTTAATCTTTTTTACCCGGAACTTTCCGGCATCATCCAGCCGCTTTCGGGTGAATATGGCGGCAGGCGAAAGGCGCTGGAGCAGCTCCCATTCTTTTCGGGATACGGGGTTGAGATCGGGTTATTGATCGATTTGTTCGAGGCGTTCGGGCTGAGCGCGATTGCCCAGGTGGATCTTCAGGAACGGGTCCATCATAATCAGACTCTGGAAGCGTTGAGCAAGATGTCGTTTGCGATCATCCAGGCCGTGATTCGAAAACTTGAAAAACGATATGACCGAAGTTTTTTGGATGATGTGAACAAAACCATGAAACTAATTCGCTATGAGCGCGAAAGGTTCTTTCTGGATGTGGATGAGATTGCAGAAGGCGAACGCCCGCCCATGCGGGAAGTTCAAGAATATGCTGCAAAGTTTGGAAAGCGCTAGGTGGAGAGTGAGTCCACCAATCTACGCTAACACTTGCACCTGCATGCAAGTGCAGGTGTCTCCACGAATTGTTCTTAAATTAGCGTCGATTGGCGAAGACACCTGCACTCCCTGGCACCGTGCGGCTTAAGCCGTACCAGGGCCGGTGTGCGCCAGGTGTAAGTGTTAGCGGACTCATCTCTGATCTTAAGAAGGCAACGTAGATTTCCGTTCATGACTTGTGCATTTAACAGTATCCTGTATACTATTCCATAGATGGTTTAGCCTCTTGATGTGAGGTTGTTATGGATACTCATTCAATCAAATTGTTAATGCTTGCAGTGGTTCAAGAGCAGGATCGGGATACCGCGACCCGCGCCCTGGAACATTTAAACCTGCCCGTTGTCTATTTGTTCAGCTCCGGTGGGTTTCTGGGCAGACGTAATGCGACCCTATTGATAGGTATGCGTGAGGGACGCGAAGAGGAGGCAATCCAGACTCTGGAAGAATCCTGCCGTCAACGCGTGGAATATCTTACGCTTCCATTGGAGGGCTCGCCTCTTCCCATGCCAACGCCTGTTCCCGTTACCGTGGGCGGCGCGACCGTTTTCACGTTACCCGTTGAACTCTTCGAGGAAATATAATCCCGCGCTGAGTGCTACGCAGTCGAAGTGCATATTGTTCAAGGAGTATTCCCAATGAAAATGATCATACTGATCGTCAAAGACAATGACTCCGATGCCATCACCCAGGCGCTTACATCTTCTGAATACCGTGTCACGCGCGTTGCCTCCACCGGAGGATTCCTGCGAAAAGGCGTTGTGACTCTTCTGCTGGGTGTGAGGGACGAACGCGTTGAGTCCGCGCTGGAATTGATCCGCGCGAAATTGACTCCCCTGCCGTCTGGCGAAAAACGCGTCACACTTTTCGTTGTACCGGTTGAACGATTCGAGCAGGTGTAGCCAAGCCTTGCGAAGGTTCTAAACCTTCGCAAGGCTCGGAAGTTTGGGTATTTATGAATAGACGTTTTCGACTCTTTTACATTTTGATTATTCTCACAATTGTCATTGCGGCTTGTAACTCTCCTGTAACAAATGTTGCTACCCAGCCTTCTTCATCTGATCAGGTGGCAACCGTTGTAGCCATGACGCTGCAAGCCATCACACCTGAAACTGCTGGTGAGGAAACGCCTGAACCCGAAACGCCCACTGACGGTCTGCTTCCTCATACTTTTTATTACCTCGGCACCGATGATGCGGGGATTACACAAGTCTTCCGCCTTGAAAAAGATGGCAAAACCCAAAAACAACTTACGTCCGAGCCTGTCGATGTGAAGGATTACGATGTTTCATTGGCAGATGGAAGCGTTGTCTACGTGGCGAACAACCAATTGCTGCTGGTGAACGCGGATGGTTCTGATCGCCACATGTTGGTGGATGGAGGTGCGGTGGATCCTAACAATCCGATATTGAACAGTGTAAGTAATCCTGTTTTTTCACCTAATGGGCAAACAATCGCTTATAGCCATAAAGGACTGAACTTATATGCGGTTTCGACCGGCGTTTCCAATCTGGTGTTGGAAAAACAGATTGTTGATCCTATTAGCGGTATCCCTAGACCTGGTGAATTGTATTGGCCTCGAAAATATTCGCCTGATGGAGCTAAGCTTCTCATCACAGTTGGCATTCCCAATAGCGATGCGATATCTGACGCGATCTATTATCCTGCGACGAACTCACTCGTGATGCCTAATAGTGATGATGTGTTTTTTATCTGTTGTGGTAAAGGGGAATGGACTCTCGACAGTTTGAGTTTCCATGCGGGCAGTTCCACAGTGGGCATGTGGGGCTCCGGACTATGGAAAGTGGATGCCTCCAGCGGCAGAGTGACCACGCTTATCCCAGGTGATGCAGGCGGTGGAAGTTTCAACTTGGCTGATGAGCCATACCTTGCACCCGATGGTCAACTTTATTTCTTCTTTGCAAATGCTTCCAGCCCAGATGGGATGGTTCAGCGTGCACCGTTGCAACTCGTCCGCTCCGCGCCGGATGGAGTGACGGGACGTACTATTCTTCGACCAGACACTTTTGAACTTATGAGTGAAGCCCTATGGTCACCCGACGCAAGCTTTGTCGTTGTGGCTTTTGCCCCAAACCCAGATATCGGTCAAGGTGAACATACAGAGATTGTGTATCTCGATGGCAGGCCAAATGTAGCCCTAAACGTATTGGCTCGGCAATTGAAATGGGGTCCGTAACAGCCCTCATTCATCCAAATTATCCGGCAGTCCACTGCTGGAAAAACAGGATGACTCGCGTCAGGCGGCGATGGCTCGCAAGCAGTTTTCAATCGAAAAAGGTAGGACCAAATGAAAAATAGAATCTGTCTGAGTTTGTTGTTGGCGATTGTATTGATCAGTTGCCAGAGTACTGCTATAGCCCTCTGGATACGCCTACGCCACCTTCTCCCTCGTCAACACCCAAGCCGACTGTGATGCCTGCCCCTTCAGCGACAGCAGTTGCTGCTGGTTCAGGTGAACAATCTTTGTCTTCCTTTGCGATAAACTGGGCGGAGCCATTTGTCGGCGATGCGCTTGGCGAAAGCATTGTTTTAACGAGTTGGAGTCCACAGCCTTATGCTGGAGAAAACATCTCATTGCCGCTTGATCTCAGCCAGGTTGCCAATCTTCAAACCCTTGATGGACTGACTGCCGCGCAAAAGGATTTTCTTGTGAAGAACGGTTTTGTCGTGATTCATAGCCGGGAGGCGCAATTCGGCGATATTCGAGTTGAAACTTCCCAACGCACGGGACAACCGTACTATCTGACGACTGACGCGGCGTTTCATGCCTTGCACTTGTTATTCGACGACATGCTCAAGTCGCTTGAGCGGGAATCTTTCCGCCCGCAAATGATAGCGATAACGAACGCAACATTGCAACAGGCGCGTTCCGATTTCACCGAATTATAAGGTACGCCCATCGAAGCGGACGCGCGGCAGGCTCTGGCATATCTTTCCGTCGTGCTCAAACTATTTGACCCCGCTGCCGAAGTAGACCCTTCCGTGGCAGACATTGTTTCTCAACAGGTGGAACAAATTATGGATGGCGGGGGACGCGCAAAGTCAGTTCTCTTTCCCGATTTTGAGGACGATTATGGAGCCTACAAGCCTGTAGGTCATTACGCGGGCGATCCTGACCTGGAGTCCTACTTTCGCGGTATGACCTGGTACGGCCGCATGCACTTCCTTTTGCAAGATCCAGACAATCCCAACTTCAATCCTTCGCGCCTGCCGTTAATCATCA
This sequence comes from Anaerolineae bacterium, assembly GCA_022616105.1. GTDB lineage: Bacteria > Chloroflexota > Anaerolineae > Anaerolineales > Villigracilaceae > Defluviilinea. Next base: position 6,801 of record JAKEFL010000242.1, on the reverse strand, counting down.
CCTTGGCGCTGCATCGAGCGCGAGTGGATGATCAATCTGCATCCGAAGCCTGGGTTGAATTGCACCGGATACTGACCTTCGTTGTGGGACCCTCAGATGACGCTGGACCGCTTGAATACGCACAATTGATGACGCAGGTCTATGGGGAGAATCCCACAATACAGGATTTGGCAGATCAGGCTCTCTGGCAGGACTTTCTTTCCCGGAGCGACCAGCTTCCCACTCCACAGATCAATTCCCTGTTCATGACCTCAACGATAGACTCCGCGCCGGCGAAGGGATGGCGTTTCATGGGTCAGCGGTTCACTCTCGATGGCATGGTCCTCCAGAACGTTGTCTTTGGTCGTGTGAAAGAGAAGCCCGACAACACCCGTCGCGAATTGCCGTCCGGCCTGGACGTAATGGCAGCCTGGGGTTCGTCGCCGGCTTTGCAGGAATTGGAAAAGCAAAATATTACCAGTTTCCCAAATTACACAGAACAAATGGAAAAGATGCGGCGAGCTGTTACGGAACAGCCCGAGGAGCAATGGCTGGGACGCTTTTACGACGGCTGGCTTTACTCCTTTCTCCCGGTGGTTCAGGCGAAGGATTCCGCGTACCCGGCTTACATGCAAACGTCAGCCTGGGGTTACAAGGATTTGAACGCCGCGCTGGGCAGTTGGGCCGAACTGAAACACGACACCATCCTGTATACCAAAATACCTGAAATGATGGGAGGTGGTGGTCCTCCCATGTCCAGTTCCGCGCCCAGTTATGTGGAGCCAAACCCACAGGCGTTTTATCGTATGGCTTATATGGCGCGTGCCTTGTCCTGTGGTTTGCAAAACCGCGCGACGCTCACGATTTGCTCGCCCGGTTACAGCGGGAACCAATCCACGGATGCGGCCGGTTATGTCTTTGGCATGGGAGTTCTGGGGGACAGATTCGAAACTCTCGGAAACATCGCGGCGAAAGAACTCGCGGGGCTCCCTCTTGACGAAGGGGATAACTATGCCATTACCGATTGTCTGGGAATGACCGAGTGCCTGAATACCGATACTGGTTACAGTCAGCCCGATAGTGAGATGCCAGAGGTTCCCGTCGTTGCCGCAGTTTCGGGCGCGGAAGACAAGGTTCTCGAAGTCGGCGTTGGTAGTGTGGACCGAATTTATGTGGCCGTGCCTTTGGAAGACAAATGGGAGATCGCCCAGGGTGGGGTATTTTCCTATTACGAATTTATACAGCCGCGCGACCAACGCTTGAACGATGAAGAATGGCGGACAAGTCTGGCGAGCGGCACCGTTGAACTGCCTGTTTGGACGTCGAATTTTGTTCTTTCAGGTGGACAGCCAAAGGAAGCCCTGTTTTTCCGAACAGGCGATATATACATTATTACAAAGGCTGGGGATAATCTAAACGTACGCGACCGGCCTTCGACAACTGGTGCGGTCATTATGCAGCTAAAAACTGGCGATTATGTAGAGATTGTGGAAGGACCTGTTCGAGCGGACGGTTATATGTGGTGGAAATTCAATCGCCTGAGTGGTGGTACTGAAACGCCCGGATGGGCTGTTGAACATCAGGAATGGTATGTTCGATCCTATTCGCCAGATCAACCTCTCGAGTAACTTCCAAAATTGGCTTGAAAAATGAAAAGGGGCCGGTGTGGTTTGTATATATTACATCATGGAGCGATGACAAGGAGATGGGATCTCAACGTTTTCATATGCCATGAGTTTTTCTAGTCGAAGATTGGTTGAATTAAGTTGAGAAGGAAGGAGAACGAAATGTCTCACAGATTCTTCGGTCGATCTATGACCCTGTTCCGCTTGTTAGGTATAGGCCTTGTTCTGTCTGCCTGTACTGCCGCGCCCGCAACGCCAAACCAGATTGCCACGCCGCAAAACACCTTGCCAGCAATTGAAACGCCAATTGTCACCTCCTCACCAGATGAAGCCAATTGCTCATCTCTGCGTTCAATTGAGGGTTCTGTGGAGACGGTGATAACATTCCTAAATGCGAGTGGTCGCGCCATCAAGGTGTACTGGGTAAACTATGAGGGGGCAGAGGAATTCTGGTTTGAACTGCAGCCTGGTCAATCACAGGTACAGGGAAGCTTCGTGACTCATGCCTGGTGCGTGAGAGACAGAACGAGCAATACTGCATTACTGGAAGTTGTTGCCACACAGGCTGAGCAGTTTGTTACGATCGGCGTAACAGATTCTACCGTGACCATAGTGCCTACACCTTCTCCTAATCCGTTGAACGCAATCGCCCCAGTGCTGGATCCAACACTCGGAATTATTCAATGGGCAGAGACAAACCCTATGCCAATCCCCTCAGCTGCTCCATTCGATTCCCTCAGAAGTCAGCAACTAATCTTTCACAACGGTTATGTGTACATTTTCGGCGGACGGAATGCAAGCGATGAAAGGCTTACGAACGTTTACTTCAGCGCGATCAGACTTGATGGAACATTGGTAGGCTGGGTGGAGACGACTCCGTTGCCCGGACACTACTATGACCATGTGGTTGTAAAAGTTGGCAACTACGTTTACTTACTTACGGGCGCGGCTGGCGTTGACGATGTGTATTACGCTCCGTTTAATCCTGATGGTTCCATTGGAGCCTGGAAAGAGACTGCTTCCCTATCCCCTTCACGGCAGACGTTTGCAGCAGTCAGTTATGGGAATTTTATCTACGCGGCCGGGGGAAATTCCGGAGGTATTCAGAACTTTGTTCAATATACCTCGGTGAAGCCTGATGGGAGTCTAAATCCATGGAATTACACAGTAGCTCCGCCCCAGGCGAGGCAGGAACATACGATGATTTCCTACGACGGCTACCTTTACATTATTGGTGGGAAGAAGGCAGATGATCAATGGGTGAACACCGTGTACTTCAGCGCCATTCAGCCCGATGGAACGTTGGCGGATTGGAAAACAACCACGCCTTTGCCCAAAAGAATATTTGGCCACGGCACTTTTGAATCGAACGGCCATGTCTATTTTCTTGGGAATAATGATTCTTATTACACTCGTATTCGTGAAGACCATACTTTAGCTGAGTGGCAGGCTGCTACATCATTACCATCCAGGCGTCACGGACTGCGGGTGGGCGCGAATAACGGCTTTGTTTATGCCATTGGTGGATATGATTCCACCACTTATCAAAATACAGCTTACTATGGCGGGCTGGGATTACAGTTGTCTGCTGAAAGCCCAATTGTTGATCACCCTGACTGCACCTCCGGATGGACACGTCTTAAGGTAGGTCAAGAGGCGAAAGTATCTGAAGATGATTCCCTGACGAACCGCGTGCGCTTGGGTCCAGGCACAAACGAACCAATGGTTGCCCTGCTATACCCAGGGACAATTGTGAAGCTGATCGAAGGCCCCATCTGCGCCGATGGTGTGATTTTTTGGAAGGTAGGGAGTTATCCCACAGGCATTGGTTGGACGGCGGAGGGTGATGGTCGAAAATACTTTTTGGAGCCAGTCCGCTAAGTTGGGTTGACATTCACTCCAACACAAAATTATCGATCAGCCTTGTCTTGCCGATAAAGACCGCCATCGACAACAAAGACTTGCCTGTAACATTTTCTAGTTCCTGTAAAGTCTCATAGTCCGCACAAGAGACGTATTGCATTTGAGCCAACGGTTCCGAAGCAACTACATCCTTCATGAGCTGGCGTAATTTCTCGGCATCCCGCTCACCTTTGTCGTAAGCATCCTTTGCGGCACTCAACGACCGGTACAGCACTGTCGCGGCTTTGCGTTGTTCAGGGTCGAGATAGACGTTGCGGCTGGACATCGCCAGCCCATCTGGTTCACGGACAATTGGACAGACAACGATCTCCAACGGGAAGTTCAAGTCACGGGTCATTTGGCGGATGACTGCTGCCTGCTGCGCATCCTTCTGACCGAAATATGCCTTATGCGGCTGGACTCCGTTGAATAGCTTGGCAACAACAGTGGTGACGCCCTTAAAATGACCTGGCCGATGCGCTCCTTCAAGTGAACGTGTCATCGCTTCCACCTCCACCCAGGTCTGATACCCTTGTGGGTACATGATCTCAGCTGTGGGCATCCAGACCAAATCTGTGCCGAGCGGTTCGATCAATTTCAGGTCACGGTCAAGGTCGCGCGGATATTTGGAGAGGTCCTCACTTGGACCGAACTGGGTCGGGTTGACGAAAATGGACACTACGACATGATCGCACTCATCCCTTGCGCGGCGGATAAGGGAGAGATGCCCCTCGTGTAGATATCCCATGGTAGGTACGAGACCAACCGTCCCTGAGAAAGAGCGGCGGGCAGCGTGGATCTCATTAATTGTCGAGACAACTTTCATATCCTACTAATTTCCTTGTTGCTTGATTAGAAAATCCGTGCTAAAATTACGGTACAAACCTAGTGTAAAGGAGAAAATATGGCTTACTCGTTTACCAATTCCAAAGGTGTGACCTATTACCTGCATACCAAGAAGTCAATGACGTCCACCGGCAAGGAACGCACCCTGTTCTTCTTCTCAAAGGAGCAGAAGGAAGGCACCCTGGATGAAGTCCCTGGTGGTTACGAAGTCGTTGAAATGAAGACAGGTTTGCCTGTCCTCAAGAAGGTTGGCGAAAAGGAACCTGCCTCATAGATAACCAACAGGAGAGTGAATAAAGTATAACCTTGTTTGTGATGTGCTCCAGGCATCTGGAGCCAAGAATGTGACAACTAAATATGCTTATTTTAGAGTAAAGGAGACTAATTATGACACGTAACATTGCCTCTAAAAGTACGAAGGAACAGAAAGTGAGGGAGACATGCCAGCACTAAACCGCGTTCAACTGATCGGACGTTTGGGCAAAGATCCCGAAAGCAAGTTCACCCCTACCGGGAAGAAAGTGACCCATTTCAGCCTCGCCGTTTCGCAACGATGGAAGACGGCTGGTGAAATGAGAGAATATACTGAGTGGGTCAACATCGAAGCCTGGGGGCGGCTTGGAGAGGTCTGCCAGGAATACCTCAAGAAGGGAAGCCTGGTGTATCTCGAGGGGCGGCTCAAGACCGAAAAATATGAAGATAAGGGCGGTGAGACGAAATTTTTCACCAAAGTCGTCGCGCTCGGATTGCAGTTCCTCGATAAGAAAGACAAGGAAGAGCCTGTGATGACGGTGGAAGAGGAAGCTGCGGATTACGAAGCATAAGATCGTAAAACGCACACAGTACAATTGAATAAGAAGGCGTAAGGTACTTGTTATGGAGTGCCTTACGCCTTTTCGTTTACCCTGTGTTATATTTGGGGTGATGATCCTTCGTTGATCAGGTTTGAAACGCATTCTTCCCAAACATCACACAATATCAAAATGTCGAAACGCAAGAACACTTCCACTTCATCGTTTGGCTCCCCGGGACGCGAAGGGCATGATTCGTCAGTGTTCTATAGCGCACGCTTATATGCCGACCAGCCTCAGGTGGGATCTGAAGTGTATGTGGAAAATCCTATCGATCAGTTGAACATTGTTTTCAATCATTCCTCTGAAGAGATGAAGGAACTCCCGGATTGTTCTGTGCATCTGATGGTCACATCGCCGCCATACAATGTGGGCAAGGATTACGATGAAAACCTGTCGATGGAGGAATATCTTTCCTTTTTGAAACGCGTCTGGGCGGAGACGTACCGAGTCCTGGTTCCCGGCGGACGCGCCTGCATCAATATTGCCAACCTGGGACGTAAACCATACATCCCGTTACATGCTTTTATTATGCGCGACATGATGGAGTTGGGTTTTCTCATGCGCGGCGAGATCATCTGGGACAAAGCCGCCTCTGCCAGCACATCCACCGCGTGGGGATCGTGGCAATCTGCAACAAATCCCATTCTGCGGGATACTCACGAGTACATTCTTGTCTTCTCGAAAGGCAATTTTCGTCGTGAGAAGATGAATGGACGCAAGAGCACGATTTCAAAAGAGGAATTTTTGGAATTTACCAAATCGGTCTGGGGATTTGCATCTGAATCTGCAAGGAAGATTGGTCATCCTGCGCCGTTCCCCCTTGAATTGCCATATCGGTTGATACAACTTTATACATTTTCCGATGAAGTGGTGCTCGACCCATTCATGGGTTCGGGCCAGAGCGCAATTGCCGCCTTGAAAGCGGGCAGACGCTTTGCGGGGTATGAGGTCAATGAGTCCTACCTCAAGCTGGCAATGGAAAGGATCAGAGAAAGTAAATTTTGATTGAAGTTCACCAGGCGGGATAAGATCATCTTCTGCACGGTAAGATTTCCCTCAATTTCAAAATCCATAACATTATATGAAGGACGATGTCAATTCGGCCCGCAAATGGGATGCGGACTACGAACGCAAAACAGACGGCTGGGATCTAGGTGGACCCACGCCAGTTTTCAAGCGCCTCGCTTCAAGCCGACAGTTGATTCCGGGACGAATGATCGTTCTCGGCGCCGGACGCGGTCACGATGCGCGGCTGTTCGCGCGACATGGCTTTCAGGTCACCGCAGTTGACTTTGCCTCACAAGCTGTTCAAGAGATGCAGCGTCTCGCCGACCCCGAGTCGCCCGTGGAAATTTTGCAACACGATATTTTTACTTTACCAGAAACACTTACCAACTCTTTTAACTATGTTCTTGAATATACGTGCTTCTGCGCAATCGATCCAAACCGCCGCGGCGAATATGCTGACCTTGTAACGCGTTTGCTCAAACCCAATGGGATTTACATTGACCTGGCCTTCCCGCTGGATGGGCGCAAAGGCGGACCTCCTTTTGCAGTGACCGAAGCAGAGATTTTCGATTTGTTTCAAAAGCGGG
>JAKEFL010000241.1 GCA_022616105.1 Anaerolineae bacterium | reverse complement strand
GCAGAAAAGACATTGCTAATTATCTGCTTGAAAATGACGCGCGCCTCGATCTGTTCGCTGCAGCAATGCTTGGTAAGTTTGAAATCGTGAAGTCCGTTCTGAAAGCTTACCCAAACGCGATCCATGTGCCCGGTCCCCACAATATTTCACTACTCGAACATGCTAAATTCGGCGGTGAAGATGCAAGTGCGGTGTATGAATTTCTTCAATCGCTGCTGCAAAAACAATCGTGACCTTCAACTCCAATCTGAGGCAGGCGGTGAAGAGGCGAAATCTGTTCTAGTGTTTCTTGAATCCTTGCAACAATACAAGGATCATCGAATATTATGAGCATCGATTGAAGTGAGAAATAAGGATGAATCGCCTTGAATTTTTCTAATAAGGGAAAAGAATTTCAATCTTTTTAGTTCCATCCTTGCCGCGCAATGCAAAACTTCGGGATCATATTCCAATAATATTATTGCAGGCCCGTCAGGTTGACGGGCCTGATCCACAATGTATTTAACCAAGTTCTGCGCACTGCTTGGCTATAAATAAACAACTAAGGAACACTGTTACCAGCATTAACGCGTCCGGCTCCGTAGAAGTCGTCGTTGCCCTTCTTTCCAAGATCATCAGCATAGGCCCTCAGAGCCTGTTCTACATGGGCAGGGTTCATCGAACCGCCGTTCTGGCCAATAATAATGGCCGCGACGCCAGAGGTGTGCGGCGTTGCCATGCTGGTCCCCGCCGCCCAGCCCCATCCCTCGCTAATGGTACTAAAAACCAAATCGAAGACCCAGCACGGAACGGTCACGAAAGTGACAGTACAGTCCACATTTGACTCAAACAGGCCAAAATCGACATTGCCTCCTGGCGCGGCAAAGTTAATGAACGACTGGCCGAAATTGGTATAGAAGGCGGGAACATCGAGGTCCGTGGAGGGATCAAGCGCCCATCCCAGCGGACCTGTTGCCGCAACAGAGACCACATGTGGCAAGGCAGCAGGCACGAAGACTAGATTCGCGGTGTGATCAGCATCCATAGATTCATTGCCAGCGGCTGCGATCACTGTGGTGCCCTGCTGATAAGCATAAGTGGTTGCCCGGCCTGACGCTACCAGCAGTTCTGCGACCTCGCGGGCAGTGACACAGCCCTCCAAGTCGCAGAAGCCGCTTTTCTTGAGCGTCGCGCCAAGACTCATATTAATGATGTCGGCGTCAATATTGGCCGCATATACGATCCCGGCAATGACGCCCTCAAAGCTGCCGCTGCCCGTGAATTCTGACAACACCTTCACCGCTACAATCTCCGCCTCCGGCGCTACGCCGATTGTGCCGAAGGCATTGTCCGCCGCAGCCACGATGCCAGCCACATGCGTCCCGTGATTGAAATAGAACCCCGGCTCAATATCAAACCCTTCACCGGGGACGAATGAGGCGCTTAGGCCGACGTTTAGATTTGGTGCAATGTCGGGATGATCGGCGTCAATGCCGCTATCCAGCACGGCAACGCGTACATTATTGCCGCGCGCTCCAGCATTCCACGCAATTGGGGAGTCCACTGCAGCGTGACCCCACTGCAGGTCGAAGAAGAAGTCATCATCGCCGCTGGTGGGAGGATCGCTGAACTGTACATCCAACTGATATTGAACGAGATTCGGGTCAATCCACTGAATGCTCACATCATGAATGACCGATCTCAACCCAGAAATGCGAGAGGCATTGGCGGCGAAATTCGGGTTGCTGGACGAGGCTACGGCGATGCCGATTTCCGGAATCGTCCGGGTCAGCGTCCCGCCGGCGGCCTTCACCTTTTGAGCTAACTTTGCGGGTAAAGCGTTGCCGTGAGCCATAATGATGTAAGATCGGGTGGAGCCCTGGGCCGCCGCGGAAACTGGAAGCATTGCAGCCAGCAATACGAGCACAGCCAGAACAATAATTGTGCGTTTCATGTATTTCTCCTTGGCTTAAGTAAGAGGTATTGGCATCAATTCATATTACAGAAATGAACGAATGGGCTAAACGACACCACCTCCTTTCGTCATTTTGCCTACGATGCTCTACACTGTGAGAATGATATTTCCACATCTTTTAACCAAACTCCCACTGATGGATGTATCAGGGCTGGCAGTTAAGGTGAAAGAAAGGCTCACCCGCCTCGGATAATTTATCCGGCCAGCACCAAATAATTGCCATCGCACTTCGCACAGTTATAATACACCTCTACAAAAAGCCCGTCAAGAAATTTTCGATTCTATTCTAAAGAAACTCATGCAAACCACGAAGAGAATCGAAGGAAACATTATGTTCAACTCTGAACTTTCCCGCGCTATTGAAAACTTTGCCACACTCATGCTTCCACTTTCGGAGAAAGACCTCGAGCGTGAATGGAAATGGAAAGACCACGATGAGGAAGGGATTCGCTTTGCCTTCTTTGTGACCTTGCAGGAACTACGTCACCTCACCGTGACTCTTTCCACACTTCGTCCTCCACAAACATCTGCCCAGCGCATCCTTGGCCAATACCACGCCTCATACATGGACTTGCAAGCCGCCCTACTTGGTCTTTCACAAGAAGATGCAGATAAACCGCCAGCCGCAGGGGAATGGTCTGTTCGGGAAGCGTACTCTCATATGCTTGGCGCAGAAATCAACTTTACGATCGCAGTCCGTTATGCGCTCGAACAACACCGCGCTGGGGTTTGGACGAACGAAAGAATATCAGATGAAGATGAAAGTCGGCTGGCTGGAATGACCGAAGCAGAGTACCAGGCATTGCGAAAAGGTCCACTTCGAGCTATGTTGGCTTATCATCGAACATTCCATCCGGAGATTATCACTGAGTTCAGCAAAATTACAAATGAGGAACTCAATTTACCATCAACATTTTGGGAAGAGACACGATTCCCTATTAAACACAGATTACATCGCTATGAGGCTCACCTTATCCAGCACACCGTTCAAATTGACAAAACCCTTGTTGGCATTGGGCAGGCACCCAGCGAATCAAAACGACTGATCCGCAAAATCTATGCCGCGCTGGCAGAAGCAGAAGGCATGATGATCGGCGCAGAAAAAATGGATGATGCAGTAATCCGGGCAATTGCATCATCCATCGCAGAACGGACAAGGGAAATCGAAGCCCTGATCAGGTAAATCGCCTTATGCACCTTTTTGCTCTCGCGGGGTCTGTGACCCTGCGAAATGCGGCGGTCACACATGGTACTCTTTAGAGTAGACCGCCTTGGAGCATAACAGCCTGCTCACATAATGCTATCGTGCGGTTGTTCGCATCTGATGCCGCGCAAGCGCGGCCCGAAACATGCGGTCAAAGAAAACTTTATAACCACCGGGGTCATACAGGATCATATAATCTGCCGGCCCATACTCTTCAGGCTTGAACATGATTCCGCCGTTGGGGTTGATCTCCAGGATAAACAACTCGCCTTTGTCATTCATACGGATGTCGCAACGCCCGTAACCATTCCCATCCATTGCCTGATACATTCCCCGCGCAATCTCATGCAGGCGCGCGATCAAATCGGGATCAGTCACCCGCTTGAAATCAAAGGGCACATCGTAATTCCATTTGACATCTGTATGCCAGAATTCTTCACCGGGAGGAAAGACCAGTTCTGCGGGAGGATATGTGATTGGGTTACTGAAATCGTCAGGGTTATCAACAACCAAAACATTGAATTCCTTCCCAACGATAAATTCCTCCATGCGCGCCGCGCCAAACTCCGCGCAGACTCGTTGGATCTGTGGCGCCAACTGTTCAGGTGTATCCACGCGTGATTCGCGGAACATTCCCGTGCTGCCATAGCTTTTGGGATGCTTGACCATGATTGGATAACGCAGGTGACTGACAAGTCGTTCCGCTTCTTCAACCCTCCTTACTCGATATCCTTTGACAAAACTGACGCCATGCGCTTCCGCCGCAGACTGCATCTCTTCACGCGGTGGGTCAAAGAACTTTGAATTTGCTCCAGTGAACGGCAGATTAAGTTCTTCAAGCGCCCGCACAACATCGATGCCTTGATATTCCTGATCGCCTTCACTATCATCATTTTCATACCCTTCGCAGAGGTTTAAGTAAATATCGAATCCCTTGCGCTCATCCAGCGAACGCAGGACATCCAAAACAGGATCGGTCATTGTGACCATCTCCCAGTCATACCCCTGCATAAAGGGCGTGGGATTGAAATCTGTAATTTCTTCGTCAGAGAGAATGCAGATACGCATTGTTCACCTCAAATTGGAATTTGCAGTTGACATTCCTGCTTTATTACGAATCAGCGCGGCGCGAAAAATTCGGTCAAGAAATCCCGCATGACCATCCACATCATATTCCATTGCCACATCGGCGGGCCCCAGGTCTTCAGGTTTGAATAAAATACCGCAATTCGGGTTGATCTCGATCATATACAATTGCCCGTCGGGTCCCATGCGGATATCGCAGCGCGCATACCCCACACCATCCATGGCAAGAAACATTCTACGGGCCATTTCCATCAAACTCAAGGACAGTGTTTTATCTTCAACAGGCTTCAAGTGAACCCATTCCTTCCACTTCACGCGTGAATGCAGAAAATTCTCTCCAGGTGGAAAGATCAACTCTGCAGGCGGATACACAAACGGACATTCAAGGTCATCAGGGTTATCGACGACCAAAACAGTGAACTCGGGTCCCTCAATGAACTCTTCAACGCGCGCGCTCCCAAACCGATTACAAATTCGCTTCACTTGTTTACGCAGTTTTTGCGGAGCATCCACGCGGGAATTACGCGTCATCGCAGTGCTGGCAAAACTTTGTGGATGTTTCACCATCAACGGGTATGTCAGACTCTCCACTACATCCAACTCAGCGACATTCGATACATTTACTCCTTGAGCGAATCGTATCTCATTTGACTCAGCGATAGTCTGCATCTCCTCGCGAGGCGGATCATAAAAGCGACTGTTCGCTCCAGTAAATGGAAGATGTAATTCTTCAAGCGCGCGTACAATATCTATACCGTCATAGTTTTCTTGCGGGTGATCAGCTCCATCGCACAAATTAAAATAAACGTTGTAATTTCTTTCCTCATCAAGAGCACGAATAAATTCAGCCACCGGCCTTTGCGGAATGAAGATATCCCATGAATAAGCAGTTAAGTATTGGGATGGATCGAACTCTTTCAATTCAGAATCGGATAGCACACAAATTTGCATAAATACCTCAAGGCATTCCTTATTATGACACAAACTGTTATAGGAACAATACTTTAAATATTAAATTTTTTTCATAGGAGAGTGTCTGATTACCTTACACAATGATGTTTGGACGCAGAAGAACGCTGATTTTCGCTGATCTAAAAAGAAAAATCTGCGTTTTCAGCGTGAATCAGCGTCCCGAT
>JAKEFL010000240.1 GCA_022616105.1 Anaerolineae bacterium | reverse complement strand
TTATTGCTTGGCACAGGATACACAGTCGGTGATAGTGTATTATATTTATGGAGCGGCGGAAAGAATAAAGTGTTGTATGGTAAACCTTTGGAGGAGCGCAGTGAGGGAGAAAGCGTTCCTCTGAATGGACTTGGTTCCTCTGTGTTTTCACCAAGTGAAAAAGGCGCGGTCGTAATTACTTCGTTGTTCGATGACACATATAGCCTGGGGTATATTAATTTTGGAAAACCCAGTGAACTCGAAGAGGTGCAACTGGAAGGAGTGAGACATAAAGGTGTGGGAGAGATGGTCGAACTGGTCCATCTCAAAAAGGATCGTTACCTTATCATCTACAACATAGATGGCTGTTCGTGGGTCTATGAGGGCATTTTCAACGAGAAGAAGCGGCTCATGACTTTGAAACAGACTTTAGTCGGGGTCAACCCTCTTGATAATGGAATGCTCGAACACGTTGATTATGATAAGGAGGAGGATGTCTTTACTTTTTCCTTCTCAACTGCAACTTCGCCGACGCAAATTTATACGATCAGTGGCAGGAGGCGGAACAAAGTAACGCTGCATACGAATGAAAAAATCCTGGGGATCCATGATGGTCTTCTATCTGCAGGAGAGGACGCCTCATTCGTTTCTCACGATGGTTTACGCGTCTCTGCCCGGCTGTATCTCCCCTCAAAAGGGCTCGGCTTTAAAGGTCCACGCCCGGTTGTCTATTACATCCACGGCGGTCCCCAGGGACAGGAGCGCCCGGACTTCGCCTGGTTCTCCATGCCCCTCATCCAATATCTGACCCTGCGCGGTTTCGCCGTTTTTGTACCAAACGTGCGCGGCTCAACAGGCTATGGACTCTCGTACACCAAGCACATCGATCGCGATTGGGGCGGGCAGGATCGTCTCGATCACGTCCACGCCATGAAAGAGGTTTTGCCGAAAGACAAACGGCTGGATGCTTCGCGCGCGGCAGTCGTCGGCCGTTCGTATGGCGGATATATGACTTTGATGCAGGCTGGTCTTCATCCTGATCTGTGGAAAGCCAGTTGTGATATGTTTGGTCCGTATGATCTGTTGACCTTTTCAGAGCGTATCCCCGCAACATGGAAGCCCTATTTCAAGATGGTGATTGGTGACGCTGAAAAGACTGATGAACGCTCTGACATGATCGAGCGCTCACCCAAGACTCACATCCACAACATGTCCGCGCCGATGCTTGTCATTCAGGGACGCAATGATCCGCGTGTTGTAGCTGCCGAGTCAGAGGATTTGGTGAATAAGTTGAGAGGAGAAGGCAAGGATGTCGAGTTACTGATCTTTGAGGATGAGGGGCACGACGTTCTCAAGTACGAGAACCGTGTCACCTGCTATAACGCCATCACCGATTTCTTCGCCAAGCATTTGAATCCGTAATTTCACGCCGCCATCGCGCTGAGCGGAGCGAGCGCTGGTCGAGTAGCCCCGTGTTCGTTGGGGCATATCGAGACCAGGCGAACACAGACGAAGCGCGGATGACAAGTAATCTTATGTTTTCAGGTTAGTTGAGATTGCTTCGCTTCGCTCGCAATGACATATTGTATATGACCTTCCCATCCATCCTCTTCGCCTTGCTCGTTGCTTCCTTTTATGGTCTGCTATATCATCTTATCCGCAACGGAGGGTTTTGGCGGCTGGTTCTATATCTTGTGTTGAGTATGGCTGGCTTTGCAATGGGTCATTTCATCGGCCTCTGGCGTGGATGGGTATTTGTTCCCCTCGGTTCACTCAATATTGGCATGTCTTCTGTTGGCAGCCTTATCATTCTTGTAATTGGTGACTGGCTGAGCCGCATCGAAGCAAACCCGGAAAGCAAAGTATAATTTGTGTTAACCTTATAGTGGCTGTCGCCGCGCGAAGCGGGTGACAGTCATTTCATTAAACAAAGAGAGAAACATGGAACAACTACGATTTTTTATTGATTTATTTTTGCACCTTGATGAATACATGGCGAATATCATCAGCCAATATGGCGCATGGACGTATGGAATCCTGTTCATGGTCATATTTATGGAAACTGGCTTTGTCGTAACCCCGTTTCTGCCCGGCGATTCATTGTTATTCGCGGCCGGCACGTTCGCGGCGCTCGGATCGATGAACGTCTGGCTATTGATGCTTCTGCTCATTATCGCCGCAATCGCAGGTGATACCGTAAACTATTGGATCGGTCATTACCTGGGTGACCGCGCTTACAACATCAAATGGATCAAGAAGGAGTATCTCGACCGCACGCATGCCTTCTTTGAAAAGCATGGAGGCAAAACCATCTTTCTTGCACGCTTCGTTCCTATTGTCCGGACGTTTGCGCCATTTGTGGCGGGCATGGGACGCATGTCATACGGTTATTTCTTTTCATATAATGTGTTTGGTGGGATCGTATGGGTCTTAGTCTTTACATTACTGGGCTACTTCTTTGGCAACATTCCTTTTGTCAAGCAGAACTTTGAACTTGTTATTCTTGCCATTATTTTCGTTTCGGTTGTTCCAGCAGTATGGGAGGCATGGAAGGCGCGCCGCGAAATGAGAGCAGAAAGAGCAAAAGCAGAGGCAGAGACGCCCTAGGGCGTCTCTTTTTATCTTTGAACTGGTTGAAACTTTTCTAAAAAAATTAATTCGCGCTGAGCGGAGATGCGGTTGTTGCATCGTAGTCGAAGCGTACTTGCCAAAATGTCCTTCGACTACCGCTTCGACACGGCTTCGCCAGTCAGCGTCCGCTCAGGACGAAAAGTTTCAAGTACTTTTTTATATGAAGTGGATAACAATTCTCTTTACCCTCTTTATCATTCTCATCATCGTTTTAGCGGATCGAGGGCAGTTTGGCATTCTCAAACTTGTCAATCGAATACCCTATGGAGATAAGGCGGGACATTTTATTCTGTATGGGATTCTCACCCTTTTGATTGACCTGACCCTCTTCCACTCGCTTCCTCAACGAAGCCTAAAATTGGTCGCCGTTATAAGCGGCTTGACTCTTGCTCTATTAATTGGTCTCGAAGAATTCTCACAGCAATACTTTGTGGAGCGCACGTTCAGCTTGAGAGATTTGATCGCGAGTTATCTCGGTGTCATTTTCTTTTCGTGGCTGGCGTTGAGGATAAGTAGAAAAGTACACAAGTAGACATGTGAACACGTGTTTACCTATCTATTTCCTCAATACGACCCTGGCGATTCACGTCAGCGTTCTGATTTTGAAAGTGTAAGACAATGAAATCGCCCATGCTCTTCTTGAGCACGGGCGATGTTTTGTGAAGCGGCAAAATTCCTAATCGTTGATTTTCACCACAAAGGTATCGGCAGAGCCGCTGCCGCCCACATACGGGAATGTGTTTGGCGTCGTTGGGAAATTTGAGGAGAAGGTGTGTCCAACAATATAGGTGTTTCCCAATCCATCCACGATAATCGCATTGCCATAATCCTCTGCCGTCCCGCCCAAATAGGTGGAATAGACCAGCGCGCCAGCCGCGCTCACGTTTGTGACAAAGGCGTCTGCGCAAGGTGGTGTACTGCAAGAATCAGTGCCTTTGTTCGGTTGAATCGCGGCGAGCGTTGTAAAGTCAGTGGATTTAGTGTACCCGGTTACATAGGCATTGCCGTTATCATCGACAGTAATCCCTACACCTTGCTCTTCATGGCTCCCGCCCAGGTAACTGCTGGAAACTAAAGTATTGGTCGCGATGTTGAGATGAGTTACGAAGGCATCCAGGCATGTTGACGATCCGCAGGTTCCGCCACCAAAGGTATTATCGAAGGCATTGGCTAAGGGGAAATTGGTGGAGCGGGTAAAGCCAGTGAAATAAACTTGATCCACACCGTCTAGAGCGATCCCTGTGCCCTGATCGGTCGTACCACCTCCAAAGTAGGTGCTGTAAAGCAGGGAAGCTGCGCCGCTCACACTGGTATCGAACTTGCTAATGAATACATCAGCCGCGCTGGCTTTCAGTGGCTGGTATGCATTGGGTGTGATTGAGAAGTCGTTGGACTGGGTATAGCCGGTCACATACACGCGCCCGCTTGCATCTACCGCAATGTCATTGCTTCGATCATTATTGCTGCCGCCAAGATAGGTGCTGTAGATGAGAGAAGCATTCCCGCTCAAAGCCGGGTTGATCGCAGCCACAAAACCATCCAAACAGGGCGCGCCGCTGCAAGTGCCTCCTCCAAAGGAGGGGTCGTGAGCATTGGCTGTCGGGAACGTGCTGGATTTAGTCGAGCCTGTCAGGTAGATCATATTATTCGGACCCACTACAATTCCAGTGGCTTCATCGTCGGAACTTCCGCCTAAATAGGTGCTGTAGCGGAGAGCACTGCCATCAGCTAAAAGCTGAGTGACAAAGACATCATCACATGGGTCTCCATCGCAAGTTCCGCTTTCATAACTATTATCGTAGGCATTCAGGGTTGTAAAATCGCTTGACTCAGTCTCTCCGACAATGGTGATCCTGCCCTGGCTGTCCAGGTTGATGCCCCAGGCGTGATCGCCCCCACTTCCACCGAAGTAGGTGCTGTAGAGCAGGGCATTGCCAGCCGGGTTGAGCTTGCTGACGAAGACATCGCTGCCGGGCTGGTTCGACTGGATGGGATTCTCGGTCGGAAAGTTGGTCGAATAAGTAACACCTGTCAGATAGACATTGCAATCTGCATCCAGCGTGATGTCGTCGGCTTCATCGGTCGTTCCGCCGCCCAGGTAGGTGCTGTAGCTGAGGGTGGGGTCAATCACCAAAGGCAAAGCGGGGTCATACCCATTAGGCAGCAGGAAACTGACTTTCTTGGCTTTCTTGTCTACGGCATACTGCACCGGGACCATGACGCGGTTGCCATTCACTTCCTGCCAGGCGATAGGGGCGCGCTCAGTGAGCGTGGCACCAACTCCGCCTTTTACTGGAGGTGGCAGCGTGATAACTAAATTACCAGAACCATCCACAGCGACGCTATCCGCGCCCTTATAGCTCCAAACAATCGAGGCTGGATTAGCGCCGGGCGCGACATGGAAGGTGCTTTTGAGATCCCCATCTATGCCTTCATAGCGCAGTTCGATGCCAGGATAGAGTTCACGGTAGGCAACGCCTGAATAGGTGGGCAGGTTCGTGCGCCATTTGGAGGGATCATTGCCTTTCAAGACGTTCACGACGCCGGGCAGTTCCTCCAAAGCCATTACTTCGGGGTTCTCATTTGCGCCGTGATAATGGATGCGCACGACATTGGCGGGATGAAGATCGTAACGGATCTTGTCCTT
>JAKEFL010000239.1 GCA_022616105.1 Anaerolineae bacterium | reverse complement strand
GCTTCATGATAAACGTGTGAAAGTGAACTTTCCTCCGCCCAGTAACTTTTCTTCAGGATCTCAGCATACTCGGCAACCACCACCGACCGTTGGAAGTAAGGATCAGCATAAACAAAATCCCATTCCAGTTCACCTGTATCGAAATCTTTCGACACTTCCACGATCTGTCGCGTATCGGGATCCTGCCAGCGCATAAAGACAGTGGCAATATTCCCGTAGGCTTCCGGGTACAACTTGACTTCATACAATGCTGTCACGGAATGACCTGCACCGATCTCACCGGCATCTACAGAGTTATTACGGAAATCATTGTCGGCAACCGCGCGATTCTCGAAACCGACCAGGCGATAACGGGAGACCACCTCAGGATTGAAATTCACCTGCACTTTCGCATCCAACGCAATCGTCTGTAACGTGCCAGTGAGATTATCAATAAAGAGACTTTGCGCTTCACGCATGTCATCCACATAAGCATAGAAGCCATTGCCGTTATCAGCCAGTTGTTCCATGAGTACATCATTGTAATTATCCATGCCGAAGCCAATCGTTGTCAGCGTGACGCCCTCTTCGACGTAATGCCGGACTTCTTCAAGGATCGCATCTGGTCCTGTCTCGCCAACATTCGCCACGCCATCGGAACACAGGATCACACGGTTGATGCCATGCGGATTGAACGCGCCCATCGCCATCTGGTAGCCCAGCCGGATTCCCGCTTCGGCATTCGTCGCGCCCTCGGGATGCAGGCTGTAAATTGCTGAGAGAATCGCTCCTTTATCGGAACCAGATACCGGATCCAGAAGGACGCGGGCATCTGATCCATAGACGACGATTCCGACCGTATCCTCAGGTCGCAGTTGTTCGACGAGTAATTCCAGCGAACGTTTGACCAAGCCAAGTCGGTTATCCATATCCATCGAGCCAGAGACGTCAATGACAAAAGTCAGCGACGCATCCTTGCGTTCATAATCGGGGACTTGATACCCCTGAATTCCGACGCGCAGCATTTGATAACGCTCGGTTTGCGTGAACGGAGAAGGCACGCCATCAATGTGAATCCCGAACGCCTGATGTGAAGGTGGGTTGGGATAGCCTTGCTCAAAGTAATTAACGTATTCCTCCACACGGACAGACTCGGAAGGCGGCAGGTTCCCATCAAGGAGATAGTTGCGCATGATGGTATAGGAGCCTGTATCCACATCCAGCGCGAAGGTGGAAAGGTTATCGTCCTCCGTATCAATGGAAGGGTTAACTCCATAGTCCTGGAAGAACATATCATACGGTTCTCGATTAGATTGGGGAATGACGGGACTTTGAGAAGTAGGGTTTGGACTCCAGAACGGCGCTTCAGATCCGGGACTGTAAGCGGGTGGTTCGGTAGCCGCGGGAGCCTCCGTCGTGGCAGGTTCCTGTGGGATGTAGTTGTGATCTTGCGTGGGCGCTTCAGTTGCCGCGCCGGCACAAGCAGAGGTAAACAGCAATATCAAAATTATGCCCGATAGAAGGGCATTGCGTTTGGTGAACATAGTTCTTCTCCTATTAAGGTATTGGATGAAACGCGATGAAGCGAACAGCAGGTCGGCGTTCCTGTTGTCCGCAGAAGTTGATATTAAGTCATGGGTCCTCCTTTCAGTTTGCATAAACTCAGGTCGAAGCGTACTGCTGTTGATTTGACGAAGGAGCATAATAAAAGTTCCCCGTTGTGTATCATCGGTAATAAATAGCCACGTGCATGGAAATCCGTCTACGTGGAACCATATGACGAAGAAGCTATGAATGTCCTTTCAAAATTCACCTGATATAAAAAAGGACAGCCTGCGGGCTGTCCTTTCTGTTCTTATGATTGTCTCCAAATTAGGCGGCGAGTGTCAGGAGCACTACTGTCGAACCATCCACGTTTGTAATTGTTATGGTGATTACAGAACTATCTTTCGAAAACACGAGGAGCGCTCCTTCAGTATCTCCTGGCATACTGATCATCTGAGACCAGCCAAGTTTGACCATCTCAGCGTCATAAAAATCCTTGGCTTCCTGCACAGTGACAGTGGCTTTGAAGCTATAGTTGGACGGGTCATGTTCCTGCCCGGCGGTTGCCTGTGACATAATGGGAATACCATTCCATTCGGCAACTGGGGTCCCCTGCGGATTGAAGAAATTTCCAATTTCAGGGAGCGCGGAGGGTAGTGCCTGTAAAGTTTCGACAGGGACCTGACTTGCCACCTGACTCGCCAGCGCCTGGATCGTTTCCACGGGCAGGGCACTGGCAATGGATTGTGCCGTTCCAGCAACGTTCTGAACATCCCTGACCGGCTGGGTGACAAAGTTGCAGGCAAGGATGAACAAAACGAAAATTGTTATGGATATGAGTTTGTTTAATCGTGACATTTTCTAACTCCTTTTCAGGAGACAATCATAACTCTATATACTTTTACCTGAGGGGGATTAATGTACTAATCAAAGAA
Organism: Anaerolineae bacterium; assembly: GCA_022616105.1. GTDB lineage: Bacteria > Chloroflexota > Anaerolineae > Anaerolineales > Villigracilaceae > Defluviilinea. The sequence continues at coordinate 5,092 of JAKEFL010000239.1, read as the reverse complement.
TAAAGGCGGACATTGCACAAAGGTGCAGCCCGCCCTACGTATCACTTCAACTTTTCTTCAACCGCTTTGGCAGCCTTCTCCAATGCTTCATCGACCTTCGATGGATCGGGCAAACTGCCTTGTGCCATATTGGGGCGTCCGCCGCCACGGCCGCCCATAGCATTGATGAGATCGCCTGCCTTGAATCCACGTTTGACTAAGTCTTCAGTCACGACAGAAATCACAGAACCATCTGAGACCATTACAGCGACACCATTCTTGGGATATTTCTCGCGGAATCTATCTGCCAGAGACCTTAATGCATCAGTATCTGCTTTTGTGTTTTTTACTTCAATCAAAAGCACGTTCGTACCGTTAACTAGTACAATGTCGGCAAGTTGCCTATCAAAAGCAGCAAATGCGGCTTGAGCACGAGATGCACTTAATTCTTTCTTCAAATCAGTTACCTCATCCTGCAGAGATTCCACTTTACGCGGTACTTCATCTACAGATGATTTCAATGTTGAGGCAACCTGCTTCAACGCTTTGAACCTGCGCGCGATCAAGTCATACGCGCCGCGGCCGGTGACCGCTTCAATGCGACGAACACCTGCTGCCGCAGAGCCTTCACTGATGATGATAAACGCGCCAACATCGGATGTTCTATCCAAATGCGTACCGCCGCAAAGTTCATAGGAATATTTTTGCTCCCGTTCCACTGCCGCCATGGGATGAACCACAGCCACTTCGGTTGGTGTATCAAACCCGACGGGCGAAATTGTGATCGTACGTACGACATCACCATATTTCTCACCGAAGAGCGCCATCGCACCTTCAGCAATCGCATCTTCACGTGACTTTAAGTGTGGAAAGACTTCCATATCCGCGGCGACCGCGTCGTTGACGATGCGCTCGACGCGTTCGATTTGTTCCGGCGTCATCGCTTCGGGATGGTTGAAGTCAAAGCGCAAACGGTCAGGCGCGACGAGTGAACCTGCCTGGCGCGCGTGTTCGCCTAACACCTGATGCAATGCGGCATGCAGCAAGTGAGTCGCAGTGTGGTTGCGCATAATGTCGTGACGACGAGTCATATCTACTTCGGCGATGGCTCGATCACCAACTTTCGGCTGACCAGAGATCACTTCTCCAATGTGGACAATAACACCCGCAGAGGCGCGGCGCATGGAGGTGACTTCGATTTCCCAGCCCCCCTCACCCCCAACCCCTCTCCCAAATTGGGAGAGGGGTGCAGGGGAGAGGGCACGAATGAATCCCGTATCATTCACCTGACCACCGGATTCGATATAGAAGCCTGTCTTTGGAAGGATGACTTCAACCTGATCGCCAAACGACGCGGATTGTACTGACTTGCCATTGATGATCAAAGCCAGCAATTCGCCTTCGACGCGCGGGCTGGTGTATGGATCATATTGCACGCCATGTTCATCCAATTTGCCTTGTGCGTGCAGGCTTCTGAAAATTTCCGCAAAGAATTCGGCATCTTCACCGCCTGTCTTGCCCATGGCTTTGCCGCTGCCTGAGGCGAGACTGTGTTCATCTTTCGCGGCGTTGAAGCCTGCTTCATCAACTTTTATCTGTTCCATGTTCGCGATGGAAATAGGAAGATTGCCTTCGGTTACAACCAAGTATCTTTCGCGCAGAATGTCCTGCGTTATCTCAAGGGGCAATCCATAAGTAGCATAAAGCTCAAATGCCTTACGTCCATCAAGCACGGTTTCGCCTCGCTCGATCATGTCGTCGACTATCGTCAACAAATGGTTTGTACCAGTTTCGAGTGTCCGCGCGAAGCGGATTTCCTCTCGCGTCAAATTATCCAAGATCGCGGTGCGGCTCTTCGTCAGTTCGGGATAAAAGTCCCCATACGTCTCGATCACAGTCTCAGCAACTTTCGCGAGGAAAGGTTCGGTAAGTCCAATCTTTATTCTTCCGAAGCGCGCTGCGCGACGGATAATCATGCGGCAGATGTAGTTACGTTCTTTATTGCCCGGAACTACACCGTCTGCAATGAGGAACGCGGCGGAACGTGTGTGGTCGCAGATGACGCGATACGGCGTGAAGTCGGCGAGCATTTCTTTTTCGCTGTGACCCGTGAGTGAGCGCAGAACGTCGAGCGATTTTTCAAAGAGGTCGGTCTTGTAATTGGAATCAACATCCTGCAAAACCGAAACGATGCGCTCGAAGCCCATACCTGTGTCCACGTGTGTGGCAGGGAGCGGCTCGAGGCTATCGGGACCGAGACGGTTGTATTGGATGAAGACCAAATTCCAGAGTTCGAGAAAGCGCTTGCAGTCGCCGTTCACGCGGCAGACGTGACCTTCGACATGCTGCTTGTCACAATACTTGATGCCGCGGTCATAATGGATCTCAGAACAGGGTCCACAAGGACCCGTCTCTGCCATCTCCCAAAAATTATCCTTGCGGCCGAAGTAGAGCACGTGATCACTCTGGAACCCAGGTTGGGCGCGCCAGTGATTCGCCGCTTCTTCATCTGATGGGATGTTACCTTTGTCATCTTTGAAGACAGTCGCCCAGGTGTGCTCTTTTTTGAGTCCCCAAACATCGGTGAGCAGTTGCCATGCCCATTCGATGGCTTCCTTCTTGTAATAATCACCAAAGGACCAGTTGCCGAGCATCTCAAAGAAAGTGTGATGTGTGTCATCGCGGCCCACGTCGTCGAGGTCGTTGTGTTTGCCTGCCACGCGCATACACTTCTGTGAATCAACTGCGCGCTTATAGGGTCGCTTGTCAGTGCCGAGGAACACATCCTTAAATTGCACCATGCCCGAGTTGGTAAACAGCAATGTCGCATCTCCACCAGGGACAAGCGAAGACGACGGCACAGCTGTGTGTCCGTGTTCGACGAAGAAGTCAATAAAAGTATCGCGGATCTCCGCGCCAGTGAGTTTTTTCTGAGGCATTTAGTCTCCAGCAATCAAAAGTCAACGAATTATACCAATGGAATGAGAGCATATCCTGAGTTCATGGAAGGAAGGAGAACGAAAACAAAAAGTCCCGAACCTGTTCTGGATTCGGGACCTGGAAAACAAAATCAACATCACGCCGTGGCAGGTTCATAGTGCAAGACCAATAACTGATCTTCGCGTAAAGCCAGTTCGGCGAAGGCGCGTCCTTCGTTATCAGAAAACTCAACTTCATATACGTTAGGCGCAAGTACTTCCACGACCGTACCTACCTGCCCCAAGGACAACTCACGATCAGGAAGCTCCTGTGTCAATGCAACGACATCCAGTAATTTAACTTTCTGTTTCATATATCGTTCTCCTACAATACATAACAACTGGTCAAACGTGGCGCTTCTTCGCCAATACGGATAATCCACGTGGTGCGGATGACGGCTTCTCTGCCTTGCCGTTTCATAGAAAAATCTACGATATACCGCGACCATATTCATCCTGTTCACCAGCAACTGCCTCCTCTGTTTGAATTGCGGTCAATATTGCATCGCGCAATTCAGGAGCATCAATTGCTGCGAGGCCTAGAGTCGCCTCAAAAACGCGTGCTTTATGTTTTCCGCGCGGGTGACTCTCACTCAAACAATAGTCCCGTAACTTCACGATATCTATAATCGCGCTGGTGAAATTGGGCAACTTCATGCAAAATTATACCTCTATCTCATCTGCACAAGCGAAGAGGACGGTACAGCCGTATGTCTGTGCTCGACAAAGAAGTCAATAAAAGTATCGCGGATCTCCGCGCCTGTGAGTTTTTTGGTCATTTGTGTTCCAGGAGGCGTAGTGGGCAATTATACAATAGAGTTGGGATTGGTAAGTGGGGATTTAGTAATTGGAGAATTGGAGAGAGATTCTGCGTGGCGCAACTTATTTATCCAAACCCTACTCAAGTGGGTTACGGTAAAAGAATAGCCATGCTATATGTGGGGAAATATAAAGGAGAACTCTCCATGAAAAAATTAATGATATCGGGTTGCCTGCTCATTGTATTGATTGCAAATCGCGTACCGATGACGCCAACAACCGAAGCGGTAAGCGAAACGCCAACTCCGACCGCTGCACCCATTATTTTTGAGAATCCGCCCGTCTGTTCAGGCGCGACGATGATCTATCATACACAACTGCGTGAAATGCTTTTGGTCGGTTGCATCCCGGGCTCAGTGAGGGAAAACTTGCCAAATGTCATTTGGGGATTCAATGGGGAAGGATGGCACAAGGTCATCGAGGGCGGTCCGCAGATGCGTGTGCTTGCAGGCGCAGCCTACGACCAAAAACGAAATGTGGTCGTCCAGTATGGCGGTCAACCTATGGATTCATTCGAATGTGTTCGCGAAACCTGGGAATGGGATACTCAGACCTGGGTTCAAAAGGAAGTTGAGAGTCCATTTGCCTGCGATCATTTTGCGATGGTCTATGATCAAGCGAATGCTGAAGTCATCCTCTTCGGCGGGCAGGCTGAAAACATGGTTCCGAACAATGAAACCTGGTCATGGAACGGCGAGGCGTGGACTTCTGTCAGCGAGACAGGTCCAAGAAGCCGCGCTCACTTTGGCTTTGATTACGATCCCACCCATGAGCAGATCCTTCTTTATGGTGGATACACAGGCAGTGTATTCGATGATTTCTGGGCATGGAAAGATAACGCCTGGCAGGAAATCAACATATCAGGTCCAGGAACACTGTCGCATTTTGGGATGGCATATGATGCAAACGTCAATGCGCTGGTCATTTTTGGCGGGGCAAGTACATCCTCTTCATTTACATCACTTTCAAATAAAACATGGATATTAATAGACGGCGCATGGTCTGAGCGGATTCTCGAGGTTTCTCCATCTATACGCGGCTTACCGGCAATGGCTTATGACCCCGAACGAAAAAAGATCCTGCTCTATGGAGGTTTTGACTCAAGCGGAAACGAATTGGATGACACATGGGAGTGGGATGGAAGTACATGGAATTGTGTGTTGAATTGTAGCTAATCTCACCCTTTTCCTCCTCACCAGAAACTCGTTCCACAGTCCAGACCTGGCACCTAAATTTTGCCCAAAATAAGTGACACGTCATTGCGGGCAAAGCAGATTTGCCAGGTTTGTTGAAATGCTCTGGCGAGTTTATGAGTT
>JAKEFL010000032.1 GCA_022616105.1 Anaerolineae bacterium | reverse complement strand
GCATCGCCGCTGTCGAATACGAGTGTATATCCAGACCAGGTGCATGTGCCATCATTCCTCAGCCGCCACGTTTTCGTGAAGGACGTACCGGGCGCAAAGGTGGACCCGTCAGGAATTGACACATCTTTGATGAAGCGCGCCTGGTCACATACTGGCGTGGCGGGAACTACCACTGTTGAAGTGGGAAGCGCCAGAGTTGGGAAGGAAGATATGCTGGTACTCGTTGGCGCGGCAGGCGGCAGGGTCGGTGTGCTGAATGATAATGATGGGGTCAACTGGGCCTGTATCGTCTGTGCGGCTGCTGTGAAGACCGTATTAGGTTCCTCCGTTGCAGGGGCATTGGATGGGAGATTACATGCAGCGAGTACTAAGATGATAGCGGTTAATATTGAAATATTGCGAATGAATTTAGACATTCTTTCTCCTCTGGTATGGAACAATTTTACACGAATACAGACGGACTCATGCTCCTCTTTGTTCCTAACAAAAATCCCCTCTCCTATGGGAAAGGGGTAGGGGGTGAGGGATAACTGTACGCCTCTTCCAAGCCTCAGGCTGGTTCGTGCACCCCAGCCATTCTCAATCCCAATTGTTCGCGCGTCGTCTCTTTGACGTTGACCGTATCGACGATCTCGCCGCGGTACATCACAGCGATGCGGTCTGACAGCGACAGGATCTCATCCAGTTCCGCTGAGACGAGTAATACAGCCACACCGCGATCGCGCATGGCAACGATTTCCTTGTGGATATATTCAATCGAGCCTACATCCAGGCCGCGGGTGGGTTGCGAGGCGATCACCAGCTTGACGGGCCGGCTCAGTTCACGCGCTACAATCACCTTTTGCTGATTTCCACCTGAGAGTTTTCCCGCGGCGACAAAGGGAGAGGGTGTCCGAACGTCATACTCTTTTATAAGTTTCCTGGCGTTCGCATCCAGTTCCTTTTGTTGGATCACGCCGCGTTTGCCAAAGGGTGGTCTGTAGTAATCACATAACACCATGTTATCTGTAATGGTATAGGAGAGTACCAGCCCATGCCGCTGACGGTCCTCCGGGATGTGCGCCAGTCCTGTTTCTGTAACCAAGCGCGGGGCTTTGTTCGTCAGGTCGTTGCCAGCCAGTGTAAAGTGACCGCTTTCGATGTGCCGCAGTCCGGTAAGCGCCTCTGCAAGTTCGGTCTGGCCGTTACCCTGTACACCCGCAATGCCTAATACTTCTCCTGCATACACACTAAATGAAACGCCGCGCACTGCTTCCAGCCCGCGTACATCGCGCACGCGTAAATCTTCCACACGCAGAATTTCCTCGGCAGGTTCGGCTGGCTTCTTTTGCACCGTGAGGATCACTTCGCGTCCCACCATCATTGAAGCGAGTTTTTGCTCGTTACTTTCTTTCGGTGTGGTTGTTCCCACCACACGTCCCGCGCGCATGACTGTAATTCGATCTGCGACTGCCAGCACTTCCTTGAGTTTGTGCGTGATGAATATAATGGAAACACCTTTGGCTGTGAGATCGTGCATGATGCGGAACAAATCTTCGGCCTCCTGCGGAGTGAGGACCGCGGTCGGTTCATCAAGGATGAGGATATTTGCCTTGCGGTATAACGCCTTGACGATCTCGACGCGTTGTTGAATGCCTACGGGCAGGTCACCGACGATCGCTTCGGGATCAACATCCAGTCCATATTGATGCGAAAGGTCGCTCACCTTTTGTGCCACTTCCTTGCGATCCAATTTCACGAGGGGAATTTCATTTGGCACGGCGCGATGGTCGGTCTCTGCGCCCAGCATGATGTTTTCTGTCACCGTAAAAACAGGGATGAGCATAAAGTGCTGATGCACCATACCGATGCCGTGGTGGATTGCATCTCTGGACGAGTTAAGTTGCATCTGGTTTCCATCAACGATCACCTCGCCTGATTCGGGATGATATAGACCATAGAGGATATTCATCAATGTGGACTTGCCTGCGCCGTTTTCACCAAGCAGGGCATGGATCTCCCCTTCGCGCAGATCAAAATTAATATTATCGTTCGCCAAAACGCCAGGGAATTTTTTAGTAATACCCTTCGCTTCAAGTACGACTTTGCTGTCTTTTGCCATGTGTCTGCCTATTTTTCGTAAGGCACGCCATCCGCCGCGGGCGGTGTTGTGCGGCCAATGATGCCGGTGAGGATGATCATGGTCAGGATGTAAGGGATCAACCCAACCACATAGGATTGTTGCAGGAATGCCCACTGCGGAGGAATGACATCGCGGAATATCTGTATATTGATATTCAGAGCCTGTGAGGCGCCGAAAACGAGTGCGGCTGTCCATGAGCCAATCGGAGTCCAGTTTCCGAAGATCATGGCGGCGAGTGAGATAAATCCGCGACCATTGGTGAGCAGGGGTTCAAACGATGGGACTGACTCGATGGTGAAGTACGCGCCTGCCAAACCTGCCAATGCACCGCCGATAAGGACGTTTGCATAGCGCATCTTGATCACATTGATGCCAACCGTATCGGCTGCTTTTGGATGTTCGCCTACAGCACGAGTACGCAATCCCCAGCGAGTGTTGAATAATACATAGTGCGCGATGAACACGAGCAAGATGGCACTGATTGCAATAGGTTTTTGATCGAAGACCTTGTTGATGGAAGTTACAACTTGAAGACAACTGGCAGCATCACCACAAAGAGGAGAAAATATTTCTCTGATCGGGATATGAATAGTGGGGAGCACGCCCGGTGAGTTTGGGACATTACCACCAAACACACTGCCACTGCCAAAGAATAACTGGCGGTTAAGGAAGCCTGTCAGACCTACGGCAAGAATATTGATGACTGTTCCGCCGATAATCTGATCCACTTTATAGGTGATGGATAAAACAGCCAGAAGCAATGCCATCAATGCTCCTGCCACCATCGCGAAAAGTGCGCCGACTGTAATGCTGATGCCAACCCCAAAATTGAAAATGTGGAACATATAAATGGCAGCCAGCCATCCAAAGAAGGCGGATGAAAGCATCATCCCTTCGATGCCGATATTGACCACACCTGCTCGTTCACAAAAGACACCTGAAAGCGCGCCTAGCGTGAGCGGCGTAGCGACCGCGATGGTTGTTGCTAACATGCTGGTAATAATAACGATGGGCGGTGATTTTACCTGCCCCACCAAAACGACCACACCAAACAGAACCACAATGATTAGAAAGATGAAACCAAAACGTTTCCAGTCCATGATTTCTCCTAGCCGCCCCAGCCACGCGTCAGTACGACTCGTTCGCTCTGAACTCGAATTCTGTAAATGTAACGAATAATCGCGTCTGCTGCCACAAAGAGCAGGATCAGAGCCTGCAGCATGGAAATAAGATCAACGGGCAATTGTGTGAGAAATTGCATACGCGTCGCGCCATTACGCATGGCTGCAAAGAGGATCGCGGCAAGTACCACGCCCAATGGATGTGACTTGCCCAGCAGAGCAATGGCAATCGCGTCGAAGCCGTAGCCAATGGAAAAGCCAAGTTCATGTCGATAATTTAATCCCGTAACTTCAAGCGCCCCAGCCAGCCCGGCCAGCATGCCCGAAAGCGCCATGGTTAGAATAATAATGCGTTTCACATTGACGCCTGCGTATTTGGCTGCGTCCGGGTTTAGACCCACTGTGCGGATCTCAAACCCAAGTGTGCTTTTGCTAAGCATCCACCAGACGAGAAATGCTGCCAGCAGAGCCAGTACAAAACCCCAGTGGATGCGAAGCCCATCAAAAATTACAGGCATGCGTGCACTTTCTGCGATAAGCGGTGTGCGCGCAATTACATTGTTCGGGTCCCTGTCCTTCATAGGACCGTTAAGTAAAAACGAAATGCTATTCAAGGCAATGTAGTTCATCATGATCGTATTGATGACTTCATGTCCCCCGGTATAAGCCTTGAGAAAACCGACAATTCCTGCCCAAAACGCACCAGCTGCCATGCCAACAATGATGGCAAGAGGTAAATGGATAATGGCTGGAATGTCAATGCCAAGCCATTCAGGCAAAGCATATCCGATCAACGCGGTCGCGACTGCGCCGAGCGCCAATTGACCCTCCGCGCCGATGTTAAATAACCCTCCCTTAAAAGCCAGTGCAACTGCAAGCCCGGCAAAAATATAAGGGGTCGCCCAAACTGATGTTTCGCTTAATGCCCTCGCTGAACCGAAGGACCCCTGGATTAAACCAGCGTATGCTAAAAAAGGATTTCCCCTCACAAGGACAATAATAATTCCTCCCAAAACAACAGCAGTCAGGATTGCCAAAAAAGGAATGAGCATGGCATCCAAAACTGTTCTTAACAAACTTTTTGTCGGCGAACTTGATTGTATTTGGGACTGCATAAGGTCTCCCGTTCAGCCGTGATGATTTGACGAATTATATCACTTGAAATTATGCTTTCATCAATTTTGAGCAGCGATTTCCACTAAGTCATTCCTCAAAGGGAACGCTGTACAATTAAGTCTACAGCAGGAAAAAGTCTCGTAACGCGACATTTATGTCGCTTTAGCTTGGCAAGGCGACATAAATGTCGCGTTACATGTTTGTATTTTTCAAAACAAAAGGAAAGAGGGATTGCCTCTTTCCTTTTTCAAACAGAGCGAATTCTATAACTTATGGCTTCACAGGAGGAACGTCGGTTGTAACGGAACCATCAAGCAAAGCGGCACTGAGCTCTTCCATCATGGTCTTCACTTCGGCGGGGACCTCACCATCCAGATCGTGATACGGAGCATAACCAGCGTCACCGGTTACGTTGCCATTCACGAACGCGCCATCTTTAACAGCCTTGAGCTGTTCGAACACACCCGGGGTGATGAGCTTCATCGCGCTGGAAAGCATGCGCGGGGCGGCTTCGGGCAGGGTCAGGTACTGGTCGGCATCCACGCCGATGGCGTACGCGCCTGCCTGGGCGGCCGCGGTGATGGCGCCGTTACCGGTAATTCCGCCACAACCGAAGATCGCGTCAGCACCCTGATCCATCATGGACTTGGCGGTCGCCGCGCCCCATTCGGGATCGGTAAAGGTCTTGTCGAAACCGACATCGCTGTGATACACAACAAAGACCTCTGTGGTCGTGGCGTTCATGCCGTCCGCATACGCTGCGCCAGCCTTGTAGCCTTCACCAAAGCGCCAGACCGGAGGAACCACATCGGTGCCACACACAGCGCCGATCTTGTGGCTCTTGCTCATGGATGCGGCAAGCGCCCCGACGAGGAAGCCAGCCTGATCTTCGGGGAAGCCGAGACCCGCGACATTGGCGACATCATTGCTTGCATCGTCATCGAATTGCCAGGCCTGGAATTGATCCACACCGATGAACTTAATGTCCGGATATATACCGGCTGCCTTGACTGTCGCTTCACCCATACCAAAGCCAACGGTCACGATGGTGTCATAGCCTTCGTCGGCGAATGTGGCGATGTTCTTGTCGTAATCCTTGGCGTCGGCGGTCTCAATGTACTGAACAGTTGCTCCAAGTTCAGCTTGGGCACGCTGAACACCTTCCCAGGCAGACTGGTTGAAGGACTTATCGTTGATCTTGCCCACATCGGTTACTAACCCAACGCAGAAGGTATCGGCGTCGGCGCAGTTTGGGGCTGCCGGTGCACAAGCCGGCAAGACCATGGCGCTGATAAGGAGCGCCGCGAGCAAAACGTACATTTTCTTCATGTTCTTCTCCTCTTCATAAAGTTATGAATGATAGGGTTATCACAAACCCTTTTTCAATGCAAGTATACATTTACTTCAACCATTCGACAAGACACTCCTTAAGAAAAGGATGTAAACCCGCTTCATGCTGGTGGTTGAGACGCAAGCAGTCGAAACCCAGCCGTAAGCTGATTCCGTTATCAAGGCGTTGTCTTCCCTCCTCGCACCCGGAACATCATCCCCAGGGCGACAGCCATAAAGACTGCCGAAAACAACCACAGCCAGCGATATTGACTGCTCATCACATCCACCAGTACTCCTCCAAGTGTGGGACCAATCACAGCCGCGAATTGTGATGATAAATAATACAAGCCCGTAAACGCGCCGATGCGTTTCTCATCACCATGGTCATATACCAGCGGCAGGCTGTTGACATTCACCATTGCCCAAAAAGAGCCAATCAGGATCAGGATGATTGCGAAAGTCAACGGGCTTTGAATGAAGAAGTATCCAAGCAAGGTCAGAATCGCGAGACCAATCAGGCCGACTCGAATGACAGGTCCGCGTCCAAAGCGTGTGCCGAAGAATCCGGCCGGGACCGCAAACAGGATGAAGGTAATTGTCACAAGACCTGTGTAAATGGAGGCTGTGCCTGCCTGCATTCCAAGTGTGAAAACAGCAAAGGAAGATAACCCGGTTTCCAGCGCATTGAATGCCATGAACCAGAAAAGGATGCCAAGCAATACGAAAAGGCCGCTTTTATCCGGGTTGTCGAAGACGACTCTTAAATTATCCAGTACGCTGGTATTTTCCTCTTTAATTTCAGTTTTTATTTGCTCAGGTTCTTTTACAAAAATTAATACAACTATCAATGCCACCAGCATTACAGTTGCACCGGCAACAAAGGGAGCAACACGGCCAAAATTATTGAATAGGATGCCTCCACCGAAATATGCCAGCAAGCCTCCCACGCCGCCCATCAGATTAATGATTCCATTGGCTTTGCTTCGGTCATCCGGTTCGAACAGGTCACCAAGCCAGGCGACAGTTGGGGAGCGGAATAGTGCCATCCCAAAGTTCGTGATTAAGATGAAAGCCGCCATTGCCAGAACTGTTTGCGCAACAGGGATAAAAACAAAACCAAGCAATGCGATTGGCGCACCTGCCAATATCCAGGGCTTGCGTCTTCCGAAGCGATTCCAGGTCTGGTCGCTTTTTGCTCCCACCCACGGCTGGATAAACATATTAATGATGTTATCCCAGGTCATGATGAAAAGCGCGAGACTGGGGGCGAGACCAAACCCGGCGATATCTGGAATGGCACGACCTTCACTTAATAATTGTCTTTCAAATTCAGGGTTACCAGCCTGAAGGAAGATCGGAATGAATTGATTGAATATGGGCCAGGCAATACTGATCCCCAGGAACCCAAAACCCAGCAAAAATGTTTTCCCATAATTGAATTTCATGTTTCCTCCATAATGGTTCGCACTGAGCGGAGCGTAGCGCAGACGAAGTGCAGGTTTTCAAGTGGCATAGCGTCTCGTCTACGGGGATGCAGAGCATCCCCTCCGCTCGACGCGATGTTAGGTTTAATTATCAATTTACAAAAACTGCTGGATGAACGGGAAAGAAGAAAGATGAAAGAAGTTTCTTTCATCTTTCTTCTTTCCTTAGGAATTCGCGATCCCTCTCCGTGAGAACAGCTTTCTCCAAAAGATCGGGTCTGCGTTGCTGGGTTCTCAACAACGCCTGTTCCCTTCTCCATCTTTCGATTTTGCCATGATCGCCTGAGAGCAGAACCTCAGGCACGCTCCAGCCGCGGAATTCAGGTGGACGCGTGTAGTGCGGGTATTCCAGCAAGCCCATGGAATGTGAGTCATCCTGGGCGCCCTCAGGGTCACCAAGCACGCCGGGAATAAGACGAGATATGGCATCAATAATTAGGAGCGCAGGAAGTTCACCACCTGTAAGAACATAATCACCAACTGATATTTCATCTGTGACTAAATGCTCGCGGATGCGTTCGTCCACGCCCTCGTAGCGGCCGCAAAGCAAGGCTATTCGTTCATAGCGCGCCAACTCTTCCGCCACGCGTTGGTTGAAGACGCGTCCCTGAGGGGTTAATAAGATAACGGGAACAGGTTGAGGCTTCGAAAGATGCGAAGCGAGTCCCAGGACTGATTCAATGGCTTCAAAAACCGGCTCAGGCTTCATCACCATCCCGCCTCCGCCGCCGTATGGAGTGTCGTCGGTTGTGTGATGCTTATCGTGTGTGTAATCACGGATGTTGTGAACGCGCACATCGATCAATCCCCGCTGGCGGGCGCGCTGAAGAATGCTGGATTCGAGATAAGGAGGGAATACTTCGGGAAGGATCGTAAAAACATCGAACAGCATGGAGGAATTCTATCATCATCTTTCTCACCTGCATGATTTGCTTAGCAAATCATGCAGGTACAAGTGTCTTTCCTCTTTCATTATTTGAGTTTTAAGCGGGCAAATCCCGCTTATTTGCCCTTTATATTTTCATGGTAATATGAATCCATGTATCTACCGAAAAGTAGTCGCTGGAGCATGAACCGACGACGTAAACGCCCCAATTATTTCGGTTGGACGATCTTTGGGCTGGTGGTGCTCTTTGGATATTTTTTTAATCAAGTGTATCTGCCGAGCCAGCCCAACCCGTTTGAGGCAACGCCGACAGCAACGCGCTCGCCTGAGTCTTATGTCACTGAGGCGGAGGCACTTTATGAAGATGGCAAGCTGCTCCAGGCGATAGACGCCTATCAATCGGCAATCAACACCTCGCCTCAGGATCCGTTGCTTTATATTGCAATTGCCCGTCTGCAGGTGTGGGCAGGCCAATATGAAGAGGCACAGGCAAACGCGGAAAACGCATTGTTGTTGAGCCCAAATAACTCGATGGCATATGCTGTGCATGCCTGGGCACTGGATTTTCAAGTCGGGAAAAATGGCGATGCTCTGAAGTCAATAACTAAAGCTTTGGAAATTGACCCAAACAACGCGCTCGCCCACGCCTATTACGCTGAGATCCTGGTTGATACCGGTTTGTTCGATAACTATGCCAAAGCCGCGGATGAATCCCGCATTGCTCAAGTGCTTGCACCTGACCTTTTGGAGACGCACCGTGCCCGCGCTTATATCCTCTCCGTAACAGGGGAGGAGAATATTGAAACAGCCATTCGAGAATATGAGGCGGCGATCGCCATCAATCCAAATATTGCCCAATTGCATATTGAGCTGGGACAAAGTTATCGTGCCCTTCAAGCGTATGAAAAGGCAATCACTGAGTTCACCCGCGCTAACACTTTGAATCCCACAGACTATGTGCCTGATCTGTTGATCTCCCGCACTCATGCTACCACAGGCTCATATGCTCAGGCTTTACAATATGCTGAAACAGCCGTAAAGGACAATCCTATAGAGGCGAATCTGCGCGGAAATTATGGTGTGATGTATTATCGTAATTTCTTCTATGACGAAGCTTTGGAACAACTTGCCCTTGCGGTGGAGGGAGGCAGGACGGAAGATGGCCTGGTGATCACTGGTCTCCCGTTAACGGATGCCCCCCTGGTCGTGGAATACTACTTCACCTATGGGCTGGCGCTGGCGCGCAGGAATCAATGCGGGGATGCCTTACAGATTGCGCAGAAAGTGCAAACCAGTGTCCCTGATGATGAAAATGCAGTATTTGCTGCCAGTGAGATTATCAGGATTTGCCAGGAGGCACTGGATAACCCTGCAGTGGATACACCCACACCAGGTGTAGAAGAAGTAACTCCAACGCCATGAACGTTTCCCCGCGCCGCCCTCTTTTCAGTCGCAAGCCACAGTCCAATGTTTACCGCATGTTCCTGTGGGTCCTGATGCTTTTGGGTGGAATATGGATGTTGCAGCAGATCAATAAAGGTGAGATCCAGCCTTTGTTCTTGGCGACTCCGACTCCCACACGTACAACTGATTCCTATATATTGGAGGGGGATGCGAATTTCACTGCCGGCAATCTGACAGCAGCGATCACAGCTTATGAGGAGGCGGTACGCGTGAACCCGAACGATGCTGAGACCTGGGCAAAACTGGCGCGCATTCAAACGTATTCCTCTGCATTCCTGATCACAAACCCAGAGAAAAAAGCGAGATTGCTTGAAGCACGGGATTCTGCGACCAAGGCAGTCGAACTAGCTCCTGAAGATAGCACTGCCCATGCCATCCGTGCGTTCGTACTGGATTGGAATGCAAACTCGTCGTTGTACCCTGATGACCTGCGCCAGGTTCAGGCTTATTTGGTGGAGGCTGAGCAGGAGGCTCTGATTGCACTGCAATTGGATAACTCGAATACGCTTGCGTTAGCCTATTACGCGGAGATTCTCATTGATCAACAAAAATGGAATCAGGCGGAGCTGCAAATGCAGCAGGCACTTCAAAACCCAGACGCAGACCAGATGGATGTACATCGCATTAATGCATATTTGTTGGAAACGCTCGCTCAATATAACCTGGCAATTACCGAATATGAAAAAGCGATTGCACTCGAACCAAACTTTACCTTTCTATATTTGCGCGCCGGCGCAAACTATCGCCGTCTTGCGTTTGAAATACAAAACCCCGAGGCGGCGCGTCCCGTTTACGAAAAGTCGCTGGAATATTTTGATAAAGCCGTGGATATCAACAAGCAAATTCGCGTGAACGATCCTGCTCCTCATCTTTCCATTGCGCGCACGTACTCGCAATTAGGTGAGTTCTTTGCAGCGGCACGGAATGTGCAAAAGGCTTTGGAGTATGAGCCAACCAATGCCGATATTTATGGCCAATTGGGAATCATCTATTTTCGGTCACGTAACTATGAGGGTTCCATCTTCTCATTTGAATGTGCGATACGCGGATGTTCAGGTGTCGACTCTTGTTATGGGCGTGGGTTGGATAAGTGTTACCCTGAACTTGGATTCAACCCAGTAGAGGTCACAGGTCAGGAAATCTCACCGAACACGATTGTTTACTATTACACCTATGGGTCTGTGCTAGCCGCTTTGAGCCGTCAACGCGATAATAAATGTGACAAAGCCATGCAGGTCTTGAACGAAGTCACTACTGAGATCAACGCCAACCCGGATGCCTACGCTGATGGCCGCGAGACGATCGTGAATATCGTCCAGGCGGGGGAGGCGATCTGTGATTCACTGGCGAAAGGTGACACACCAGTTTCCTCGGTCCCAACTGAGACGGGGGATGTAATGTCAGATGTGACGGCAACACCAACGCCCTAACCCCCACCGCCCCTGCTCCCTCGGAGCGGGGCACCTCCCCCAAATTCCGCGTGATAGACTTGAATATCCGTATATCAATATCATCTCTTCAGTCCATAAACAATGATTTAGAGAGATAATACGGAATTTGGGGGAGGCGGGAAGGGTATCAGAATTTTATAAGAAATTCAAACTCCCTCTTGACTTGAATTTGTGAATTCGGTATCATTCGATTAGCACTCTATAAGCTAGAGTGCTAAATTCGTGATTATGCAGAATCTGCAAAAAATCAAAACAGGAGGTCTGACGATGGCAAGCAAATTGAAGCTGAAGCCCCTTGGCGGACGTGTGATCGTGGAACCGATCGAGCAGGAAGAAATGACTGCCGGTGGAATCATCCTTCCCGAAACCGCTAAAGAAAAACCACAGGAAGGCAAGATCCTGGCTGCGGGTCCGGGCGACCGCGATGAGGATGGGGAACGCATCCCCATGGAAGTGAAGGTTGGAGATAAGGTGCTGTATGCAAAGTATTCCGGCACCGAAGTGAAAGTGGATGGCAAGAAACTGCTTATCCTGAAAGAAAACGATATTCTGGCCGTGGTCGAAGGCTAACTGGAGGAATGAAAAATGGCTGCTAAACAACTTGTCTTTTCAGAAGACGCGCGCCGCAAACTCAAGAACGGCATGAATGTCGTTGCCAATGCGGTTGGCGCAACACTTGGCCCCAAGGGACGCAACGTGGCAGTGGACCGAAAGTTCGGCTCACCTACAGTGACGCATGACGGCGTTTCCGTCGCGAAGGAAATCGAACTCGAAGATCCGTTTGAGAACATGGGCGCGCAGCTCCTCAAGGAAGCCGCAACCAAAACCAACGACATCGCCGGTGACGGCACAACCACATCCACCGTACTTGCTCATGCGATCGTGAACGAGGGCCTCAAGGCTCTCGAGGCCGGTTTTAACCCGATGCTTATCAAGCATGGCATTGAGATGGCGACTGAATCGGTTGTCGAAGAACTCCGCAAGATGTCGGTCAAGATTGATACCAAGGAAGATATTGGTCATGTCGCGACCAATTCTGCCGCCGATACCGAAATTGGCAACTTGATTGCAGATGTGATGGACAAGGTCGGCAAAGACGGTGTCGTCACTGTTGAAGAATCCAAATCAATGCAGTTCGAGCAGGAATATGTCGAAGGGATGCAGTTTGACCGCGGTTATCTCTCGGCTTACTTCATCACCAGCGCGGATAAGATGGAAGCCGTGATCTCGGATGCTTATGTTCTCATCAACGAAAAGAAGATCTCCGCCGCACAGGACATCGTTCCTCTGCTTGAAAAACTCGTTCAGATTGGCAAACGCGAACTCGTTATCATCGCGGAAGACATTGATGGCGAAGCGCTGGCAACTCTCGTGTTGAATAAACTGCGCGGCATGTTGAATGTGCTGGCTGTCAAAGCCCCGGGTTTCGGAGACCGCCGCAAAGCCATGTTGCAGGATATTGCCGTTCTCACCGGTGGTACTGTGATCGCGGAAGAGACGGGCCGCAAACTTGAGACTGCCACACTTCAAGACCTCGGCCGCGCTGAGAAGGTTGTCTCTGACAAAGAGAACACCACCATCGTTGGCGGCAAAGGCAAGAAGGGCGATATCGAAGGCCGTATCAAGGAAATTCGCGCCGAGATCGAGAAGAGCACCAGCGATTACGACAAAGAGAAATTGAATGAGCGCCTCGCCAAGCTCAGCGGCGGCGTTGCCATCATTCGTGTTGGTGCCGCAACTGAAACCGAAATGAAAGAGAAGAAGCACCGCGTGGAAGATGCGCTCTCGGCGGCTCGCGCGGCTGTTGAAGAAGGTATTGTGCCCGGCGGTGAAATCTCCCTCCTCAACGCCTCCAGCAAATTGGATAAGATGCTGAAAGGTGATGAAGACGATGAAGAAATTCGCGTCGGTATCAATATTGTCAAGAAGGCGTTGGAGGCCCCGATCCGCAAACTTGCGGCGAATGCGGGCCAGGATGGTTCAGTGATCATTGATACCGTCCGCCGCACCGCTGCCGAGAAGAAGAACAAGAACATCGGCTACAACGTGTTGACGAACGAATATACCGATATGATCAAAGCGGGCGTAATTGACCCGGTCAAGGTCGTGCGCGGCGCGCTGGAAAATGCCGCCTCCATCGCGGCGATGATCCTCACCACGGACGTGCTCATTACGGACATGCCCGAGAAGGAAAAGCCCATGCCTGCCATGCCTCCTGGCGGGATGGATTATTAGAAATCCCCTCACCCCTCACCCCTAACCCCTCTCCCACGCTTCGCGGGGAGAGGGGAATAATTTTTAACGTATAATCGGGGCGATGTTTTCCCATCATAAATCCATTTGGATATGTTTGACTCTTCTGATCGCACTCGGACTCTCCGCGTGCGCTTCGTTTTTTGGAGCCGAGCCTACTTCAACACCCCAAGCGACATTTACACCCGAACCTCCCACTGCCGCTCCGGTACCCATGGCGCTCACCGTTAACGGAGAAGGGATACCCATTGTCGATTTCGACGCGGAAGTGCAGCGTTATTTAGCGGCACAAGAATCTCTTGGGAAGACCGTCGCTTCGGCGGACGCAACCAGCGCGGTGATCGAAGACCTCATCGCGCAATTGCTCCTCGCCCAAGCTGCGCGTGCTGAGGGATTCGTGCTTGACGATGCCGCGTTACAAGCGCGCATCGATTCGCTGGCCGCGCAAATCGGTGGGGCGGAGGTACTCTCAAATTGGCAATCAGAGCACGGGTACAGCGAGCAGGTTTTTCGGTCCGCTTTGAAGCGTGCGGCAGAATCGGCCTGGATGCGTGACAAAATTATTTCAAATGTCCCCAGTACCGCCGAGCAGGTACACGTCCAGCAAATTCTGCTCTATAATGAAGGCACGGCTCAAAGCTTTCTAATCCAATTGAATGGCGGAGCCGATTTTGATGAACTTGCACTGGAAGCAGACCCCATTACCCGTGGTGACCTTGGCTGGGTGCCGCGAGGGTATCTGCTGGATGCAAAGTTCGAGGAGATCGCCTTCAGCCTGGCGGTCGGTGAACATAGCGACGTGATCGCGACCGATGCAGGTTTTCACATCGTAAGAGTTCTCGAACGCGACCCGGACCGCCCACTTTCGCCGAATGCAACTCTTGCATTACAGGAATTGGCTCTAAAGAAATGGATCGAGGATCAGCGCCAGCAAGCGGATATTGTTCTTGCGCCGCAATAGTTCACAATGGAGCAGCATAGATGAGTGACGATTTTAACTTCGATGGAAAACCATCCAGACCGCAAGGCGCGCCCATGCAAATGTGGGATATATTTTCGATCTTGGTATTAATGTTTACTGCCTGCATCGGCGCGTATTTCGTGTTTGTCTTTCTCAACCCCACTTCAAGTTTCAATATTCTACCGCCGGGTGGAAGGGGATCTCAACTCCCCACTGCAACAGTCACACCTCTGGGGTTGGCTGCCACATGGACTCCAAGCCCCACGCTCGAGTTGACACCGAGCAATACCCCGCGCCCCACATTTACCCCGTTCTTTACAAATACACCCTTCTCCCTTGTGCCGCCGACCCGAACACCCAGGCCAAGCTCCACTCCACGGGCACCGTTTGGTGCATCTTCCTCTCAAGTGGAAAGCTCACTGATTCACCCCGACCTGGCTTGTAACTGGGCAGGCATCGGTGGAACGGTTGTGGATACCAACAACAGCCCTGTGATCGGAACAGTTATTATCCTGCGCGGTACGCTCAATGGAAATACAGTTGAACAGCAGACTGTGAGCGGCATCAATAAGGAATACGGTCCATCAGGTTTTGAATTCGTCATTGGGAATGCCCCGGTTGCATCCAACCAGACACTATATGTTCAACTGGTGGATCTGCAGAATATCCCGCTTTCTGATAAAGTCACCATTAGCACATCT
Organism: Anaerolineae bacterium; assembly: GCA_022616105.1. Lineage (GTDB taxonomy): Bacteria > Chloroflexota > Anaerolineae > Anaerolineales > Villigracilaceae > Defluviilinea. The sequence goes on along the minus strand of JAKEFL010000032.1, from coordinate 8,778 downwards.
TCTGATTGCAGCAAGAACCTGGTACTTGTGAGGTTCAAGAAGAATCGATAGCTCCCTCATCCCCAACCCTTCCCCCACTGGGGGAAGGGAGTCCATCCCCTCTCCCTTTGGGAGAGGGTTAGGGTGAGGGGGTTAGACCACCACATTCCAAGGTTCGTATCTGCTGTTTTTCCCACGTAATATATTTTCATACATTGTGCGCAGCTTTGTTGTGATGGGTCCCATCAGGCCTGCGCCGACGGGGCGGTGATCTATCTTTGTCACCGCGATGACTTGCGCGGCGGTGCCAGTCATGAACATTTCTTCGCAGATGAATGTTTCCGTGCGGTCTATCGATCGTTCCATAACGGTAAGTCCCAGTTCATTACGCGCCAGTTCGATAATGGATTTGCGTGTGATGCCTTCAAGGATGTTATCTGTGACAGGGGGTGTGACCAGGATTCCATCGCGCAGCATAAAGATGTTCATTGCTGAACCTTCTGAGATATGACCGTTATTATCCAATACAAGTGCTTCATCGAAGCCGGCGCGGTTCGCATCCGTTTTGATGAGTGCGGAGTTGGCATAGGCACCTGCCACTTTACCGCGCGCAGGAATGACGTTATCGTCAATGCGCCGCCATGATGAGATGGTCACGTGTGCATTCGTATCGTTCTTCACGTATGGCTCGTATGCCATCACGAACATGCAAAACTCATCCTTCAGATCGTGCAGTTTGACGCCGATGCCCATATCCGCCTTGTAAAAGGTGGGGCGCATGTAGATGTCCTGCTGCCAGTTGTCAGTGCGGAGCAGATCGAGCGTGAGCTGGATCAGGCTCTCTTCGTCATAATGAGTTTGCATTGCCATCATGCGCGCCGAATGAAGCAGCCGTCGAAAATGGTCATAGGGACGAAAAACGAAGAGACGTTTTTTCTCTTCGTTCCAGTATGACCTCATGCCGCCGAAAACGGATGTGCCATATAAAAAGCCATGTGTGGCGATATTAACTTTTGCATCTGCAAGCGGAACGATCTTTCCCTCAAAAAACGCGTGCTTCGAGAGATCCACCAGGCACCTCCAAAATTGTGATTCACTTGTACCGCATAACGATCCAAACTCGAATTTTGAAATCCAGCCTTTTTATCACTTCAACGAGTTCAGTAACATATGAGCCCAGCGGTAGGACCAACTCTTACAGGGGGATTATACCTGATTCGATTTGGTTCATTTTGTGTAGATGGTTGATTCCGTTTCGATGAGTTTCAATTCACATGAAATTTGCGCTTGACGGAGGCCCGCAAAGTTTATTAAGATATAAACTTAAGCCAGTATTCCCAGTGATGTTTTCAGATGATTTGTGGTGATACAAAGAAAGGCTGTGATAATGAAAAAAAGGATTGAAAATAAATTGAAACTTTTGCTCGGATTGCCGCTTTGGGACGTTAGGCGTTCGGCGAGTTTAGTTTGGTTTGATTTTGGGGAAAAGATCAGCCAAGTTAAGACGCGTAAGGGCGAAACTGTATTGGTAGCTGAATACAAAATTGACACCGAGTCCGCCTGGCACATACGCGGCAAGAAAGGCATCGTTGTCGCGTCGGCAGACCGCTTTTATGCAGGAGGGAAAGACCCATACAAAGGCTTCGAGGATATTGATTGGGAGGATAAACTGGGTGAAAACCGTTGTGATGAACGGTTGGAAAAGTTTATCAAACAATATAAGAAATCTCCTCTAGTTGTTGTATCTGCTGAAGCCAACGCTTGGGGAGGGCTGATTATTAATTTGTCTGGCGGATTTGTAATAGAGATATTTAAACAAAATACGGTTAATAATGAGTATTGGCGAATGTTTGAGTCTGTTAACAAAGGCAAAAATCACTTTGTTGTTACCGCTCGTGGTGCAAAGATAGAGTAGGCAATTCTATTTCTACCCTGACGGCAAAACAATCACGCGCGTAGAAGGCGGATTGACATATAACCGGACGTTCGATGCCGAGAATCGATTAATATCTGTCACAGTCAGCGGACAAACGACTCAATTCATTTACGATGGCGATGGAAAGTTGGTAAAGAAGATCAAACCCGATGGGAGCAAAACGCTTTACGTGGGTGGAATCTACGAAGTGGACAAGACCTCTGGCGGCGCTGTAACGAGAACTGTCACGTATTATCCCGCCGCGGGTGCGTTTCGACTTTCAGGCTACTTGTGTAACATTCTGGGCAGGATATAATATTGTGAGACGTCACATGCTGTGTGCGGTTTGTTGAAGAAAGTTGAGTATGTCATGCAAATCTCTTTTTCACTCCCCGAAAACCAATTCATAGCCGAGTCTCCTGAAGAGGCGGCGCAAAAAATCCGCATGTACGCTGCATTAGGCCTCTACCAGGCGGGTGAATTGTCCATTGGCGCGGCAAGTGAACTGGCCGGCATGGATCGCTATGAATTTCTGGATTTTTGCAAGCGCGAAGGCATTGTCCTGCACACACAAACGCCGGATGAATTGGAAGCAGATCTCAAGAAATTTACGAGCAGGAAATCATAAATGCTCATCGTTGCAGATAGCTCTGCGCTGGGTTGGATGTGTTGTTGCGAGTATATGACGACATCAAGGTGCCTGAAGCAGTCTTTGTCGAAATCGTTTCAAGTAGATGCTGCCCCTCATCAAACACTTCCTGCTCAAGTTCAATGTAACGGGTGTAGATAAACAAGTAGCCAAGAACGGAAACACAGTATGTTGAGCGAGGTTGGGGATACCTCGCTGAGTTTTTATCCCTCTTGACAGCGAAAGATTCGGGGGTAAAATCTAATTCGATAAACATCGAATTAGTTAACATCTGTCACTGGGAGCGTTCCGTAAAGCCACGAAGCGTTCTCATCAAATTGGAGATTGCTTCGTCGCCTCAGGTTTCGATACGTCCCGCCAAGAGCAGGCGGGACTACTCAACCATCGGCTCCTCGCAATGACATAAATGAGAGGAAAGTATGAACGAGCAACCTGAAATCCTATCTTTTGTCAAAGCCATGGCGTCGGCAGACCGATTGCGCATTGTCGGTTTGTTGAGCCAGGGTTCAAAACGCGCCGCGGAGATCGCGGAGGTGTTGGGCATGCACCCATCCGATGTGATGCGGCATTTGGAACAGTTGACAACATCAGGCGTTGTCAGTGAAGCGGATGGAGTTTATGACTTGAATGAGAAGGCAATTGAGTCACTTGCGCGTGGTCAGTTTGAAGGCAAGCGTGCAGTCTATGTCCCTGAGGAAGATCAGGAGGAAGATGTCCGCAAGGTGTTGAAGACGTATCTCAACGTGGATGGAACGATCAGACAGCTCCCGCAGGAAGGGAAGAAAATGCTGATCATCCTGAATTTCATCCTGGATGCGTTTTCTTTCGACACGAATTACACAGAAAAGGAAGTGAACACGATCCTGCGCCGCTTCCATGTGGATACTGCCACGCTGCGCCGCAATCTTGTGGATTATGGTTTCCTTGACCGCGAGAGCGATGGGACGCGGTATTGGAGAATCAATTGACTCGGTGGTTGAGACGCAAGCAGTCGAAACCACCAGGTTATTGAATGCAGTCTTGTAACAAGATAACTTTTGCTTAGTGGTGGTCTCGATACGTCCTTCGTCTCCGCTACGCTTCGCTCAGGACTACTCGACCACCGGATTATGATGAAACTATGACAAACACAGAACTCGTCACATTCTTCAAGGCGCTGGCGGATGCGAACCGGCTCAAGATCGTTGGCTTGCTCGCAGAAAAATCCTACAGTGTGGAAGAACTCGCTGCGTTATTGAAACTCAAACCCTCAACAGTGTCGCATCATCTATCACGCTTGGCTGAGGCAGAACTTGTGACATCACGCGCCGAAAGCTATTACAGCGTGTATCAATTGGATCAATCCGTGTTGGAAGCAAAAGCACGCAGTATGTTTTCACAGACTGAGCTTTCATCTGTTGCCGCGGAGGTGGATGCAGATGCTTATGACAACAAAGTGATCAAAGATTATTCAAAGCGCGATGGAAGTTTGAAGACGCTGCCCGCTCAACGCAAGAAACTTGATGCGATCCTGCGTTATGTCCTAAAGTCCTTCGAGGTGGGAAAACGCTACAGTGAAAAGCGCGTGAACGAAATCCTGTCTCAGTACCATGAAGATACTGCTACGTTGCGGCGTGAATTGGTTGGCGCTGGTCTGATGAAGCGCGAAGGTGGAGGAGGGGAGTGTTGGAGGGTTGAGAATAACTAACCGCGAAGCCCGCAAAGGGCGCGAAGAATTTTAAAGGTTTTCTTGGTGAGCTTGGCGCTCTTCGCGGTTCAAAGCAAGTTGGATGTTCTTTGTTAAACGCGCTTCGTCTACAGCCCTCGCGATGCTCGGTCTTCCGCTCAGCGCGAGGTTTTTTACTTTATTTTTTCCCCATTTGTTCCCGGCTTACCAACCCCCTCTGCCAGGCATAAACAGCCACCTGGGTTCGGTCGGCGAGATGGAGTTTGCTCAGGATGTTGCTGACATGACCTTTTACTGTGTATTCGCTGATCACCAATTTCTCAGCGATCTGGCTGTTCGTCATTCCATTTGCGATCAATCGCAACACATCCAACTCACGTTCGGTCAATTCAGTAAATAGAGGCTGCTCTTCACTGTTGTCGCTGCGGATGTTCTGCAGAACGCGGGCGGCCACCAGCGGATGCAGAGTCACTTCCTTTTGCGCAGCACGATACAACGCATCCACCAGTTTTTCCATTTTCATATCTTTCAAAATATACGAGATCGCGCCGGCCTTCAACGCGGGGAAAATATGTACATCTTCATGATATGAGGTCAGCACCACCACCTGTGTGCGCGGGCTGATCTGCTTGATGTGGCGCGTCGTTTCGACTCCGTCCATGCCCGGCATGATTAGGTCCAGTAATACGATATCAGGGATATGTTCCGAGACGAGCTTAACAGCCTCCTCCCCTGAAGCCGCCTCACCGACCACATGGAATTCCTTCACTGTTTCGATATAAGACCGAATCCCATTGCGGACGACTTCATGATCGTCCACGATCAAAATGCTGATGCGAGTATTATGATTATGATGATTGTTTGCCATCACCGGCTCCTTCTTAACTTTTGGCTGGTACCTGAACCAGAATCCTTGTGCCATGCCCGGGCGCACTCTGGATCTGCGCCACGCCGTGCACACTGCTCACGCGTTCGCGGATCGAACGTAAACCCATCCCAGTTGATTTGGAGTTGGCATCGAATCCACAGCCATCGTCAGAGAGGGAGAGCTGTACAGAGTCAGCGTTGTAAACCAGTGCAATATCCACGCGGCTTGCATTGCTATGACGAGCCACATTTGCCAGAGACTCCTGGGTCACGCGATAAATTGCCTGTTCGATCTCGAGAGGCAGGCGCCGTTCGTTGCGAATGGAAAGTTTCGCAGTGCTGTCGTTACGATTTTCCCATTCAAAGATGTATTCACGTAAAGCAGTTGCCAGGCCCTTTTCCTGGAGTGCGATCGGGTAAATTTCCTGAACCAGGAAGGTCAACTCCTGAATTACATCGCTCACCAGATTCTCTGCCTGATTGAGATGCATTGCTGCAGAATTTCCGTCTCCATTTAAGATGCCGCGTGCAGTTCCCAGCTGCGCGAGCGCCGCAAATGCCTTTTGTTTGGCGCTGTCGTGCAAGTCACGCGCGAGGCGGCTGCGTTCCTCCATCACTGCCAGGTCTTTGGTCTGCTCGAAGAGTTCCATATTGGCAATGGATAGAGAGGCGCGGTCAGTCAGCGCGGAGAAGAGGCGTATGATGTCTTCACCGATGAAGTCTGGCCTTGTAAAAGCGACGTTGAAAACAGCGACAACCCTCTGATCTACAACGATCGGCAGATGCACAAACGATTGTATTCCCTCTGCGATGATCGCTTCGCGCACGTCTGGGCGCATGGTTTCAGGCTCAAGTTCCCGGGCGATCATGGGCTTGCCGGTTGCCAACACCTGCCCAACATTTCCCTCGCCTTTGGCAAATTCCATTACCTTCAATGTCCGCGCGGAATAGCCATGACTGACGCGCGGCCTGACCTTTGTCTGCTCTTCATCCCAGGCAAAGACCACGCTCCGGTCCGCGTGGAGCAGATCGACAGCCACATCCACCAGCGTTTGAAAAACCTGATTAAGACTCACATTGCGCAGGATCTTTTCGTCTGCCTGATAAAGTGCTTCCAGTTCGCGGCCGCGTTTTTCGAGCGCGTGCGTTCTTTCGCGGACGAGTCGTTCCAACGCACGGTTACGATCCTGAATGGACCTGGTGCGTAATTTAACACCGCCAACAATGACTGCCACAGCAGCAACACTCAACAGCGCGCGGAACCAAACTGTTTGCCAGTATGGTGGAATGACTGTCACGTTTAGCTGAACAGGGATCTCGTTCCACACCCCGTCGCTATTGGTGGCTTTTAGCAGCAATGTATATTCGCCGCCCGGAATGTTGGTGTAGCGTCCACTGCGTTTCGTTCCGATGAAGTGCCAGTTCGTATCGAAACCTTCAAGCATATAAGCATAGTGATTTTTATTTGGCTGGTTGTAACTCAACGCGGCAAACTCGAATTCAAGCGAATTCTGCGGCCATTCAAGGGTGACCTCCTGCGCGGTCTCCACGCTGGAGTCAAGCATGATGGGTTGATCGTCCTGGGTGAGGGACGTAAGCGTCACCTGCGGCACATAGGGATTATCCGTAATATTCGATGGATGGAAGACAGTCAGCCCGTTGATGCCGCCAAAATAGAACTCCCCATCCTTTCCTTTTGCATACGCATAGGAATCGAACTCATTACTTTGCAAGCCATCGTCTGCACTGAAGTTTCGGAATGTCTTCGTTTCGGGGTCGAAGCGCGAAATGCCGAAATTTGTGCTCATCCACAGATAACCCTGATCGTCTTCCAGAATGCCATATACAAAGCCATTCGGGAGACCATCTTTTTCAAGGTAAACAGTAAATGTGTTTGTCTCAGGATGATATAGATTCAGTCCGCCTCCTCCGGTGCCGACCCAGAAGCGTCCCTTTGTATCCTGATAGACCGAAAGGACCGAATCACTGCTGATGCTTGTCCCATCTTTTGAATCGTGGCGGTAGCGGGTGAATGTATTTGTTTTTGGGTCCATACGGTTCAGCCCGCTCTCGGCTGTCCCAACCCAGAGATTGCCTTCAGCATCCTCATGGACTGAAATGACCTTGTTGCCACTCAGCGTGGAGGGGTCAGCGGGATCTGAACGGTAGTGCGTAAACACACCCGTCTCTTTATCGAAACGATCCAGGCCGATGGATGTGCCAAACCACAAATAGCCATCGCCATCCTCATGGATGGTATAAACTCTGTTTGCGCTGATGCTATCCGGGTTGGATTCATCGTTTGTATAATGCGTAAAGATGTTTCGTCTGGCGTCATAGCTATCCAGGCTTTTGGTTGTGCCAAACCAAAGCAGGCCTTCACTGTCCTCGAAGATGGAAAGCAGCGAGTTTGATCCGAGGCTGTTCGGGTTATCCGGGTTATTGACAAAACGTATGTTTTCACCGGTCTGCCAGTTGAAACGGTTTAATCCTTCCCCAGAAGTTCCTATCCATGCAAACCCTCTCTTATCCACATGGATGGGGAAAATAAAATTCCCACTCAGGCTTTTAGGGTCATTGGGGTTGTTGCGATAATACGCGAATTTGGCGCGCGCCCGGTCATATTTATTCACACCGCCGCCGTACGTTCCGAACCAAAGGACTCCGCCGCGATCCTCATAAATGGATATGATGAAGTTATTGCTTAAGCTTTTCGGAAAAGACGGGTCATTACTGTAATGGATAAAATGATCGAGATCCTCATGCAGACGATCCAATCCATTGGAAGTGCCAATCCATAAGTTGCCTGTGCTGTCTGTGGACAGGGTGTTGATTGAATCATTCATCAGGCTAAACGGATCCTTTTCATCATTCATAAAAAGCTTGAATTCGCCTGTCTCCGGGTCGAAAAGATTCAACCCGCTGTTTGTACCAATCCATAAATCGCCTTGTGAATTTTCAGTGAGGGCGGTAATGCGATTGCTGCTGATAGTTGTTGGCTTACTCTCAATGTTCTGATAGACAGTAAATGTACCGGATCCCTCATCGAAAAGATTAAGACCGCCATCTGAAGTGCCGATCCATAAACGGCCGATGGAGTCCTGAAAGATTGTGCTGACATTCTTGCTGCTTAATTTATCTGACTGGATTGAATCTGGATAATATCTGGCATTGCCTAGATTTGTTTGAGCATCAGGGTTATTGACATTGCCTTCGACTGCCTTCGGCTGGATTTCAGCGTAGGGAAGATGACGGAAGCTTTCAGACTCCGGTTCAAAACGATCCAGCCCGTTCAACGTCCCAATCCACAGGCGATTATCCCGGTCCACCAGCAGGGCACTGATGTGGTTATCTTTCACACTGGTGGGCTGCCCGTCAGCGTGCTGATACTGGGTGAACTCTCCCTTGAACGGATCGTAGCGGTTTAGGCCGCCCAGGCTTGTGCCTACCCATAAATAGCCATCCTGGTCTTCAACGATTGCATTGATCCAGCCGTTGCTGATGCTGGTTGGATTGCTTGGTTCCGGCTTATAAGATTTGAATGTATATCCATCGTAACGGTTAAGGCCGTCCTCAGTGCCGAACCAGAGGAAGCCGCGGCTGTCCTGAAAGATAACCCTTACAGAACTTTGAGATAGTCCCTGCTCGATGCTGATATGGTCAAAACGCAGAACACAGTTGCAGATCTGCGGAAGGGATTCG
>JAKEFL010000031.1 GCA_022616105.1 Anaerolineae bacterium | reverse complement strand
TAGTATCTCCAGGCTTCTTCCAAGACCGCAGCTTCCTGTGCGCAGGGTATGCACCACGAAGCCCAAAAGTTGATGAAGACCACCTTGCCGCGCAATTTCGAAATTTTTATTTCAGACTGACCGTTGTATTCATAGCCGCTGAAGAGCGTGAGGCTGAAATCAGGGACTTCGTATCCAGGTTGAACCGTTCCTTGCTGGGCGCGTGTCACGCCGATTCCCATCAGAGCGAGAAAAATGACAAGGAAGGTCCAGACGAGGATTTGCGCCCAGAGTGGCACACCGCGTTTCTTCTTCGGAGCAGTACCGAGGCTATTCAGTGACATGAGATCTCTCCTTTAGCAGCCCAACTTTTTAGCCATACCTGACAAACATCCAAAAAAGGTTGGCCAACAGACCCAGATTCAGAATCACAAACGCCATAATCAGCCGAACATGAACTGCAGGCAGGCGCCAGCAAGTTGGCGTTGTGGCTTCGGGATCACAGGTGCTCTTGTCGAGGCGAACCAGGGCCCTGTTGAGCGAGACAGCCATCACCGCCACGGTAGCCACCCAAATTTCCAGGCCGGCAAACGGAAGTGCGGCCAGGCCGGCGGTCACTCCAATCAGAGATAGCAGGAACGCACCACATAAGGGGCATCCGACTCCAAATCCGCCCACCAGGCCGCCGAGCAATGAACTGCCCAGCGATTTCATACCCGAACCTGCTCGAAAGAGAATCGTAGACAGCCCAAAGTTCAATCCAAATAGAATCAGGCTGGCCGGAACCAGGATTTTGAGGGCTGTAAAGTAAACAGGCTGCGAACTGATATTGGCGATCAACATCGAAAATAGCGAGGCTTGCAGCAGAATCCAGTAGTAGGCCGTCGCCAGAAGAAGCGCGCCCGCCAGAGCCGAAAAGATAAAATCCGGCCTCTTGAAAATAGTTAGCAGAAGCGTATGCCTGGAATGCTTCAGGCTGGGCGCAGCCTGAAGCATCAACTTTTGCTGGCTTGTCATGTTTGTTTTCATTTTGTCATCTCCTAAATCACGAACCGTGGCCATGCTCATGCCCGGAGCCGCCGCAGCCATCTTCGAGATCCCAAAGTTCAGCGATCTGCTGTGCTGACCAACCCAGTTCGGTGATCAGGTGTTTCGCTTGCCCCTCGAACGCGGTCCAGCGCCAGCACCTGCAACAACACGGTCCGCCTTCCTCAGATATTTGCATGGCTTGATCATAGATGGACTGCTGGTCGGCGCTTAATTGAATCGTTTTCTGGTAATCAAAAAGCTGTTTTGCGAGTGAGACGGGGACATCGTACGGGTCTTCGGGAATCTGAGGAATGTCGGCATATTTCTTCAAGCCTTCAATCTGCTCCTGATATTTGTGGAAATCCATCGGCCCACAACAGGATCCTTGAATGCGCGCGTCATCGGGCATCGTCTCAACTGAGACGGGTTGCAAGCCTCAGGTGCTCCCAACGCTGCGCGGTTGGCCTTGTCCAGAGAGATAAGCAAATTTTTCCTGCGAGCCTGTAACGAGTTGGGGGGTATCAACGTTCGCATTGTTCGCTGTTTCGTTGTTTGAGCGGCCAAAATCAAAGGCCGGGAATTTGCCCACAGAGAGCAAGAGGGCGATTAAAGCCACCAGCCCAATTGCTATTACATAAACGAGTTTCCTGGAAACGGTAATTTCATTCTGGTTCATTTGATTTATCAACTCTGTACATCAGCAACTCTGAGTGCATGCCCGCTCAAGTAACCGAGATAAGCGGGTACAAGCGGCAGGACACACGGCGAAAGGAACGAAAGCAGTCCCGCCAGCATGGCTATTATGTAAGTCGGGGCGGCGGTGTAGGAGGAAAAATCAATATACAGTCCGTTCTGGAAAGCCCAGATGGCGATGCGGCTCATCGTGTTGGTGAGCAACATGAAGCCGATGATTAAGATGAACACGCCGCTGGCGATCTGGAAAGCGCGCTGGTAGCGGCGCATCCGCTTGACCCAGCCTGTTGCGCGTTCCAACCCGAGCGCCAGGATCAGAAAGGGAATGCCAAGACCCAATGAGTATCCTGATGTTAACCACATGGCTTGACCGACAGTTTGCTGACTCATGCCAAGGGTCAGGATCGCGCCGAGGGTCGCGCCGATGCACGGACTCCAACCCGCGGCGAAGAATATGCCCATGAGGGCTGAGCCGCCATAAGTCCCGCTCCGACCTGTGTATTCGGTGCGCGTGTCGGCATAGAACCAGGGAATCCCGATGATGTCCAATGTCGCCAGCCCGAACAGGATGACGATCACGCCGCCGATGCGTCCCAGCGCGTATTTGTATTCGCCGAAGAGCTGGCCGAGCACCGTCACCGCGCCGCCCCACCCGATTGTGAAGATCAGCGAAAAGCCCAAGACGAACAACAGCGCATGGACGAAGACCTCCCACCGCCGCGGTATTATTTGTGATTGAGGAAAGGCAATTGGTTCACTCATATGATCTCCTACGGCGCGTTCGGCTCTGGTGAACGGTTAAGGTTGGTCTTGTAAAAGGCGCGCAAGCGCGCCATTAAATTGACTACGAGCATCAGCACAGCGATTAAGATAATAGCAGGCAGGCTGTTAGGATTGGTTGTTGCGTTCATTATATACTGCTCCTTTCAAGTTCACTTTAGGATTTCAGCAACGAATTGATCCATCTGCTTGCCTGTTATGAGTCCAACCTGGATTCGCTCAATGGTTCCATCCCGATTAACGAAGATGATCGTCGGTATACCGGGGATTCGATACAACTTTTCAGTCACCGTTCCATCCTCGTCCAATAGAACGGGGAAGGTAATGTTGAATTCGCTGGCGAATGCCTGGACATCCGGCAAGGAATCTGAAAAGGTGAGGTTCACGCCCAGTATCATAAAACCCTCAGACTTATGAGACTCATACAAGCGAACCATTTCAGGCATTTCCTCCCGGCAGGAAGGACACCAGCTTGCCCAGAAGTTTATCATCACAGGCTGGCCGCGAAATTGAGAGAGGCTTACTTCTGTGCCATCCAGCGTTGGAAGCGTGAAGTTGGGGGCTGGCTTGCCGACGAGGGGAGACGATCCCGCGACATTTTGTTGTGGGCCGTGCTCTCGCGGGAAGACCGCCAAAGTAACGATCACGCCTATTACCACAACTATTACAGCCAGCATGACATACATAGTCCATTTCTGCAACCAAGTTCGGGAGACGGGAGAATTCATATTATTACCTTTTATACTATCTCACGGCGCGTTTGGCTCCGGGGCTTTATTTCGGAATTCTTTGATGAAGGTTAGAAGTTCATCCGCGTTGAAAGTCTCAGGTTTGTAAAGCCGTCCCCAGGAGGTCGCGGCAATCGGACCAGGCAAAGACAAACGCGGTACTGCTATTAGCTTAGTTGCACTCGAAAGACCCACCGTTCCAGCCTGATCCATCATGCCGCGAATTTCCTCTTTCAAAGTTTCGCAGGCTGTCTCTTCCAATCCTGTACAGTTGTACCAAATGATGACATACCCGTGTTCCAGGTTGTGCACCAGTTGTTCATCGAGCAAGGCTTCATCATAAAATCCCGGCTTGGCAGGTTCTACGTAATGTGGGCCCGAGGTAGGCGGATCGCTATTGTATGGCTCATGTTGTTCGCCGTCCTGAATGTGTTGAGATCCCATGACCGGGACGCTGATCCCAAGCCGCGGCTGTAAGGCTTGCCAGGCTATGTAGCCCAGCGCTACCAGGCCAAGGGCAACAATCACCCCCCAGAAAAGCCGCGAGACGAGTTGTCGTTGGCGCCTCTCGCGACGACGCATTTCTTTATTCGACAATTTTGCCGGACCCACCATCCTAATCCTCCTTCACTGCACCTCATGCAGTTAAACAAAGCCACAAGACACTCACACCTGTTATGCAAGTAACATATCAGGCAAACCGAAAACCACCGATCAGATTCATGATCGGCAAGTACGAAAGTTGTATGTCTTAGGCTTTGGGAGGTGGAATTACGGCTTTTATGTAAGTTGACTGAATTAGAAGAGCTGAAACCCCAACTCGTTCACTACCCCCAGATAGACCAACGTAAGTGCTTTGAGGAACCAAAAAGGCACAAGCTATGGAAAATGGAGCGATAAAATCACAGCATGTTTCAATGGAGTTATCGCCTGCGTTATGCTGATCCGTTTTACCCTGAGAAGAGACCATTTGCGAAGTCATCGCCGCGTCGATATACAATGTCTCCACAGAGGACATATGATTGGATATCGGGGACAATCCAATCAGAAGCGCAAACGTCAATGCAATCAACAATATTCTTACCATAGCAAATTTTCCGGTTCGGATCAAGCAAGATTGTAACTCAGTTCTCGATATATTCAAGAAACTTCTCACGAATCTCTAACGAATCCTATATTTTTACCCGCCGGAGTTTCAAACTATTGCTCACCACGAAGACACTGCTGAACGCCATGGCGGCAGCCGCCAGGATCGGGTTGAGTAAACCCATCGCCGCGGCGGGGATCAAGATCACATTGTAGAAGAACGCCCAGAATAAATTCTGTTTGATCGTTGAAAGCGTCTTGCGCGAAAGCGAGATCGTGCGCGCCACACCGCGCAAATCGCCGCTCATCAACGTCACAGGCGCGGCGGCTATTGCAACATCGGTGCCTGTTCCAATTGCGATGCCAACATCGGCTTGCGCCAAGGCAGGCGCGTCATTGATGCCGTCACCGACCATAGCCACCATATTTACGATTGACGATTTTCGATTTTCGATTACACCCTGAAGTTTCTTCACTTCGCTCGATTTTCCTTCGGGCAAGACTTCAGCTAAAACTTCATCAATACCAACCTGCCTCGCAATCGCTTCGGCGGTCTTTTGATTGTCGCCCGTAATCATGGCAACTTTCAAGCCCATGCGATGCAGTTCTTCAATCGCTTCTTTTGAATTTTCCTTCAACGTATCTGCGACGGCAATCACGCCTTCCACTTCTCCATCCACCGCAACGAGCATGGCAGTCTTGGCTTCGGATTGCAAACGAAACACTTCGGATTCGAGTCCGTTCATGGGATAGTTATAAGCGTTCATCATGCGGATATTGCCCACGGCAACGCTTCTTCCCTCGACTTCCGCCTGCACACCATGACCAGGCTCTGCTTTAAACCCAGATGCTTCCGCTAAACTCAAGCCCCGGGCGGTTGCCTCTGCCCAAATCGCCTCGCCAAGCGGATGCTCACTCCCCTTCTCCACCGACGCGGCCAGCCGCAATACCTCTTCACTATTAACTGACCCTTCTAGGTTACTCTGGGTGAGTGACTGAGTACTGATCACTATATCGGTAACCGCAGGTTGTCCCTTCGTGATCGTCCCTGTCTTATCGAGAACAACAATGTTCACTTTTCCTGCGCGTTCAAGCGCTTCACTATTCTTGAACAGCACACCCGACTCCGCGCCTTTGCCTGTCCCGACCATGACGGCGGTCGGCGTGGCGAGTCCCATCGCGCATGGACAGGCGATCACCAGCACTGCAACCATGTTGATCAACGCACGTGTGAATTGGTCATCAATTTGTGGGGCAAGGAAATACCATCCTGCAAATGTAAGCAATGCAATGGCAATTACGACGGGCACAAAGACAGCCGAGACCTGGTCCGCCAATTTCTGGATCGGGGCTTTGCTTCCCTGCGCGTCTTCCACTAATTTAATGATCTGCGCGAGCGCGGTCTCTTTACCGACTTTCGTCGCTTCAAATTTCAGTGTGCCAAGTTTGTTCAACGTCGCGCCAATGACTGAATCTCCCTGCTTCTTTTCGACAGGCATTGACTCACCCGTCAGCATGGATTC
>JAKEFL010000238.1 GCA_022616105.1 Anaerolineae bacterium | reverse complement strand
GCTGAATTGGACACGTCATCTCGCGTGACTTTTTGCAATATGTCGCGTGCCCACGGTCCCCACAAACCAAAACATGTTCGCGCGGAAGTCAATTCATTGATGTAAACCGATCCATCCAACGGCATGTAACGACGCAAGTGAGTCATATCGTGGGTGCCAAAGGCTGTCCCTGTGACGATCATGAATCGATCAGATGCCAGACGCGAGACTGTGAAATCACATTCGATGCCGCCGCGTGCGTTGAGCATTTGAGTGTAGGTGACTGAACCAATCGGTTTGTCAATATCGTTACCACATAACTTCTGTAAAAAGTCACATGCGCCAGGACCAAGCACTTCGATCTTGGAAAATGATGTCTCATCGAAGAGACCCGCGGCTTCGCGCGTGGCGCGCGTCTCTGCGGCGATGGCTGGTGACCAATTGTCACGCGCCCAGCCCGAGAGGTTCGGGATGGAGGCGGCTCTTGAATCCTGCTCGTTGGGTGTGAACCAGTTCGGTCGCTCCCACCCTCCTTTTTCGCCGAAGACCGCACCAAAGTCTTTCAAGCGATGATACGCTGGAGATGTCCGGAGCGGCCGCGCTGACTCGCGTTCTTCATACGGCATGTGAATATCGTAATACTTTCCATATGTTTCAATCGTGCGCGCAAGCGTGAACGACTGACTCGCATATTGATTGCCAAAGCGACGCGCATCGAGTTTCCACATATCCCATTCGGGATGACCATCAATGATCCACTCGGCGATCACCTTGCCAATGCCGCCTGCACCCGCGATGCCATGCGCACAAAACGCACATGCCAGCCAAAAGCCGCGCGCTGCTGTTGGACCGAGCAGATATTCCGAGTCAGGCGTGAAGCCCTCGGGCCCGTTGAGCAGTTGAACGATCCCGGCAGTCTCAAGCGACGGGACGCGTTTGATCGCATTTTCCATCAGAGGTGTGAAACGAGGCCAATCGGGTTCGAGCAATTTGAAATTCCAATCCTGCGGAACACCATTCAGTCCCCACGGTGCAGGTTCACGTTCATATCCACCCGCAATCATCCCACTCCCGGTGCCGCGAAAATAGACGAGATTGTCAGGGTCGCGCATGGTGGGCATTAACGGTGGCTGATCTTTCACTGGCTTGGTGACCAAATACAAATGTGCCATCGGGATAATTGGTAATGTAATTCCAACCATATTAGCAATGTCATTACCCCACAAGCCTGCCGCGTTAATGACCACATCGGTCTTGATCACGCCTTTATCTGTTACCACTTCCTTGACTTCATTGTCCCTGACAGTGATTCCCGTGACGCGCGTATTCGTCATGAACTTCGCGCCGCGACTCTTTGCTCCCGCCGCGAGCGCGTTCGTTAGACCTGTTGGGTCGATCTGTCCATCAGTAGGGAGGTAGACTCCGCCTTTTACATCCTCAAGAGACATCAACGGAAATAAATCCAGACATTCTTTTGGAGAAATAATTTCAAGAGGCATTCCGAAGGCTTTGGAATATCCAACAACCCGCTTGAGTTCCTCAAGCCGCGTATCTGATGAAGCAATGCGCAAACTGCCGACTTCATCCCAGCCTGGATCAATGCCTGTCAATTGCTTGAGATTGCGATACAAGTCTGTGCTGTAGCGCATCATCTTGGTGAGGCTGGAGGACGTCCGTAATTGACCGACGAGTCCGGCTGAATGAAACGTCGAGCCGCTGGTTAGTTCGTGTCTCTCGATTACAACAATATCTGTCCAACCCATTTGTGTGAGGTGATAAGCGATGCTGCATCCGCCAACTCCTCCACCGATGATGACTGCCTGCGCGTTGTTTGGGAAATCCATTCGTTTGTTTCCTTGTGTGTTGAAATTAAACAGTGAGGCGTGGAGCGTGGATTCGTGAGGCGATTATTCGCTGCCGCGTGGTGTCCATTTGTTTGGCTGTGACATCATGATGCTCAATTGGCTACAGATGTGATCATAATGATCCGAAAGATTCTTATGTTGTTCGGGTGAAAGATAGCCGAAGTGTAATGCAAAATCCAGCCAGACAGATGTTTCAGTAGCTTCGGAGTCTGAGTCTGTCAATTTACTGACAAAGTTCTTTGGATATTTCCTTCTGCGCCAAGCCTCTGCAATGTTCGCGCAAACGGAACGCGATGAACGTCTGATTTGATCAGTAAGGCTGTATTTCTCATCAGGTGGAAATCTTTTCGTTACTTCGTGAATCTGAGTTGCCGACTGGAATGCAAGTTGATACACGCGTAACTCTTGATGAGACTTTGCTATTGCCATTTCTTCCTCCTTTGGGAAATTAGTGATGGGTTGTTGTGGTTCTTCAAATCATACTCAAACTCGCCTCACGCCAGTTTGCTTCACGCCTCACGTTTCGTCGCCTCAAACTCAAACAAAGATTTCATCTACACATCGCCCTTCCCATTCGCGGTGCGGTTGTATCCCCAAGATCTTTGCTATGGTTGGAGCTGTATCCAGTAAGGTAATTGAAGACTGAATTGTATAACCTTTTCGAATATTTGGTCCCGCTGCCATCCACGGAATGGTCATGTCTTCAGGAGAGTCTGTGCCGTGATGACGGTCATGCCCACCATGGTCGCTGTGAACAATCAAAGTGTAATCAGATGATAAAGATGAAAACAAACCTTCCAATAATTTATCAACGTGCTCGAGTTGTTTCAAATATTCATCGGACATCCAACCGTAGGCATGACCTGTCGTGTCCACTGTGCCAATGTATACGAAGGCAAAGTCGGGATGTTCTCTTTGAATGAAACGTGTAGCTTCGGCGACAGTTTCATCATCTCCATCGGGCTGATGCGAGCCGTCTCTAAAATATGAATAGTGGATGTTGCCTGGGCGGGCAAGATCGCGCAATTGTTCCCAGTTATAAAAGAACGCGACGCGTAAATCGGCTGAGTGTGCTGCTTCAACAAGACCTGGTAGTGGACGAGCCATCGGAGTAAAAGTATTCGAGGTAATTCCATGTCGAGTTGGCGGGACGCTATGAAAAATGGACATATGACACGGAAGAGTGATCGATGGCATCACGCTGGTTGCTTGAAGTGTACTGGATCCGCGAGCGCGCAAAGAATTCAGCGCGGGACAATTGGCAGTAGTCAGCGCATCCGGGCGGACGCCATCCAATGATGTGAAGAGGACAGGGGACATGTTAGTTTTCTTTTTTAGACACTTGGTGGTCGAGTAGCCCTGAGCGTTCGTCGCGAAGGGCATATCGAGACCACCACGTAAGCAAATTAATTCTGGTTAGTAATGGTTTCGATACGGCGGACGAACGCCGCCTACTCAACCAACGGTTCCTTTTAAGTTTCTACACATCAGCAAGCCAATTTGGAATTTCACTCCCACTTACACTTGCTTCATAGCGATCAAAGTACTTCTGTGCATAGCCAACATAATCGAAATCCAATTTAGAGACACCGACCTGCACCATGCCCCACATCGCCTCGCGCAAATCGGACATGATCTTCATCAGTTTGAGATGCGCGCGGTTTGAGTCTGTTGGTTGACCGAAATATGTGTAGAGCAAGATGTCATCTTGCTCTACAGTGAATTCGTGTTGGACCGCGAAATTTCCCAAATCAAAGAAGATATCGCCCATGCCCGCGTATTCCCAATCCAAAATGCGGATGCGCGTGCCGTCGTCTATGAAGTTGCCGTTGAGCAGGTCGTTATGACAGGGACGCGGCTTAAGCGGTTCACGCCCATACATGGCTGTTTCAATCTCGCGTGATTTTTCAAGATACCAATCCATTTTGTCGGGGAGTTTCACATTGAAACTGCTTGCGGTCTTTGCATATTCTTCTGCAACTCGGAAAGGAGAAAATGAACCAGGGAAGAAATCCAGCGCGTGATAGGCTTTCATCGATTCAAGCACACGTTTGATGTTTTCTTCTGTACCGATTCCTTCCGGAGGGATACCCTTGCCTGAGATGAAGCGTGCCACGATATAACCTTCTGGTTCAAGAAATGCGATCGGCTGCGGAGCTATGCTAATTTGCGATGCCAAGAGGCTGCATTCGTATTCAACTTTGCGGTCAATGCCGAGATATTTTGTCTCGTTGCCGCCCATGCGCAGAACATAGGATTCGCCATCCACAGTGATCTTGTAATTCTTGTTGGTGATGCCGCCTGTTAATTCTGTGGCTATAAGGTTCGATGCTGATGCAAATTGCGGAATACGTTGAAGGATAGGGTCAAGGTTCATTGAAGCACCAATGAGATGGAATTCGCAAATTATACCTGTAGATAGCCGCCCACTTTTTCAAGCCAAATCTTATTTTCTCCATAACTCCTGAATTGCGCTTAAATATTCTGGCTTGATGTGCCACAAATCCCATGAAACTGCCAATCCGTCTGCGTCTTCGCATGCTGCCAGGTCTGATCGGATTTGTTCCAGCGTCGGCGCGTGGACACCTTCCACTTCAACCAGCGCGATTCCCGCGAGCAAGTTCGCGATACCAGCATTTCGTCCGCGTTGGATTTCGTGGGCTATGGAATCGGATTTCAATCCATCCTTTGAGAAGGATAAGCCGCACGCTTCACTCACGACTTTAACTGCTTCCGTTTCATCAACATTGTATTTCGTCCTCAGCCAGTTGGATAGGGCATGTATTTCAAATGGCAAGCCGGCAGGACCAAACACGCGTGGATAGGTCATGAGTTTGATCCAGTCACAGGAGCTATTCAAAGCAGATTAATCTTGCCCAACCATGCGCGTGAGTGTGGGAGAAAAGCAATCCAATCCGACGCTGAGCCCATGCGAGCGGGCAAGTTTGGCGGCATATTGGATGATTCGGTTAATGCTGTCGAATCGAAACGTGAAAAAAGTTTCGAGCAAGGTATCGTCCGTTGGTGTGAATAAGGTTTGGGTAAAGGATTTGGCGCGATCCGCGTCGGTGAGGAGTGACTCAATTTGACGGCGAACAGCTTCCCAGTCCGAGCCCGAATCGGATGCAATCCGCTGGCAGTATTTGCAGAAGCAGGCCAGATTTCGTTCCGGATCCTCAGCGGGAGAGGGGAAGCGCATCCGATCGAAAAAGAGTCCCTGATATATGCCGCGTTGCGCGGCGACTTCGATGCGTTCGGCGATCCACTCCTGCACATCGGCGCGGTTGGGACAAATGAAAGTAAATTCCGGCAAGCCTTTGAAGCCAGGGACAGGTTCGCCGCGCAGGCTAATAGGCTGCCATTCAACGGGAAGAGCAAAGCCCGCGTCGGATGCAAGCAATAGATGCCAGCGATAGAGCGATGCATTATGACGCGCAGTTTCTTTGGTGACAGTTTCTTCAAGCCGTGGAGGCAAATCCCAACCCAGAATCACGATGGAAATTGGCAATAACTCGAATGCCTGTCGCAATCGCTGGCGAACTTTCGCAGGCGTAGCATCCTGCGGCGCGTATTCGAGATATTGAACGGCGAGGGTTGGCATTTATGTGAGCATTATTTCGTTTCGTCTTTTATCTTGTTTGCTACTTTCTTGACAATCGTGCTGATCGCCGTGCCTGGACCTATCAGCGTAGCCAGTACAACATCTGCAATATCAGGAGCAGTCTTTTTCAAGGCGCGCAAGCGACGGGATAGGAAGGATTCATTTGCTTCCTCACCCTTAGTAATTTCTATTTCGATCTCTTTCAAATCAGCTTTGAGATCAGTTTTGTCTGCTTCATCTCTTGATGATTCCTCAATGGTGTAGTAGATTGATCTAAATACATTTTTAGTAATAGTAATTGTGTTTTCATTTCCTATTGTTACTGTAGAATCTCTAATATCTCCACCTATATTTAGGATAATGCTTTTTTCTGCACGTATGTTTTCAGGTTCAATGCCGTTAAGTAGCGAGCTAACATTTACTTCAACCAACTGATCGCCTGATTGTACATAATGAGTAGTTATGCCATTCCCTTCCAACTGCAATAACAATTTGTAATCGATAGGGTTAGCGTTGGGGAAGTTGGGTATGGGAATCTTTTCTATTGCTTCAATTTTTGCAATCGTCTTATGAATAGCGTCGAGTTCTACGCGAATTGCAGCAAGAAAGTCGCGGCGCGTATTCTCTTCACCACTAATCCAAACATAGATTTTACGATCTTCCGCGTCAGCTTTGATCATCGCTGTATTACTGTTGCGTTTAAGTACGACACCGGAACGCCAGACTGTTTTATGAATAAAAGCGCTCATTCGAACAATAAAACGCGTAATAATACTGGAAGGCAAAATATTATAATCATACTGAAAGGCTAGAGAGCGATCCCACTCCCCTGTATAAGGCTCATCTTTTGGAAGCAAATCAGGAATCAAAAAGAACTTATCAGGTTCAATATCATAGCATAGTTCGAACTTTTTCATCATATCAACAATGAATAGCCTTTTGTCTCGGGGATATTCAGGCATGTCGAGAATCCTGTTCAGCATGGGTAAATTTAGAACCCCTTTATTTTGAAAGAGTTCGTTTGAGTTAATAATTTTATACACGCCGTTGGTAACCCATTGAGGGTTAAGTATGCCCAGGGCTTCAAGACGTGGATCCTCTTGAAAGTGTAAAATGACACCAAGGTCGTGTAAAAAGCCGATTAATGTGTATTGACTAATTTCGTCATTAACACCATTAGCGTCACAAATAATCAGAAATTCGTCACGAGTAAAATAATTTCTTTTGCGTCCTAGGCTTTCAAGACGCGTTTTTACTATGAACCAAGTTTCAGGTAAGAGATCATGAATATGTGGAAGAGTTTCTACTATTTGAGATATTAATTGCTGAAGTTCCGATATCCCAATTCCCGTGGCTGCTGAGGTTTCCAGGATTCCCGCAATAGTTGGATATTTTTTCTGTAAACCAGTACGATCAATATCTAATGGGTGTTCATCAGTTTTGTTGCCCACAATGATTATTGGTGACTCACCCCCGAATGATTGAATAATTTTTAGCCAATATTCGACGCGGTTCTCCTCCTGTGTAAGGCGTGCATCAAGTACAAGTATATATAGACTGCGTTTCGTTAGGAAAAATTGATGTGTCGCATGCATTATTTCTTGTCCACCAAAATCCCAAAGATTGATTAGTATTTTCAAGTTTGTCAAACAAGCGATCTCGTCAGGTAGCCTGAACAAATGGTTGTTGTGTAGATCTAATATTTCGATTTGGGGATACTCGAACACTTGTCTTGGAATGGCGCTTAATCTTCGATTGCTCAAATCCAGTGATACAGCCTTATGAATACTACCTTTTCTTGATTGAGTGCTATTCTTTAGATTCTTGAAAAGAGACGAGAGTTGTGCCAGATCTTCATTAGACATTGTTGTCCTCCGTTTTAGATAACTACTTTGATTTTTATATTTGTACTTTATCTGTTGTCGTTGATGCTAATAGTTCAATTGGTTTTTCATCAACTCATCATCTTAATCACCTTCTCCATTGAAACAGTAAAGTCATCAGTTTAATCCTAAATTCGTAGCTCGTACTGAAAGCGCCTTCAGGAGCAGATTGTATCCATACTTTTCAAATAGTTTCACCCAATGCCTTTTGTTCAGACTTTGAGGTACTTCACACTCCTCTAAAAGCGCGGGAATAATAAATATCGTGCCTTCGGGTTTTTCTTCTGCTTTGTCTAAAGCAAATCGAATCTCTTTTTGGACAAATCCTTCCTTAGTTACAGAGTTATTAGATAAACAGATAATGATAGCATCTGAATTGGCCACCTCTTTAGATATTTCATATTCCCAGTCTTGCCCAGGCAAAAGATTCTTTTCATCCAACCATACATCAATAGCGTCGTCAACAAGCTTTTTGTAAAGTTTGCGGACTTGTGGTTTGTCGTTACTCGAATGGCATAGAAAAACGCGTAATTTGTGTTTTTGATTAGATTTCTTTTTTGTTGAAATCTGAGATGCACGCTTGTATTTCTTGGGCGCAATGTGATAGTTATCTAGGTTGCCCTTTCTAGCATCTACGATACATTGTGCAAGAAACGCTTCGACTTTGTCTGATTTAACGAGTTTGAAATTGTGTAAAGAACCACCATAAAATGCGAGCGGCACGAAATGCGATGTCTGTGTTTTATATACATCAACCATTCTTGGCAGCTTGTCCTCTAAGAACCTTATAAACCTATCTTCCCAAAGGTTAAATGCAATTACTAATCTTTGTTCGTCTCGCTTTTCATAAAATGTATAAACGTCATCATAATATTGCTTCTGCCGGCTTTCAAATTCTCGAGCAAGTCGTTCTTGCTTTGAAATATTCTCAGACTTATTCATAAATATCTTTTCTAAATGAGATAGTCGCTATTTTGGCTCAATCAACTTTCCGACTTTCAAACCTTCCAGCGTTCCAACACCCGCCGCGAACATGTTAAATGACCTCACCCCTAATCGCCTTCGGCGTGCTTCGCGACCCTCTCCCAAGCGGAGTGGGAAAGCTGTTGCGTTTGAAATAAGAGGATGGGTGGTTATGCGGTTTCAAGAATATCGAGAAACTCTCGTGCTGTGATGATGGGAATGGACTGGAATTCTTTGAGATCAAGTAAATGTTTATCCCCACTGACAATGTAATCCGTCTTTCCCTCAATTGCAGCTTCGATGAACTTGTTGTCTGACGTATCTGCGAGAACAACGAAGATTTTCTCTTCAGGTGCTACAAACTCTGCTTTACGATAGATTCGATTTACAATAGTCGCGATGGTGCGGGATTTCAAATGTAATTTTGGTCTTTGCAAAACGTCCAAATATTCGGACACAATCTCGTTACTTACGACGAGAATAAATTTCCCTGCTCTCCACTCATCGTTTATTTTGCCAACTTGTCCACCCAATGCCATGGACACAAAAATATTTGTGTCTAGGACAACGCGTTTCATTTATCTTTGCCTTCCCGCACGGCACGGATTTCAGCATCAATATCCTCTTCGGTGATGTTGTATTTCAATGCAGTAGCGCGGGCATCTTGGATAGCTTCGTCATACTCGCGTTCCAATGCCTCATCATCTCTGATACTGATTTTCAGGAAACGCACAAATGCCAATACATCGGCTCGGCGAGCTTCGGGCAAAGTGGCTATTTCCTCCAAGAGAGTTTGTTCAAATTTGGTCATAATACGCCTCTTTTATAATTATACAACCTTACCGCTCAATAACTTTCCAACCTTCAAACCTTCCAACGTTCCGACTCCACATGCAAACATCGTGACTTCAATCTGTTTTTTCGTCAACTTCATTAACTCAATTGCCTTCTCGCTTGAAACTGCCGCGGCTTTGAGGAATTGACCTGCCATGCCGCCTAGTGTTGCACCCAGGGCGACGCACTTGGCAATGTCCAGCCCATCTTTGATGCCGCCGCTGGCGAAGATTATCATATTCGGAGCGGCTTTCTTGACATTCAAAATTGAATCCGCGGTTGGGATTCCCCAGCCGACAAAGGTCGCGGCGAGTTCGCGCGTGAATTCATCGGGTGCGCGGTGCATCTCCACTTGGGACCAGCTTGTCCCGCCCGCGCCTGCGACGTCAATTGCTGAAACTCCACAATCAGCTAATAACTTTGCTGTCCGTTCTGAAATTCCCCAACCGACTTCTTTTGCAATGACAGGCACTCCGAGCTTCTTGCATACTTCTTCGATCTTCTTCCCAAGACCAGCGAAGTTTGTATCGCCGCCTGCCTGAACAGCTTCCTGCAATGGATTCAGATGGAGGATTAACGCGTCGGCTTCGATCATATCAACGGCTTTGCGGCATTGATCAACACCATAGCCATAATTGAATTGGACTGCGCCGAGATTTGCAAATAGCAAGATATCAGGCGCAACGCGGCGCACTTGAAAGGTCCTGGCTTGTTCAGGATGTTCAATTGCCGCGCGTTGACTTCCAACTCCCATTGCGGTTCTCATCACGTACGCGGTTTCTGCCAGGCGCAGATTGATGGTCTCCGCTTCGTCTGTCCCTCCGGTCATGGAACTGATCAGGATCGGAGCGGCTAATAGTTTGTCAAACAACTTGAGGCTTGTGTCGACGCGTTCCAAATCCAATTCAGGTAAAGCCTCATGCGTGAAGTGATAATTCTCCAGTCCGGTGGTCAGCGCGGAGCGGACATCCTTCTCCAAATTAATTTTGATATGATCGGCTTTTCGTTGACCGATTGGCGCAACTTTTGTCATGGGGTAGTGTTCCTGTGTTTGTAAAATAGCTTGACGTGGTCGTTTTACCGTGTAAAATTGCCACGAAAATCTAAAAGGAGGTTGTCATGGCTGACACATATGAGGATGTAAAGGCGATTATCAAAGACTTGCTCGGTGCAGATGAGGCGAAGATCACGCCTGAAGCTCGTTTCCGCGAGGAGCTTGAGGCAGATTCCCTTGACCTTGTTGAACTGATCATGGCTTTTGAAGATAAATTCGGCGCCGAGATTTCAGACGAAGATGCCCAGAAAATCGTGACAGTGGGCGACGCCGTCACCTATATTGACTCACACAAGTAAACCTTTTTTGTCCTAAAGGATTGTAACGATTATAACCGTAGAGCCGTCCCAGAGGACGGCTCTATCTATTTGTTTTATTTCATTGCGAGGAGGGCTGGTGGTTGAGACGCAAGCAGTCGAAACCCAGCCCGACGAAGCCGCGCAGCGTCCATCAGGGCGTAGAAAAGATCTTTGCCACGGATTACACAGATTGTGCACGGATTGTTTAAAAAATTCGCGCGAATTCGTGAAATCCGTGGCTGATTTTTTGGTTAATTCAGCAGGGAAGGAATCTCCTCAGGGTGTTTCGCCACCTTCACGCCTGCGGCCTCAAGGGCTTTCACTTTATCCGCCGCCGAACCCGCGCCGCCTTCGATGATCGCGCCGGCGTGTCCCATCCGTTTGCCGGGAGGGGCAGAGGAGCCCGCGATGAACGAGACAACAGGCTTGGTCATCTTGGCTGAGATAAATTCCGCGGCTTTGTCTTCGTCTGTCCCGCCGATCTCGCCGATCAATACAACTTTTTCCGTTTGCGGATCGTGCTCAAACATTTCAAGCACATCAATAAAGTTTGTGCCATTGACCGGGTCGCCGCCGATGCCTACACAAGTGGACGCGCCCATCCCAACTTGTTTCAGCGCGTACAGCACCTCATAGGTCAACGTGCCAGAACGTGACACAACACCGACATTTCCTGGAATCGCAATGTTGCCCGGGATGATGCCGACTTTGGATTCATTGGGGGTCAACATGCCAGGGCAGTTCGGTCCAATAAGACGCACTTTCTTTTGATCGAGATAATTACGGACTCGCATCATATCCTGAACAGGGACACCTTCGGTGATGCAGACGATCAACGGAATACCCGCATCCGCGGCTTCGAACATCGCGTCGGGGGCGAAGCGCGCAGGGACGAATATTACCGTGCAATTCGCGCCAGTCGCATCCGCCGCGAGTTTGACGGAATCAAACACAGGGATTTTCCCATCCAGTACCCATTCGCCGCCTTTCCCTGGAGTCACGCCCGCGACAACATTCGTCCCATAAGAGACCATATGGGTAGTGTGAAAGAGCCCCTCATTGCCTGTAATACCCTGAACAAGAAGACGGGTCTTTTTGTTAATTAATATGCTCATTAAGAATTTTCTCCATAACAGTCCCCGTCATTGCGAGGAGGGCTGGTGGTTGAGTAGCCCTGAGCGGTTGTTGCGAAGGGCGTATCGAAACCCAGCCCGACGAAGCAATCTCCGTCACTGAGTTGGGGATTGCTTCGCCGCTATCGCTGCTCGCAATGACGAGGTTGTGTTATCCCTTCGCCGCGGCGACTGCCTTCTGTGCCGCGTCTGCCAGCGTTTCTGCAGTGATCATCTTCGCGTTCTCGAGCAACTTTCGTCCTTCTTCAGCATTCGTCCCAACCAGGCGGACAACCATCGGTACTTTTGGTTTGACTTCGTCCATTGCGGTGAGGATGCCGCGCGCGACCTCGTCGCCGCGCGTGATGCCGCCGAAGATATTGATCAGCACAGCCTGAACGCTCGGGTCAGAGACGATGATCCGCATCGCGGCTGCGACCTTATCCGCTCCCGCGCCGCCGCCGATATCCAGAAAGTTGGCGGGTTCACCACCGAATAGTTTGACGATGTCCATGCTTGTCATTGCCAGACCCGCGCCGTTGACCATACATCCGATATTGCCATCCAGTTTGATAAAGGAGAGTCCATATCTGCGCGCTTCTGTCTCGGCGGGAACCTCCTCATCGATATCGCGGATATCGGCAAGTTTGGAATGTCGGAATAATGCGTTGTCATCGATCATCATCTTGCCATCCAGCGCCATTAGACGTTTGTCTTTTGTAATAACCAGTGGGTTGATCTCCGCCAGCGTCGCGTCCGTGTCGAGATATGCCTGCCACAAGCCTGACGCAATTTTTCCAAAGTCCCGCCAGAGTTCGCGCGGCATATCGATGGAAGCAGCAATATCGCGCGCCTGATAATCGCGCAAGCCCAGCAGCGGATCAATATGTACCTTGATGATTTTTTCAGGAGTTGTCGCGGCGACTTCTTCAATATCCACACCGCCCGCAGCAGAGGCAATCATCACAGGCTTCTTTGCCGCGCGATCGTTTGTGATGGCGAAATAAATTTCATGTTCAATCGCGGCAGCTTCATCCACCAACACTTTGCGAACAGGCAAATCCTTGATCTTCATGGTAAGGATCTGTTGTGCGAGTTGTTCCGCCTCATCGGCAGTCTTTGCAACCCGTATGCCTCCTGCCTTGCCGCGTCCCCCCACGAGCACCTGTGATTTAATAACAACGCGGCCACCCAGTTCTTCGGCGATATGTTTTGCCTCTTCTGCGGTAGCCGCTACCCGTCCCTTTGGGATGGGAATTCCGTACTTTGCAAATATGGTTTTTGATTGATATTCGTGGAGTTTCATTTTACCCTTTGAATTCCTGCGAAATTATGAAACATGGGCATTATACCATTTGAAATTATCTCCACAAATCTGGAAGCGCCCATACATTTTATGGTATCCTTTCAAGCCCGCTATGAAACATCTACTCCGAACACGAATTTTCCTCAAGCCCTATCTTTGGCAGATACTGGCGACATTGCTCATGCTGTTGATCCTTACAGGACTCAATCTCCTTGTCCCGCGCATCATCCAAACCGTGATTGATGATGGACTCTTGCGTGGTGACATGAGTTACCTGATCCGCGCGGCGCTTCTTTTATTTGGACTTGGGCTTGCCTCCGCTATATTGAATCTGGGTAATCGCTACGGTTCCGAGTGGATCGCGGCGCGCGTCGGCTATGACCTGCGCAATCGGATGTATGATCACATCCAACACCTGCCATTTACCTATCACGACCACACCCAAAGCGGACAACTGATTTCGCGCTGTATCGAAGATGTGCGTTCCATAGAACGTTTTGCAGGTAACGCGGTCGCTGACCTGGTTCGGTTTGTCTTGTTAACGGTGGGGATTATTTATATTATGGCTTCATCCAATCTGCTCCTGGCGGGAATCGCGTTATTGCCCATGCTGCCGCTTATTCTGATGACATCCATATTTGGCACAAAAGTTGGCGGGCTTTTCTTCATAGTGGATAATGCAGTGGGTGAAGTATCAAACCGCTTGCAGGAGAATGTTGTCGGTATACAGGTAGTCCGTGCATTTGCGCGCGAAAATTATGAGATCAAACGTTTCGACGCTGCGAATAAAGAGGTGTTCAAATCCTGGATTCACGTTATCGACGAATGGGCCAAGATCATGCCCACGACGAACTGGTTGACAGCAATCAGCATTATCTTGATCCTCTGGTTTGGCGGACAAATGGTGATGGATGGCACGCTGACTGTCGGCGCGATCGTTGCCTTCAACGCATATATTCTTATGTTAGCTGAACCTGCACAACAGTTAACAGGACTCGTCAACGCGGGTGGTGAAGCAGCAGCAGGCGCGCAACGAGTCTTTGAAGTGTTGGATACGGAACCAGCCATTCAATCTTCTGCGGATGCTCTCAGACTGAACACCTTGCGCGGCGAAGTGGAGTTTCGAGATGTCGGACTGAAATATAAGGATGAGAAAACAGCCTCGTTGAACGGAATCAGTTTGCGGGTCGAACCGAATCGCATCGTCGCATTGATCGGTCCAACAGGTTCGGGAAAAACGTCGTTCGTGAATCTGATCCCGCGCTTTTATGATGTCACAGAAGGATATGTGCTGGTAGATGGGGTCGATGTCCGTGCGATGGATTTGGTTTCTCTGCGAAAACAGATCGGCATTGTGTTACAGACATCGCTGTTGTTCTCAGACACGATCAAAGCAAACATTGCTTATGGCCGCCCCGATGCGACTATGGATGAAATCCTTGCCGCCGCGAAAGCCGCGCAAGCGCATGAATTCATTGAAGGCTTTACACATGGATATGAAACAATCGTCGGCGAACGCGGTGTAACACTCTCAGGCGGGCAGCGCCAACGAGTTGCAATTGCGCGTGCCTTGCTGATGAACCCGCGTATTTTAATATTAGATGATTCAACATCTTCTGTGGATACACAAACTGAAAAATTAATTCAAGCCGCATTGGATACATTGATGGAAGGTCGCACAACCTTTGTGATCGCCCATCGTTTATCCACTGTCCGCCGTGCCGATATGATTCTGGTGATGGATAAAGGTCAAATTGCAGAGCGCGGCACGCATAACGAATTACTTGCGCGCGGTGGATTGTATAAAGAGATTCATGATTTGCAGTTGATTGACCACGCCAGGTTTGCAGAAGAGATGGAAATTTTGCAAGAGGAGAAAGTTACTGTGAGAGAGGAGCATGAACTCTAACCGCCTGCGCTTCGTCTGCGCTCGACCCGACGATCATGGGTCTCACTCCGCTCA
This sequence comes from Anaerolineae bacterium, assembly GCA_022616105.1. Taxonomy (GTDB): domain Bacteria; phylum Chloroflexota; class Anaerolineae; order Anaerolineales; family Villigracilaceae; genus Defluviilinea. The sequence goes on along the minus strand of JAKEFL010000238.1, from coordinate 5,717 downwards.
GCGCGAGAATATATTGTTTATCGCGCTGAGCGGAGGAGATGCGTTCGTTGCATCTCCGTAGACGAAGCGCGCATTACCAAAATACCTCACATGCCATACGCAATCTACATCCTCAAATGCTCTGATGGCACATATTACACAGGACTTACAAAAGACCTGGATGGCCGCGTTCAAGAACACGAAATTGGTGCAAATCCCGAATCGTATACATTTAGACGTCGTCCAGTAAAACTTATGTGGAGTATAGTTACCGAATCTTATCAAGAGGCTTTTCAATGGGAGCATCAAATCAAAGGCTGGAGCCGTGCTAAGAAGGAGGCTCTGATTCGTGGTGACATTGAAGGAATTCATGAGATTGTGAAAAGCGAAAGAAAGAGAAGAGAGAAAAATAAAATCAAAACCAAACCCTCGCGCTGAGCGGAGGCTTAAGCAAAGCAAGAGCCGTAGACGAAGCGCGAATTACAAGTAAACGTAATCTAACTTGAAACCTGCGCTTCGTCTACGGGGCGGAAAATCATCGCCCCTCCGCTCAGCGCAATGAAATAAAATACTTTCGTAGACGAAGCGCGTATAACCAAAATGCCTCCTATGCCATACGCAATCTATATCCTGAAATGTTCTGATGGCACATACTACACAGGTCTCACAAAAGATTTAGATAGCCGCGTTTTGGAACACCAAACAGGTACAAATCCTGAATCCTATACATTTGGTCGTCGTCCGGTAAAACTTATGTGGAGTATAGTTACCAAATCTTATCAAGAAGCTTTTCAATGGGAACATCAAATCAAAGGCTGGAGCCGCGCCAAGAAAGAAGCTCTAATTCGTGGTGACATCGAAGGAATTCATAAGATAGTGAAAAGTGAAAGAAAGAGAAGAGATGAAATAAAAAGGAACACTCGCGCTGAGCGGAACGAAGTGAAGACGAAGCGCGAATAACCAGAGTAGTTAAATTTTTCATGAAACCTGCACTTCGTCTGCGGGTCGGAAAATCATCGCCCCTCCGCTCAGCGTGATAAGAATAATATGACAACCAAAATCATCCCACCTTCATTTATCACCCATTCTGAAGAACTGCTCGATAAGGGCTATGACCCAAAGGTTGCACGCGGGATTTTACAATTTGTAAAGCCCTATGCAGCGAGAATGTTCTTCGCGCTCACCCTCATGATCATTGTGACTGCGTCTGCCGTCTCATGGCCCTATTTCGTCAAACTTGCCATTGATGAAGGAATTACAAAAAATGATCCAATTGCTTTGAGAAATATCTGCCTCACATTTCTTGCTGTTTCGATCATACAACTCGTGACAAACTTCTTCCGCGTCCGAATCATGTCTCGTGTAGGGCAGCACGTCCTGTATGATGTCCGCACCGCGATGTTTGACCATCTGCAAAAACTCTCGCTGAGTTTTTACAATCGCTACAGTGTAGGACGTGTCATCACGCGCGTGATCAATGATGTGGGCACATTACGAGAGTTCATCACCTGGGCGGTGCTGGCAATTGTCCGCAACCTGCTGGGGATCATTGGCACACTCATTGCCATGCTGGCGCTCAATGTCCGTCTCTCGCTTCTCACATTCACTGTTCTTCCTCTTATGATTTGGGCGACGATTGCGTTCCGTAAGGCCGCGCGCCAAAACTACCGCAAGGTGCGCGCCGCGGTCTCATGGACAAACTCCGTGCTCGCCGAGAATGTCAATGGTGTGCGTGTGGTGCAGGCGTTTTCGCGGCAGGAGCACAATCATCATAACTTCAAAGATTATGTCAATCGTTATTTTTTGGAAACGAGTCTTGACGCGGCAAAAGTGGCTTCCATCTTTACGCCGATTGTCGATGTGCTTGGTGCAACTGCGACAGCCCTGGTCGTTTATATCGGCGGCAGAGCAGTTTTAGGCGAAGAAATTACAGCAGGTGTGTTGATCGCGTTTGTTCTTTACATTGACCGCCTCTTCGATCCCATCCGTGACTTGAGTCGTCGCTTCGATACGCTTCAATCCACGATGGCAGGCGGTGAGAGAATTCTGGAACTGCTCCATACGCCTGTCGAAGTTCAGGATGCGGAAGACGCGCGTGAAATGGGAGCAATTATCGGTGACGTCCGATTCGAGGCTGTGTCTTTCTATTACAAAGATGATCAGCCAATCCGCCCTTCGTCTACAGACTTCGCAAAGAACGCTTCGTCCTCCGCTCAGGGCGAAGATTTGGTCCTCGATGGAATCGATTTGGATGTCCGCGCAGGTGAGACGGTCGCATTGGTGGGGGAGACAGGCGCGGGCAAGACGACGATTGTCAAATTGCTCACTCGCTTCCATGATCCGACTTCGGGCTGTGTCCGCGTCGACGGCGTTGACCTGCGGACCGTGACTCAAGGCTCACTTCGTAAACAGATGGGCATGGTTCTGCAGGACCCATTCCTGTTCAATGGCACAGTGAAGGAAAATATTCTTTTTGGACGATTGGATGCGCGCGATGAGGAGGTGATAGCTGCTGCGAAAGCAGTCGGCGCGCATGACTTCATTATTGCTTTGCGAAATGGATATGAAACTTCCGTGGAGGAAGGCGGCGCGTTGTTGAGCGTAGGACAACGCCAGTTGATTTCGTTCGCGCGTGCACTTTTAGCTGACCCCCGCATTTTGATTTTAGATGAAGCGACTTCTTCTGTAGATACGCAAACCGAGCAGATCATTCAAAAGGCACTTGCGACTCTCTTGAAGGGACGCACGTCGTTTGTGATAGCGCATCGCCTTTCAACGATCACAAATGCGGATAAGATCGTTGTCATTCACGATGGGAAGATCGTTGAACAAGGTACGCATGTTGAGTTGCTGGCGAATCAGGGAATGTATTACGAGTTGTATCGGACAGGGTTTCAGGATTGAGTCACTCTAAAATTTTCTTCCGTGTTCATGCCGTTCAACGGATGTTTGAGCGTGAAATTTCTGAGAAGAGGGTGCTGGGAGCCTTGGAATTGGGAGACACCATCGAAGATTATTCTTCAGAAATGCCGGAGCCGAGTCGCTTGTTATTGGGCTTTCAGGGGAAACGTCCTATCCATGTAGTGGCATCCGAGAATCCAGAAACAAAAGAAATAACAATTATTACAGTTTACATTCCCGATTCTGATAAGTGGAATAAAGACTTCAAGAGTCGCAGAGCATGATCTGCCTGATTTGCAGGCAGGCTGAAACCGTTGATGGACTTACATCTGTCAATTTTGAGCGCGGCGAGATGAAGTTGGTAGTGAACAGCGTGCCCGCGCGGGTTTGTCCCAGTTGTGGGGAAGCGTATGTGGATGAAGCTGTTGCTGTGCAATTATTGCGAGAGGCGAAAAAAATATCCGAGGCGGGAACATTGAATGATGTAATTGAATACAATCACCTTCCTTAGACAAGCTTCTTGACTCTCCCAACCTCAAATGATAAACTCGCGCCATCTTATTCTTGAAAGGAGGCACGTACAAATGAAAGCCATGTTGACATATGCCCACGTCCTATTGAGCGCGCCTCCTAAAGGTGAAGCGTAGTAACGACTTTCCTGACACCGTCCGTCAGGACAGGTGCAGTCGTCTGACTTGCCACCGCAGGTGCATCTCGCCCTGCGGTTTTTTATTTAAGTTACTTGTCTCAAAAATACCATGTCACTCTGAGAGAGCGGGTGTTGCGACCGAAGAGTCTCGCATTTTCGGAGTAGAGACCCTTCGCTACCGCTCAGGGTGACATTTAGAGGAAAAATTTTATGAATTCTCGGACTAGGAAATTTCTGTCTTATTACAAGCCATATCTGAGGCTGTTTTTTGCAGACATGGCTTGTGCGTTTGTTGTATCGGCGACTGCATTGCTTCTCCCATTATGCGCAAGCTATATCACCAAAAATGTGTTGGCAGGGGATATGCCAAATGCACTCATCCATATCTATGGAATGGGCGCTGTTATGCTTGCGTTACTCCTCGTTCATACTGCCTGCAATATGTTTGTTGACTATCAAGGGCATATGATGGGAGCCCTGATGGAACGCGATATGCGCAGTGAGCTTTTCGAACATTTACAGAAACTTTCGTTTGGTTTTTACGATGAACAAAAAACAGGTCAGCTAATGACGCGCATCACCAATGATTCGTTTGATCTGTCCGAGTTGTTTCATCACGGGCCCGAAGATATTGCCATTTCATTGTTGAACTTCCTGGGCGCGTTCATTATCTTGCTTACCATCAACGTCAAGCTTGCCTTGATCGTCTTTCTCTTTTTGCCAGTCATGGCTGTGTACGCCATCCATTTCAACAAGAAAATGAAGATAGCGTTAAGAAGAAGCAATGACCGAATCGGTGATATCAACGCACAGGTGGAAGATACCCTTTCGGGCATCAGGGTGGTACAGTCATTTACGAACGAAGAGATCGAAAATGGGAAGTTCACCTACGAAAACAACCGTTTTCTTGACAGCAGAAGCGACGGCTATAAGAGTGAAGCATATTTTTCCGCGGGAATGATTGCTTTCACACAACTCCTGCCGATTGCCGTTATCGTTTTTGGTGGAGCCAGTATCGCCGTAGGTGCTTCGCTGGACTTAGCTGATCTAATAACATTCCTACTGTGCGTGGGTATCCTGATTGAGCCAATACAGAGATTCAGTAATTTCACCCGGCTCTACCAGGAAGGAATTGCCGGCTTTGAACGGTTCATGGAAGTTTTGGAGGTGGAGCCCGATATTCAGGACGCGGCTGATGCAATTGAACTCACACATGTTCAAGGAAATGTGGAATTTCAAGATGTGACATTCAAGTATAAGGAAGATCATGACTATGTCCTAAAGAACATCTCTCTGGATATAAAAGCTGGAGAATACGTTGCAGTTGTGGGGCATTCGGGCGTCGGTAAAACAACCTTATGCTCTTTAATTCCTCGTTTCTATGAAATCAATGATGGGAAAATACTGCTCGATGGCAGGGATATAAGATCTATCAGCTTGCGTTCGTTAAGAAGGAATATCGGCATTGTCCAGCAGGATGTATATTTGTTTGCCGGGACCGTCGCAGACAATATCCGCTACGGTAAGCTTGATGCAAGCAGGGAGGAAATTATGGAAGCTGCCAAAAAGGCGAATGCCCATGATTTTATTATGGAGTTACCGGATGGGTATGACACTGATATCGGTCAGCGCGGCGTGAAATTATCGGGTGGGCAAAAGCAAAGGTTGAGTATTGCGCGCGTTTTCCTGAAAGATCCGCCTATACTCATTTTTGATGAAGCGACCAGCGCTCTGGATAACGAAAGTGAAAGAGCCGTTCAAGATTCTTTGGAGAAGTTAACCGAGGATCGAACAACACTTGTCATCGCCCACCGTTTGTCCACGATCAGGAATGCACAAAGAATTGTTGTATTAACTGATAATGGGATTGATGAACAGGGAACGCATGAAGAGTTAATCGCAATGGATGGGACTTATGCGAGTTTATACAACATGCAATTCATCATCTAACTCGGATCAATCGGGAAGATTGGACGGTTGCCTACGAGTTGTATCGGACAGGATTTCAAGCGTGAAACAACAGATTTTATCCGCGCAAATGAACGAATGTAGATAACTTTCCATTTCTATATATTTCTTGTTCATAGTATCAATACCTTCGCCAATTATGAGATAGGAACTGGTTCAAAACTGGGATGAACCATGCCCAGACGGGCAATTCGCTCGAAAATCCCAGTCAATAAAATGG
>JAKEFL010000002.1 GCA_022616105.1 Anaerolineae bacterium | reverse complement strand
CAGCCTCGCTGATGTCTCGCGCGCATCCTTGTCTTTTAAAGCATCCAGCAAGAATAGAACCGAGTCTTGTGAATTGATTTGAGTCAGAGAGGTGAGGATTGCACTTTTTATGCCGGACTCAAGGCTCCTTTCGCGAAGTTCATTTGCAAGAAAGTCAAATGCTTCCTTATCGCTCCATTCTCCAAGAGCAGCAATGGCATGAAGGCGCTCTTCGAGATCTCCTAAAACGGCTGTATTGCGGAGGTGGAATTTGGCTTTACTGAAAACAGAATCTTCACCGCGCGCTTCGACTACCACTTCGTCTCCCCTTCGACTATGCTCAGGGTCGTTCAGTGTCCGCTCAGCGCGGGTGTGAGAGGGGGACTTAAGGAGTGATACAGCGGCGCGGGTGCTGACTCTTGTATCTTCATCGTTGAGCATGGGCGTGAGATAGGTCGTCAAACCGCGCGAGGAGGCAGCTAAAGCTGAAAGCGCAGATACGGCTTCAAAACGGACATCAGGCTCAGGGTCCGAAAGTGAGGCGGCGATGTCCAGTAAGGCAGGAGTCGCTTTTGAATGGGACAGGGCTCTTAGGCAGGCGGCGCGTACAAGAGAGTCCGCATCGCTTAATCCGTTTATCAGAGCATTTGTTGATTCGGGCAGTGAAAGATGACCGAGGATTTCTGCAGAGACACGGCGAACGATTCGGTTGGAATCGCGAAGTCCTTTGAGAGCAGTTTGAACAGCAACGGAATCCTGATGAAAACCACCGAAGGGTTGTTCTTCGGTGTAAAAGAGATTGGGCCGGCCCGCGCGCAAGGCTTCGATCAGCGCATTGTTGTAGCCCTGCCGCGCCTGATAAACGATATAGGTACAACATGCCGCGGCAAAGAGTCCGATGAAATAAAGCTGTTGAGGTGTGAGGGTTTGCTCACCAATAATAAGGATGCCACCCGCGATGAACGTGCCCGCCTGCTCAGGGACACCGCCGATGAACGCGCGGACCTGGTCACGCTTTTCAGGTGGAACAACATTGAGCATCGTTTGCCACGCGGGATCAGCAATGCCCGAAAGCCAAAGCATTTGCACAAAACGGAACGCGACGATAATGATGAAGATGGGAGCGAGAATTAGACCGCCAAAACCAATGAGATAAATAATGGGAAAGGCAAGAATACACAGCATTATTCCGAAGCGCGCGAAGAGTCGATTGGCAAGGAACAATGAAACAAGAAATGCGGCGCCAGTGCTCAAACCATTGAAGAGTCCCAAAAACGATGCGAGCGAGTCTTCGTTGATGTATTGTTCGGTCGCGGCGCGCGAGAAGGGCAGCGAAATGGAGAAGTAGAGAATTGAAAAGAAGATGGTGGAGATGGCGATCCATGTCATGAGCGAGGAACCGCGTATATACTGAAAGCCGCGCTGCATTTCCTGAACCAGTGTAGGTTGTTTTCTACGAGCTTTTCTTTCAGGCGCGGATGTGATCTGCCAACCTGCCAACAACGCGCGGCTGAACACGAATGCCAGCAGGAGCGCGCCTGCCCAAACGAGAAGCAGATTCTCAGTACCAATGATCCCAACCAGTGCGCCGGTCGCAAATCCGCCGATGACTTGTCCGAGAATGCGCGATGCATTGAAGAGAGGAAACAATCGCTTGGCTTGACGCGTATCATACACCACACCTGCAACCCCCCAAATCACGAGGGTGATCAGCGAGTTGAGAATCTCCTTTCCGAGCCATAAAACGGGATAGAGCCAGATCAACTTTGTGAGCAAAGCAAAGCGCACCCCAACAAGCAGAAGTGCAATCAGGAGCGGAATGGTAATGTAAAGAATTTGCCTGGGGATTCGCCCCAACGCGGCAGTGATCAGGAAGGACGTGAGCATACTTGTCACGCCCAACCCTAAAAACATGTATGGAAGATATTCCACGCCGAAACGCGCGAAGAACAGGGCTTCGATGCCTGTCCCGCCTAATGCCGCGCCCATGGCGGTAAAGAGCATGACTCCAATGGTGAGGGAGGCTACGCGGCCTTCGCCTGGTTTGATGGAGAGGAGGGAGGTGAGGCGGGACATTAGTAATTGGTAAGTGGTAATTGAGGAAGGAGGATTGGAGAATTAGAGATTGGAGATTGAGGAAGTGAAAGAGGAAAGATTGTTTTGGCTTCAGGTGTAATCCGTTGGTTGAGTAGGCGATGTTTGTCCGCCGTATCGAAACCAACAAATAAGCAGAATATATTTGTAACAAGAATTCTTTTGATTACAGGTGTTGTAGATATGCCTTCGGCTGCCGCCTCAGACTACTCAACTACCGAGTTCTGCCATGAAATCACTGATTGACTCAAATTTCCATAGCGTGGGTTTCATTCACGGTTATTCGCTCTTTGTCTTCGCCGCATCTTCCTCTGCCAGCTGCGCGGCCTTTTGCAACATTTCCTCCATATGCATGGTCTTCGCAAAGATCCGGCCCATAAGACGCCTCAATGGCTTTGGCAAAGGCATTTCCATATTCATGATGTCATAAACGCGCGTTTTACTGTCAGGCAAAGGCTCAAACTGGAATGTCTCAGTCATGATCTTCTTGCTCTTCTCGAATGTTTCCGTTGTGGAATATTCAAACGGACGCCAGTCCAGCACCACCTCTGACATGCTCCCACCTTTTCCATGCGCGCAGTGATTGCTTGCGCCGCTTCGCGTCCGGCCTCGAGGCCGGTCTCCGCTGGACCAGAGAACATCATGCCCCCACAGGTTCCGTTTTACGGGGTCTTGAATCCAATCCCAGGCAACCGGGAGAGGAACTGTGAAATCACTGACCAGAACAATATCAGCATCTTCCTTGGTGATAAAAATTCGCCTTGCATCCATCATTTCCTGATAGCGTTTATGTAAGTCGAGATTATAGGTTTTTACTTCGTCCAGATGTTCATAGGATTCGACCTGCTCCTGTGTCTCTTCGAGATTCAAGTTCAGGTGGTCAAGGCATTGTTCAGTAAACATCATGTACGCGCGCCAACCCGTGGATTCAGTCACATGGTTTTTGAGCAGGCGATGTACAAGATTGACATCCGAGCCGACCATCTCTTTGACGCCGCGCACCTGCTGCATGATGTAATCGCCGTGGTGCGCGATAAATTTCAAGTCTAGAGATGGAATGTTTTGACAGGCTCTACAAGTACATGTCGTTGCCCGCTTTATGGAAATTTGTTTGTCGCGGAACGCCGCATACGTGGATTCAATTAACTCGATCAGCGTTTCACCGCGTGAGAGTTTCGTTTCGGGCGCGTACGCGAAGACAGCATCCCCTTCCAATTTGTGAATGGTGAGCAGGGATTCGATCTTCTCGCAAATCGTACTGAGTAAATCGGAGAGGATTTCGTGTGAATGTTCCAACTCCGTCCCCGCCACGAAGGAGGTGTAGCCTGATATATCGGCAATGACGAGGTATCCGTGCTGAGTCTCGTTCACAAGTCTTCACTCTTAGCCTTTTCGTATTCTTCGGCGGCTAATTCTGCGGCTTTTCGGATGGCATCATCAAAATGATGCTGGTTGATCATCACAAATCTCATAATGGCGCGGCGAGCGAATGACGGCAGGGACATGTGCATTTGTATCAGGTCATGGACTCGCGTGCCTCCACCGGGAAGCGGCTCGAATCGAAGGGTTTCCGTAAAAGTCTTCTTTCCGTTCTCAAAGGAATCGGCTGTTGAATAATCGAACGGACGCCAGTCCACCGCCACTTCGGTGCTGATCGATTTACCGTGAGCGCAGTGATTGCTCGCGCCCTTACCTGCGCGGCCTTTGGGACGTTCGCCCGGCGACCAGTGAACGTGGTCTCCATTCCACAGGTTGCGTTTGATCGGGTCCTGGATCCATTCCCAGGTCACAGCAGGAGGCGTGGGGAAATCAACACGAAAGATGATGTCCGCATCCTTTTCGTCAAGCATGATGCGGCGTGTGTCGGTGATTTCCTTATAACGCTTGTGCAAGTCAACGTTATAGGTTCTTATCTCTCCCAAATGCTCGTACTCTTCCATTTGGATGTGAGTATCATCGAGATTCAATTCGAGATGGTCAAGACACTTCTCAGTGAACATCACATACGCGCGCCAGCCTGTTGATTCGCTGACATGATTCTTGGTGAGCCGGTGAATCAGGTTTACATCCGAGCCGACCAGTTCGCGGATATTCATGACGCTCTGAACGATGAAATCGCCGTGATGCGCGAAGAATTTCAAATCCAACGACGGGATGTTGCGGCAGGCATTACACGTGCAGGTCGTTGCCCTCTTCATCGAGACCTGCTTGTCGCGAAACGCCACATACATGGATTCGATAAACTCAATCAGCGTTTCGCCGCGGGTAAACACGCCTTCCGCGGCATAAGCAAAGACCGCGTCGCCTTCGAGTTTCGAAATGGTCATCAACGGCTGGAATTTTTCGACGAGCAGTTCAAGCAGATCGGCGAGGATTTCGTGCGAATGTTCCAACTCCGTCTTTGCCACATATGAAGTGTAGCCAGAGATGTCTGCAATTAGCAAATAACCGTGCTGAGTGGTAGCGGACATGGTTTATCGTGATTATACCCTTCCCTCACCCTGCCTCTCCTTCGGAGCGCTTCGCAGTCTCCCAAAATGGGAGAGGGGTATGCAGTTGCTATGAAAGTATAATCATGCCCTATGACCACTTCCAACGCCAATCGTCAGATCGCGCGCGCGGCTGGCATAGTGATGCTCGCGATTTTATTCGGTCAACTTGCCGGGCTTGCACGCGGCATTCTTGTTGCGCGCGCCTTTGGAGCTTCTCCCGAACTCGATGCCTTCTTCGCCGCCAACCGCGTCAGCGAGACTCTCTTTTTGCTCGTCGCAGGCGGCGCGCTTGGCTCTGCATTTATCCCAACGTTTACTGGACTTCTTGCAAAAGACGAAAAAGACTCCGCCTGGAGACTCGCCTCCGCGCTCGCGAACGCGGTCACACTGACCCTCAGCCTGCTCACCATCATCTTAGCCATCTTCGCCCCTCAAGTTGTGCGCTATGCGCTTGCCCCAGGTTTATCTGCAAATTCTGAACTCTTTTCTCTTACGATTAATTTGCTTCGTATTCAATTGATTTCAGCAGTTCTATTCGGATTGGGCGGACTCATCGTTGGCGTTCTCAATGCGCATCAGGTGTTTCTGATTCCCGCACTGACTCCAGCGATGTACCAAATCGGGATCATATTTGGTGCAGTTGTGCTCGCGCCTTCGATGGGAATCTACGGCCTGGCATGGGGAGTTGTGATTGGGGCGCTGATGTATTTGGTGGTACAAGCTCCATCGCTGGTCAAACTACTACGTAGTATGTACTACGTAATACGTGACTTCAGATTCACTCTTGGGTTGAAAGACTCTAATGTCCGCCAAGTCCTCCTCCTCATGCTCCCCCGCCTTCTCGGCGTGGCTGTCGTGCAACTCAATTTTTGGGTCAACACCAATCTGGCTTCCAGAATGGAGGAAGGCAGCGTCACTGGCTTGTATTATGGTTTCTCCCTCATGCTTATGGCACAAGCCGCAATCGCTCAGTCAGTGGCAATTGCCGCCATGCCGACATTTTCTTCACAACATGCACTCGGCAAAACAGACGAGATGCGCTCTTCGCTCGCGGCTTCGTTACGCGGCGTATTACTGCTCGCTGTGCCTGCAAGTATTGGCTTGATCATTTTGCGGGAACCATTAATTTCCATGCTATATCAACGCGGTGAATTCGATGAACACGACGTACAACTCGTAGCCTGGGCTTTGCTATGGTATGCAGCGGGACTCGTCGGTCACTCCATCATGGAAGTATTGACGCGCGCCTTCTTCGCGCAGCAGGACACAAAGACTCCTGTGATCATTGGCACGATTGCAATGGGACTAAATGTCCTGTTCAGTATTTTGTTCGCAAGGTTTTTCGCTCAAGTTGGCTGGTTTCCGCTGGGAGGGCTTGCTCTTGCCAATTCACTTGCAACCGCCCTCGAAGCAACCGCATTGTTCATCTTCATGCGAAGGAGACTCAACGGCATTGAAGGGAATCACATCGCGCGTGGATTCGCGGCGTGCGGGCTGGCGTCGCTGGGGATGGCAATCGGCCTATTGTTCTGGATTCAGGCTACAGTGAGTCTGGCACGTTGGGTCGTCACGCTGGGAGGAGTTGCATTCGGTGGAGTCATCTATGGCATACTATTGATTGGTATGAGAGTCCCCGAAGTTCAAAGCATACTTCAGTTCCTTGCCAGAAGGATAAAACAATTCTACGGCACATAGGGCGGCAATTCCAAAACTACAAAGCCGCTCGGTTTTTTTTCAACAAAAAACGGGAACATGCTTATGACGGGGCCGCTGGTTTCGCCACAACATGGACCCTGCTGGAATAAAGTGTGATCATTGTTGCTGAATTCCACAAAGAAATGATAACCGTCAACTTCAGAGCCGCGATAGGTGATCGAACGCGGGGCAAGGCATTGCAAGCCAGTTTGAGAGCAGGCGCGCTCAAACAGCGCAGGGAGATCGTTGGTGATATCCGGGTTCCAGGTTTGCAGCAGGCTTGTATCCCCGCCATATAATTCCGCACCAAGATTGTAATCACTCGTGTGCAGGGCTGTCAGATAATCACGCAGAGCATTCTGCGCATCACTGACTTCCGGTTCAGCCTGCGCAGCAAAACCGAGCTGTGCATCCAAAGTAGCTGCTAAGTCCAGAATATCGTGGATCGTCTGTTCATCAGCCTGTTTTTGACCAATTCCATTAAGCGTCAGTGTTATCTGCATTCCATCGGCAACGGGTGCATTGCTGTCGTCGTAATCAATGCTGCTCAAATTGTCCACCCAGCCATAGAGTTGTTCAAGTTGTGACGCGGTGAGATAAGTTTCCGCGTTGAAGCCCTTGCAATCAGATGTCCTCACCAAGCCTGTGAGATACACTACCACATCGTCACAGAAACCGCCGATGCCTCCCTCACGATGCCAGGTAAATGCTAATCCCGATGAAGCCTCTGTGCTTCCTGCCTGCGCGATCTGAAATGTCAACTTCGCCCATTCAGCAATGGCGCGTGTTTCAGCATCGGCAGGGATGAGTTCTCCTGAGCCTTTAAAGATCAGGCTGCCAGCATGTGTTTCAGCCGCAAACGAAGCATAGCGGCTTGAAAGTTCTGAGAGACGCGGTTCGTGTCCCGTAGCCTGCGTCGAGACAGCAGTGAGTGCCTTTCCACATTCGCCATAAGAAAGACTCTCTATTGAAAATGCCGCCGTCTGACAAGGCGCATCGTTGCTCTGCCAGATCAACAATGCGCCTGTTGGTTTTGTATTCGCCGGCGCTTGCGGTGTTTGAGTGAGCGCATTTCCCTGAGGCGATTGAAGAACGGGTGCACAGGCAGAAATTAACAAAAAAATGATGCCAACAAATGTGAAAATTCTAATGTTCATAATTCACCAATACAATTCTGTGCATAATATGTTCTTCTATTTTTTTCTCGTTTGATTTTTCACTGCCAAACCATCCACTGCCCGGTTGCCACGATCAGACCCAGCAATATACCTCCTGCAACCTCCAAAGGTGTATGACCGATGACTTCCCGCAAATCCCTTTGGTTGATTGGGTGGCCGTGCAGAAGCTCATCGAATAACACATTGATCCGCTGCGCGTGAATGCCCGCTTGTTGACGGACACCTGCCGCATCGTAGGTGACGATCATGGTGATGGCGACACCCACCGCAAAGACCGGATGATCGAACCCGTGATACAACCCAATTGCCAGCGTTGTCGCTGTCATCAAGGATGAATGTGAACTGGGCATACCGCCCGTTGTGAAGAACAACGCCCAATTCCAGCGACGCGTGCGGAGAAAATCCAGCGGAATCTTGATGACCTGTGCCAGCGACCAGGCGATCAGCCCTGCAATGAGCGCCTTGTTTTGAAATACATCCAGGAGATTCATTCAGACTCTTCCTCAAACGGAAGTACATCATCACCCGCGACCTGCTTTACTTTGAGTTGCGCGGCTTCGAGGAGCACGCCGCAGCGCGCAGCCAAAGCCTGCCCTCGTTCAAACAACTTGATCGATTCTTCAAGTTGATTCTGTTCACTTTCCAATGCAGAGACAATCTCCTCAAGTTCCGCGAGTGCCTCTTCGTAAGATAATTCTTCAATGGCTTTTTCTGTTTTTTGAGTAGATGATTTTGGCATAAGTGCTCCAACGATTTACGATTTTAGATTTACGATTTTGGATTGGCGATTTACGGTTTCGGACGGTGGTTGAGTAGTCTAGTCCTAAGTGCAAGTCAAAGCGCGCTTCGTCTGCACTCGTCCGGTCTCGACTGCTTGCGTCTCGACCAGCACTCGCTCCGCTCAGCGCGAATGCTTAACCTCAAACTCTCCATCGCTGACTCGAACCTTCATTTCATCACTTGCCTGTGCAACGCGGGAGACAACACTGCCATCGTCTTTTCGCGTCACGACAGCATACCCACGCGCGAGAACTGCTAATGGACTTAATGCTTCGAGCCTCTTTTGCATCCCTTTCACATGTGCGAATTGCAGCTGAGTGTGATGGTATAGAGATGAAAATGCGCGGCGCGCAAGATCGTCCACGCGCTGATGCTCAGATTGTATACGACGGTCGGGTGAGACATATCGAAGTTGAGCGCGTAGAGATGAGAGAGCGGTCTTTTTTTCAGCAACCAAGTTGAGGGTCGCAGAGAAGAGTCGAGATTGGAGATTGGAGACTGTCGCAGCGAGATCTTGAATGGTGATCTGCGTGGCAAGTTCTGCGGCGGCTGTGGGAGTCGGTGCGCGCAGGTCCGCAGCGAAATCCGAAAGCGTGAAATCCGTTTCGTGACCGACTCCGCAGATGACCGGCACAGCAGACATAGCGACCGCACGCACGACACGTTCGTCGTTGAACGCCCACAGGTCTTCGATGGAGCCGCCGCCTCGCGCGAGGATAATAACGTCAGAGGATTGGAGGATTGGAGATTGGAGGGCTTTGACGAGCGCGGGAGGAGCCTCGGTGCCCTGCACAGGCGAGGGAGCAAGGATCACCTCAACAAGCGGCAAGCGACGCCTCAAGGTATTGAGCATGTCGCGCAACGCCGCTCCTGTAGCAGAAGTAACTATGCCGATTTTGTGAGGAAAGGCTGGGATGGGACGCTTGCGTTCAGGAGCAAAAAGACCCTCAGCTTCGAGCATGGACTTGAGCCGCAGGAACTCCTGATATAAAGCGCCTTCGCCAACGGACCTGATCTGATCGGCGTAGAGTTGATATTGCCCGCTCACTTCGTAGATGCCGATTCTGCCATGCACTTCCACTTCCATGCCATCTTGAAGCGCGATGCCGAGCCGCGACGCGCTTGTTTTCCACATCACGCATTTCAGTGCGGCAGATGAATCTTTGAGGGTGAAATATACATGTCCCGACGCGGGACGCGACAGATTCGAGATCTCCCCTTGCACCCATACGTCCTGGAGTATTTCATTCTCTTCAAGCAGCTTGCGGATGTAAAACGTCAGCCGCGAGACTGTCCATTGTTGGGTGGAAAATAAAGTGGGTTGCATTGGTGGGAGGATAATCGAAAAATGGTGAAGGTGGAAGGCTTGCATTGAGCAAAGTCGAAATGATGGAGGAGAGCAGTGAGTAGTAATCAGTGAGCAGTTAGGGGTCAGTGGAAAGTGAAAAGTGTGGTAACGCTTTTTCGCCTATAATTATGTAGAAGTATTCTCTCGCATGTCATTCTGAGCCGCGAAGCGGTGACACTTGCGCCGCACGTGATTTGCTAAGCAAATCATGCAGGTGAGAATCTCTCCTCCCGTTTGAAGTCTTCCCTGCAAACCAGAGATTCTTCGCTCCGCTCAGAATGACATATAAGGAACACCATGCCCGCGCCTGAACGCATCAAACAACTCATCGAAACCTTTGAAAAGAATATCAATGAGTATCGTTTCCACAAGAACGAGACAGAATTGCGCCGCCAGTTCCTTGACCCATTCTTTGAAGCATTGGGCTGGGACGTGGATAACAAAAAGGGCTACGATGAGCGGAATAAGGAAGTGGCGCATGAATATTCGGTTGAAATTGAGGGACAGCAGAAGAAAGCGGATTATGCCTTTCGCACAGGCAGGGATTCTTTTGATTTTCTCGTCGAAGCCAAGAAGCCTTCGGTAAAAATTGAAATCAGCTTAGACCCTGCTTTTCAACTGCGGCGTTACGGGTGGAGTGCAGGACTCCCGATCAACATTCTGACAGACTTTGAACATTTCGCGGTCTATGATTGCCGCACACGCCCAAATTATTCCAAAGACAAGGTCGGCACAAGCCGCATCAAGATTCTCCACTACAAGGAATATGTGGAAAGATGGGACGAGATCGCAGACCTCTTTTCACCCGAATCGATTCGCAAAGGCGCGCTGGATCAGTTCAAAGATCAACTTAAAGGCAAAAAAGGCACACAGGAGGTGGACGAAGCCTTTTTGGAAGAGATCGAAGCATGGCGTGAGACTCTCGCAAGAAATATTGCCACCAGAAACAAGCACCTGAATTTGAATGAAGATCAGGTCAACTTCGCTGTGCAAATGACGATTGACCGAATTATCTTTTTGCGGATCGCGGAAGAACGGGGTATGGAACGCGATCGCCGCTTGCTGGAATTATGTGAAAGCCCAACCCCCTCTGTCCTTCGGACATCTCCCCCAAATTCCAACCCCGCAAAAACAAGCGGGGCAGGCGAACGGAATTTAGGGGAGAACCAGATTTATAAAAACCTTCTCGAACTCTTTCAACAGGCAGATGCGCGCTATAACTCTGGCTTGTTTCACTTCAAAAAGGACAAAGAGCGCGAGAACCCTGATAGGCTCACGCCTTCCCTGGATGTGGACGACAAGGTATTGAAAGACATCATCAAGGACTTGTATTACCCAAGTCCCTACGCCTTCAATTACATTCCCACGGAAATTCTTGGCTCGGTGTATGAACGGTTTTTAGGCAAGGTGATTCGCCTTACTGCGGGCGGAAACGCAAAAGTGGAAGACAAGCCCGAAGTCCGCAAAGCGGGAGGTGTCTATTACACGCCTACATATATTGTGGATTACATCGTTAAAAACACCGTAGGGCGGATTGTTAATCCGCCAGCCACCCCCGATGATGTTTCAAAGATCAAAATTGTTGACCCTGCCTGCGGCTCGGGCTCCTTTTTGCTGGGCGCTTATCAATTTTTATTAGACTGGCATTTGGATTGGTACACCTCAAACGACCCGGAGAAATATCTCAAAAATAAAACCCTCCTCACCGCTGATAATAAAACTTACCGCCTGAGCATTGACGAAAAAAAGCGCATCCTTCTCAACAACATTTATGGCGTGGACCTCGACCCGCAAGCTGTGGAAGTGACCAAACTCAGCCTCCTCTTAAAAGTAGTAGAAGACCCTGGGCAATTGAAAATGTTCGAGGAGGGACACATCCTGCCAGACTTGAACCGCAATATCAAAAACGGCAACGCGCTGATCGGCACGGACTACTTCAGTGGGCAGATGTTTGCCAGCATGGAAGAAATGAAGCGCGTAAATCCATTCGATTGGAAAAGTGAGTTTCCTCAGATTTT
>JAKEFL010000237.1 GCA_022616105.1 Anaerolineae bacterium | reverse complement strand
TTGCCCATTGCGTTCTGCCACTACGCGCGTCACGGAACGTCCAGCAGAGTCGGTTTCCAGTTTCGTCACCCTGGCGTTCGTCACCAGCGTAACGTTGGGATGCTCCAGCGCGGGGTTGACGCACATGACGTGTGCGTCCGATTTGGCGTTGACCAGGCACGGGAAGCCGTCGCAGGTCTCACAGCGGATGCAAAGACTCTTGTGGCGCATGGCTTCGGTGAGACGGATTCCATTCGGCAGGTGAAATGGCTGAAGTCCGCTGGTTTGCAGAGCGTCGGACAACATCTGGATGCGCGGTTCGTGACTGATCGCAGGGTAAGGATAAGGCGAACTGGCAGGTGGCTCGGTCGGGTCCTCACCGCGCGCGCCGCGCACTTGATAAATCTTTTCCGCCTCCGTGTAATGAGGTTCCATGTCGTCGTAGGTAAGGGGCCAGGCTGGCGAGATGCCGCCATAATGTTTGATCTCGCCAAAATCCTCGCGGCGCATACGGAATAACACCGCGCCAAAGAATTTGGTGTTGCCGCCCACGTAATAATGCTGGCCTGGCTGGAACAGTTTCCCCTTGCTGTCATGCCAGCGTTCCATCGTGGTGTATTTACCCTCGGCGAAGACGGCGCGCGCCTCCCAGTTTTCTTTTTCGCGCGGGAGAAAATCGCCGCGCTCCAGCAGTAAAATGCGCTTGCCTGACCCCGCCAGTTTATAAGCCAGCGTGCCGCCGCCTGCGCCCGTGCCGACGATGATTACGTCATAATGATCTGTCATCGTTCACTCCTTTGTGTCTCAGGCCAATGGTGATTGGGTTCCGATTTCTCCAAAGCCATCGCATGACGGGCTTCGTATGAGTATATCTTATGTGACATAACAGTATCAAACACTGAATACAGGACGCCGATCAATTGAAATGCGACCCCCAGCAGAAATACGACCACGATCGCGCTGTATAAGCCCGATCTATTTGAAATGACCGAGAACGCGATGACAAACATATCCAGGATATAGAAAATCATGGCGATCAATATTCCTGCCAGGGATGTCCGCACCAGCAAGTGATGGCGAAGAAGCTTAGGGATTTGATAGTCAACATCCTCGAGTCTCTCCCGCACGATCAAACCCGACTCTTCGACTCGCTCAGAGCGGCGCCGTGTGCCTGCTTCCGTTTCCCGCATCAAATCCACCCGTTCGCGGACCGTCACGCGCAGCCGCTCGCCAATGGCGGAATAATGCCCCAGCAAACCCGCGCCAAAAATACAGCATGAAGTAATCATCACTGCCGGAGCAATGATCAATTGGATT
Organism: Anaerolineae bacterium; assembly: GCA_022616105.1. GTDB lineage: Bacteria > Chloroflexota > Anaerolineae > Anaerolineales > Villigracilaceae > Defluviilinea. The sequence goes on along the minus strand of JAKEFL010000237.1, from coordinate 10,352 downwards.
GTGCGCGCGACCATTTCGAGATCCACGTTGACTTTATCCTTCCATTTGAGATATAGTCTTGCAATTCCCCGATTCGTTACAACAAGTAATGGACTGCTCAAGCCGCCATTTGGAACGCGGTTTTGCAGAACTGCTTATGGAACAGTCTTAATCTCTGAAACTCGTGGCTAACACAGCGGCGCACTACGACCAAAGCGAAGGTCGAAGTCTCAGGGTCTGATGCACCCGGCGATGACGCAACTCAATCTTTCAGCGCGTTCTTATCAACGCACGCGAAGCGTGAAAGTGGTGCGCGATCCTGTTAGCAACGGTCGACAAGTCTTTGAAATCCGCGTGTTTACACATTTGCAAGCGCCCAGCCTGTTCTTGTAACGATTTTCCGTGTAAACAGACTACACATATATCGCATAAGATGATTTCTTCTTCGAATTGTGAGGTAATTGAACTGTGGGATACGATGCTTCCATACTGATTGTAGACGACACACTGACCGGCAGGAAGGCGCTCGAATTGCTTTTAAAAGAGGAGGGTTATCGGCTTGCTTTTGCAAGCAATGGCGATGAGGCTCTTCGCCGCGCCGGGGAATTTGAACCAGATGTAATTCTGCTCGATGTGATGATGCCCGGCATGGATGGTTTTGAGGTCTGTCTACGCATGCGGAATGACCCAAATTTTCTGGATGTGCCAATTCTACTGCTCAGTTCCCTGACAGATCGGGACGACCGGTTGAAGGGTATTGGGGCTGGTGCAGATGACTTCATCAGCAAGCCTTTTGACAAACTCGAATTGCTCATCCGTGTGCGCACGATTACACGCCTGAATAGATTTCGCAGGCTCCGAGAAGAGCATGCACAATTAGAATCCGCACTTCTTGCTCTTCAGCATACATATGACACCACCATTGAGGGATGGGTTCAAGCGCTGGATCTGCGTGATAAGGAAAGCGAGGGTCATACACGGCGGGTCACTGATATGACCGTGCAACTTGCCCGCATCATGGGAATTGATGAAGAAACCCTCAGCCATTATCGCCGGGGCGCGCTACTGCACGACGTTGGCAAACTGGGCATTCCGGATTCAATCCTCCACAAAAATGGATCGCTCACCGATGAAGAACTGGCGATCATGCGGCGACATCCTCAATATGCCTTTCAATGGCTCTCTCGCATTGATTATTTACGCCCCGCACTGGAGATTCCATATTGTCACCATGAGAAGTGGGATGGATCGGGGTATCCACGTGGGATGAAGGGGGAGGAGATTCCTTTGGAGGCAAGGATCTTTGCTGTGGTGGACGTCTGGGATGCCCTGCTCTCCGACCGTCCGTATAAGACGGCTCGGCCCGCCAAAAAGGCGGCTGAATTTATTCGTTCACAAAAGAATATTCACTTTGACCCGAAGATCGTTGATATTTTCCTTGAGCATTTTGCTCATCAACTTGCAGGCAATCATGAAAAAAACAGATACCCTTTACAAAAGCAAGCCAGTCATTCTTGTTGTGGATGATACTTTGACAGGGCGTCACGCCATTGTATCCGCACTGGAGGGGAAGGAATACGAGCTTTCGCTCGCGTCGAATGGGATGGAGGCTCTTTCTTTGGCGACCAGACTTGAACCGGATGTCATTTTGCTGGACGTTATGATGCCCGATTTGAGCGGTTATGATGTCTGCCGTCAGATTCGCTCGAACCCTTCGTTAAGAGAAGTCCCGATCCTGATGGTTACTTCCCTGGCTGACCGGGAGGAACGCCTGAGAGGGATAGCCTCAGGGGCCGACGACTTTATAAGCAAGCCATTCGACCCAATGGAATTAAATGCCAGAGTTCGCAACATTACCCGCCTCAACCGGTACCGGAAGTTAAGGGATGGGAACCGGCAGTTGATATCCATGAAACGGGATCTTGCCATCCTGGAGAACAAAAAAGTTCACCTGCAAAAACTGGCGATGGTAGACGATCTGACCAAACTGCACAACCGCCGCTCCTTATTACGAAAAGGGCGGGATGAATTTGACCCCGCCAAAAGGTACGAGACGAATTTATCTGCCTTGATGATCGACATCGACAAGTTCAAGAGCATTAATGACACCTTTGGGCATAGAGTTGGAAGTTTTATTATAAAGAGCCTGGCAATTGAGTTGAAAGGCAACTTGCGCTCCATGGACATCGCGGGTCGTTTAGGCGGTGATGAGTTCTGTGTTCTTTTGCCGCATACATCGCTGAATTTTGCACTTACTCTGGCTGAACGCTTGCGGAAATCCATTGAAACCAGGGTTTTTACAGCAAAAAAGACAGCCATAAACATAACGATCAGTGTTGGCGCATCAACATTGTCCCCTTCCATGAATAATGTTATGGATTTGATGGAATCAGCCGATGTAGCTTTGTATAAGGCAAAGGTACGAAGGAATTCCGTTGCGTGATACGGGTCGGCCTGGCGGCTGTCAATATGCAGGGACCAGTGACGGTGGGCTTGTAACGTTTCAGGTCTGAAGAGAGACATATCAACAAGCACCATACCAAAGCTCAGAGAAAAGGATATGTATGGACGCACTAAATATGCCTTCGCCCTCCATTCGTTTGCAATTTCCTTCTGAAATGGAAAGCCGGTTTCGGCAGGATTACTATGAGAAGACCATCTCTACATCCCGTCTGGCGATTGTGATGGGACTACTCCTTATTGCCGCGTTTGGCTTTCTGGATAAGACCACCGCGCCCGAATCCTACAGTTCCATCTGGATGATTCGGTATCGCATCGTTGTACCAACATTGGTATTGATCCTGTTCCTTACCTTTTTGCCCCGCCTGAAACATTGGATGCAGTTCATCATTGCCTTTGCGGTGCTTACTTCAACATTGGGCATCACAGTCATGGGTGCAGTGACCAATCCGAACGAGGCCGCCTTTTCAACATATTATGTTGGGGTTTTGCTCGCCCTGATGGCAGGATATACCTTCACGCGCCTTCGCTTCTGGTATGCAACGTCAGTCGGTATTATTACCCTCGTCGTTTATGAGTTTATTGCGCTTGGATATCAGGGCATAATAGCTGTATCAATGGGGCGAGAGATATTCTACAATAACAACTTTTTTCTCGTTTCAGCCAACTTGATTGGCATGTTCGCCTGTTACTTCATGGAACGCTATGCCCGGCTCGATTATTTGCAGAGGCGGCAAATCGAGGAGGAAAAAGTCAAATCTGAGAATATGCTTCAACAGGAAGCCGCCGAAGCGCTCAAAGCCAGCGAAGCGCGCTTCCGTTCGCTTGTTGAAATCAGTACGGAAGGCGTCATCATCATAGACCAGACTGGCACCTATCAATATGTAAGTCCGGCGATGGAACGCATTATGGGATACAACGCTGCGGAAATGATTGGCGAGTCGGCTTTTAATTTTGTTCATCCTGAAGATTTGGAAATGGCGCAACGTGAGTTTGCCAATCTGTTGCAATATCCCGACTACCGGGTGGCGATCGAATTGCGCGCCGTTCGCAAAGATGGTGTCACACGCATCCTCGATAGTACAGCGAAACGTTTGCCAAACGGTGATATTGTGGCTTACAGCCACGACATCACTGAACGCAAGCAGGTTGAAGAAAAATTACGCGAGAGCGAAGCCAACTTCCGTTCGCTGATCGAGAATTCCAGCGACGGGATTGTGATCTTCGACTGGCAGGGCATATTCCAATATGTCAGTCCGGGTCTGACGCGTATCGTGGGGTGGGAGGCATCAGAGTTGCTTGGACAAAGTTGGCATGCATTTGCTCACCCGGATGATCTCGCCTATACACGCGGGATTTTTCACCAGCTCTTTGAAAATCCGGGACAGGTCATTGTTCATGAAAGCCGCTTCATGCATAAGGATGGTTCGTGGCGTGTAATGGAGGTTGTCGGTAAATTGCATCCAAATGGCCGCGTGGTCACCAACAGCCGCGACATCACTGATCGCAAGCAGGCCGAAGAAAAATTGCGTCAGTTGAATGAAGAACTCGAACAGCGCGTTGAGGAACGAACCGCCGAACTGCGCGAAAGCGAGGAGCGCTTCCGTGTCATCGCGGAGACCTCGCCCATTCCCATCGTCATCACCCGCCTGGCCGACGGCTTGATTCTATTTGCCAACCCGTTGCTGGGTGAACTCGTCGCCCTGCCGAGCGAGCAATTGATTGGCCGGCAATCCCCCGACTTCTGGTACAGCCCCGGAGAGCGCCAGCAGTTCGTGGAGAATTTGAGAAGCCAGGGCTTCGTCCGCAACTTCGAGTTCCACGCCCGGCGGGCCGATGGCACACCGTTCTGGGCGGCGGTCTCGGCCCAGGTGATTACCTTTGCGAGCGAGCGGGCGGTGATGGCCGCGCTCTACGACATCAGCGACCTCAAGGACGCGCAGGCCGAACTGCAAAAGGCAAAAGAGGCTGCTGAAGCCGCACTGGCAGAGAGCAAACGCCTGACCGATATTATCGAAGCGACCACCGATTTGGTTGGAACGGCGGATATCAATGGTAACGTGGTCTATTTCAACCAGGCCGGGAGAAAATTCTCAGGCCGCGAAGAGGATGCAGACACGCTGACCTTGGCCGACATCTACCCACCCCGCGTTCTGCCTGAGGTCCAAAATACTATTGCCGAGTCGATCGCGACAGGCCGCAAAACGACTACTTTTGAGACGGTCGTGTACAACGCAAATCGCCAGGAGGTCCCTGTTTCGGTCGTGGGAATTAACCATCAGGCCCCAGATGGCGGCATATTACTCTCCGCGATCCTCCGTGACATCTCTGAACACAAAAACAACGAAGCAGAACTCAAACAGGCCAAGGAAGCCGCTGAGACCGCCAACAAAGCCAAATCCACTTTCCTTGCGAACATGAGCCATGAAATCCGCACGCCGATGAACGCGGTCATTGGCATGACCAGCCTCCTGCTTGAAACTTCCCTGAACATAAAACAACGCGACTTTGTGGAGACCATCCGCTCGAGCGGCGATGTGCTCCTCACGATCATCAATGATATTCTGGACTTTTCGAAGATCGAAGCGGGCAGAATGGAATTGGTCAATCGTCCGCTTGACCTGCGCGATTCCATCGAAACCACATTGGATCTATTGGCACCGCGCAGCGAGGAAAAGAATTTAAACATCGCATATTACATGGAGAACGATGTTCCAAATGCAATCCAGGGTGATTCAACCAGGCTTCGCCAAATTCTGGTCAACCTGCTTGGCAATGCGGTCAAGTTTACGGAAACGGGAGAAATCGTCATTCGTGTCACCGCGACTCGTTTGAAAGAAGAACAAAACGGCGCGCCATCGAATTATGAGCTCCACTTCCAAGTGTGTGATACCGGTATTGGGATCTCAACCGACAAACAGGATCGGCTGTTCCAGTCATTCAGTCAGGTGGACCCGTCTTCCACGCGTGTATATGGTGGCACAGGTCTTGGTCTCGCGATCAGCAAACGCCTCGCTGAGATGATGGGCGGCGGGATGTGGGTGGAAAGTACGGGCATACCTGGAGAGGGAACTACGTTTCACTTCACGATACGGGCTGAGGAGGCGATCCCGCCCGTTCCAAAAGTTTCACGGGGCTATGTTGCCGAACTCACGGGCAAGAAGATTCTGCTGGTGGATGATCACCAGACGAATTTACAAATCCTGCAATTGCAGACCGAGGCATGGGGCATGATGCCTCAAACCACCAGTTCCTCCGAACAGGCTCTTGAAATACTCGATCAGGGTCCTGCATTTGATATCGCGATTCTGGATTCGCAAATGCCGGGGATGAGCGGCTCGGAGTTGGCGAAAAAGATTCGGGAACAGGAAGCAGGTAGAGGATCCGGAGCGAAGCGCCTGCCTCTTATCCTGCTCGCTTCTGTTCTGGACTCCGAGTCTGATTCTGCCAATCTGTTTGATGCCTTGCTGACGAAACCTGTCAAACCGTCGAATCTTTTCGACATCCTGATGACTGTGTTTGATGGGAATGATGCTTCGAGGTCTCCATATCCCGCGCAGGATAAAGAATCATCACGCAATGTGGAACTCTTGGTGAACCAATATCCTTTGCGCATCCTGCTGGCTGAAGACGTAGTAGTGAATCAGAAGTTTGCGCTCCTGGCGCTTGAACGGATGGGGTATCGCGCAGATGTGGTAGCGAATGGTCGGGAGGCGATGGAAGCCATTTTGCGCCAGCCCTATGATGTTGTGTTGATGGATATCAACATGCCTGTCAAGGATGGATACGAAGCCTCGCGGCGCATCCATGAATTATGGAAGAGTAGTAAACCACCCTTTGATAATTCAAAACCCTGGATCATTGCGATGACCGCAAACGCATTACAAGGAGACCGCGAACTGGCGCTTGAAGCCGGCGCGGATGATTACATCAGCAAGCCGGTTTATCTGAATGAACTTCAAATGGTACTGGCGCGTGCCGGTCATGCACGCCAAAATCAAAACGGAGGCTCCATGCCGCAGAATGACGAAGCAAAATTGAATCAGATCTATTTGCAAGGCCTGCTCAGTCTGCCAGATGGAAAGAGTCTGATCGCGGCGTATTTAGAAGAGTCGCCAAATATGATGGAACAGCTCAATAAAGCAATCCAAAGCAGGGATGCGCGCGAGTTGAAAGATGCCGCACATGCCTTGAAGGGCTCGAGTTTATACGTTGGCGCGGAGGAGGTTGCCGAACTCGCTAAAACACTGGAACATGCCGGGCGGGCGAATGAACTCGATGGTGTTGAGCATATCTTAACCGATCTGGAAAAGGCATATTCAAAAGTTGCCACGGTCTTGACTGGCATCCTCAATTCATAGAACTTATTATGAAAATGTTGATCGTTGACGACCAGCGCACGCAAAGCATCGGACTTTCGCAAGTGCTGAGGCAGTTGGGATATTCGGATCTTCTGACTGCCTCCTCAGCGGAAGCTGCCTATCAACAATTAAACCTCAATTCCCTGGATTCGGGACCTGTATCGTGCATAATTGACATTATCCTTATGGATGTCAACATGCCGGGCGTGAATGGCATTGAAGCCTGTGCTCACATCAAGTCCAACTCTGCCTGGCGGGATATTCCCATCATCATGGTCACAACCAGCGCGGAGATCAGGGATCTATCTGACGCGTTCAACGCGGGGGCCAGGATTACATCCAAAAACCGCCCATCAAGGATGAGTTGAACGTCCGTGTGCGCTCTGCGTTGAAACTCAAGTATGAAATAGACGAACGTAAAAAGCGGGAACATGATCTTGATATTTTGAATGGCAGGCTGGAGGATACCTTACGCGATCTTGCGAATAAACATGTCCAACTCACATCCGAGCGGGAGCGCTCCGAAAAACTTCTTCTCAATATATTGCCTGCTCCCATTGCCATGCGTCTCAAAGATGGGGAAAAGATAATCGCAGATCAGTTCGATGAAGTGACTGTCCTGTTCGTTGATATCGCCAACTTTACGCCGCTGGCTTCCACTATCTCGCCTGTTGATTTGGTGGATATGCTAAACGGAATCTTTTCGCTGTTCGACTCGATCGTCGAAAAGCACGGGCTGGAGAAAATTAAAACCATGGGTGATGCCTACATGGCAGTCGGTGGGTTACCCATTCAATCACGCGATCATGCTGAGGCAGTAGCAAATGCCGCTCTTGATATCCTCGACGAATTTCCGAAACTGACCAATCATTGCCGCCAATTGCGCATCGGCATTCACACCGGTCCGGTGGTGGCGGGTGTGATCGGGAAAAACAAGTTTATTTACGATCTATGGGGGGATACTGTGAATATCGCCAGCCGCATGCAGTCTCAAGGTCAATCAGACAGCATACAGGTGAGTGCAAAAACCTACGAATATCTCAAGGATAAGTTTGAACTCAAACCGCGCGGGGAAATCGAGATCAAAGGGAAAGGCACAATGCAGACGTATATTATGATGTGCCGGACGTGCTAAACTTTGGATTGATTAAATTGTGATTGTCCGTAATGAGGCCATCAAGCCTTCTTCCAATCGCGGAATAACTTCAACAGCTCATCTTGTTGTTGAGGTGTGAGACTCTCCTCACGCAGACGACCCGTCAAACGGATCGTCTGGCGCATCTGCTCAAGGTAAGCAGTACACCCAGCACAACCCGAAAGATGTTGTTCGAAACGCAGGCGTGTTTCATCTGGTAAATTTCCCTCGAGATACTCAGTAACCAACTCTACAAGTTCTTTACAAGCCATTTTCTCATCCATATGAATTCAGGTCTCCGGTTGCAAGTGCTCCTCCAGCGTCTGGCGCACGCTGGCGCGGGCACGGTGCAGAAGTACTCTTTGATTAGTCTCGGATATTCCCAAAATATTACAAATTTCTTGCGAAGATAATTCATTCATATCGCGCAGAGTAATGACAGTCCGCTGATGTTCAGGCAATTCGTTAATTGCCTGGCGGACTAAATTCATGGTTTCCTGCGAAAGCAGAATCTCTTCAGGGATTCCCTCCCAGGAAACTGGATTGACAGCCCAATGGTTGGGCAACCTCTCTGCGGCAGGAGAATTGAATCTAGACGGATCAACTGTCGGCTCGTGCGAAGCGTGGAGCGATTCCTCCAGGTCAGTATAGGAGACTGAACGGTTCTCGCGCTGACTGCGGGTCTTTGCCTTGTTGGTCAGAATCGAGAATATCCACGTTTTCAGGCTGGAGCGACCCTCGAAACGATCCAGTCCCTGCAAGACAGCCAGCCAGGTTTCCTGAGCCAGTTCTTCCGCGATGACTGTATTGTGCACATAGATGCGCGCCAGCCGAACAAGCGACGTATGATATTGTTCCACCAACCAGGTAAAAGCATCCACATCTCCGTCGCGCAGGGATTGCAATAACGAGGTTTCAACTGTCATGTCTTTACGGGTTGCTTCCAAAGTAAAATCCGCAAGGGAGAATACACCACAACAATCCCATTGTCAAACGAATCATTTTCATGAAAAGTACTCATTTAAATTTCCAAATCCATCTGCGGCTAATTTTTTGGCTCAATCGATGCAAGAGAAGTTGATGCCCTTAGTAAGGGCTCGAAGATCGAGCGGCAATCTACGGCGCATTGCTCGCCATCTGAAAGTTGCCCCTCGGGCGATAGCCTATTGGGTAACCGATCTTGCTGAAGCCTTGCCTGCAGCACCAATGCCAGCTTACCTCTCAGCAACCTTCAAAGTTGCAATTGTGAGATGAATCTATAAAGCGAATAATCGGCCCATTGCTAAAAAGCGGATCGACTCTAATCCCAATTCGTTGAAGGAGTTCAGATGGAACTCCAATATCCGCAAGATACAATTCGCCGACCAAATCTCTTGCTTGAAGCGCAAGCAGACCTGTTTTGGGTAAAGCCAGCATCATGGTTGTTTCTGCCTGGATGCAAGGTCGGCCCGGCTTCCCTGTCGTTGTATCCAATCCTGACGGAGCATCCAACGAAAGGATTGGGATGCCCGAGGCGTTGGCGCGTTCGATCCAGTCTTTGATTGGAGGACGCGGATCGCCTGCAGCGCCGTAACCCAGCATTGCGTCCAGAATAAGTTCCGAAGCTTCCAGATCAAACTTAACTTGGTCAAGCTGCAGCCTTTTGAGAATCGACCATTGATGCGAGGGAACCTCTTTGAGTTTGTTGGGATCAGCCGTGAGCATAACACTTACTTGCGCGCCCATGTTATGCAAATGCCGGGCTGCGACCATTCCACCACCGCCGTTGTTGCCTGTGCCACACAAAGCAATGATGGATTTGCCCAGCACATTCCCACTGTTTAACCGCCGTGCCAATTCTGCCAAACTTCGACCGGCATTTTCCATCATCTGGATTAGAGTGATGCCGAATTCGTTGACCATGAGATGATCCACTTCCCTCATTTGCTCAGTTGTAAGAGCAGGAATTTTTGTTCTTCGTTCCATAAGTAATCCAGTTGTGTCTTTCAAGCCCTCGTGAAGCCGAAAGAGTAAATGCCTTGCAACGTAAGGTGGGTGTCAGCCAGCTTGTCAAGCATTATGCCACAAAGATAAAAGGCTTTCTTACCAAATGTTACCCTTATGACAAACCCGCGCGATAATGAAACCTGGCTGAAAGATCTGCGCGCCGGCAGTATACAACGCGACGCCGCGCTGGCAGATTTGCATGCGCTGTTGCTCCGCGCTTTGCCTCAGGGAATATCCAGATTATTAGCCCCGGAAAATCCAGCATTTGAGTCGCTGATTGAGGATACTGCGCAGGAAACCTTATTGCGCGTGCTGGATAGGCTGGATACCTTCGAGGGCCGCAGTCAGTTCACCACCTGGGTGTATAAAATTTCTGTGCGCGTTGCTTTGAATGAACTGCGGAGGCGCAGATGGCGGGATGTCTCACTGGA
>JAKEFL010000236.1 GCA_022616105.1 Anaerolineae bacterium | reverse complement strand
CTGCCGAACACACATATCCAGGGTAATACAGAGATCGGTGAGGGGAATGTGATTGGTCCGAACACCATCATTCGAGATTCTAAAATTGGAAACCGATGCAAGGTATTGGCATCAGTCATTGAAGGCGCTGTGATTGAAGATGATGTAGATATGGGTCCCTTTGCCCGTTTGCGAAAGGGCGCGCACTTGAAGAGTCACGTCCACATGGGAAATTTTGGCGAAGTGAAAGACTCCACCCTGCACGAAGGCGTGAAGATGGGGCATTTCTCTTATATCGGCAATGCAATCATTGGAGCAAATACAAACATTGGCGCGGGAACGATTACTGCGAACTATGATGGTGAGAAAAAGAATACAACGGAAATCGGTGAAGATGCATTTATCGGTTCAGATACAATGCTGGTCGCACCGTTGAAACTCGGAGATGGAGCACGAACCGGCGCGGGCGCGGTGGTTACCAAAAATGTTCCCGAAGATACACTCGTAGTCGGTATGCCCGCCCGCGCAATTCGAAAAGTGGAAAGAAAAAAGAAAAACTAAACTGTTCTGTCCGCAGTTTAACTGCGGACAGAACAAAGAGACGAGAGAAAAAAGAAACTCTGTGTCTCAGTGTCTCCCCTGGCACCGCCCGTGATTTGCTTGGCAAATCAGGCAGGTGTGTGGCAGACAGGTTTTCAATGGTACTTACCGAACAAGAAAAACAATCCCTCATTGATCTTGCAAACACCGCGCGGCAACGCGCCTATGCCCCCTATTCCAATTATCCGGTCGGTGCAGCGCTCCGTACCAGGTCAGGACGAATCTTCACAGGTGTGAATATCGAGAATGCCGCGTACCCACATACCATGTGTGCGGAACGAGTGGCAATTTTCAAAGCAGTCTCAGATGGGGAAAAGGATTTTGAAGTCATCTCTGTAGTGACGGATAATGGTGGCTCTCCATGTGGGGGGTGCCGCCAGGTGCTGGCTGAGTTCAGTCTGGATACCATTGTCCTCATGGCGGATGGCAGTGGTAAACTTATCAAAGAAATGACCGTCAAGGAACTTTTGCCAGAGGCGTTTACGCCGGATCATTTGAGTAAATAATATTTGCGGTGGTCGAGTAGGCGGCGGGTTTCGACACGCACAGAAAGCTACTCAACCGCCGCCGTATCGAGACCCCATGCCTGAAACCAAATTCCGTTCATTTCGCGTTGAGGCTGTTGTGCTTCGTCATAATGATTACGGTGAAGCAGACCGCTTGCTGACCCTCTACACGCGCCAACTAGGAAAGACACGCGTGCTCGCCAAAGGCGCGCGCAAGATCGCTTCGCGCAAAGCAGGTCACATTGAACCATTCACACAGGTCAAACTGCAGCTCGCACGAGGCAGGGACATGCTGCTTGTCACACAGGCAGATACCGTGGATGCTTATCTTCCTTTACGCGAGGACTTGATCCTGACCAGTCAGGCTTCTTACGTGCTCGAATTATTGGATCGCTTTACATACGTGGATGACACTGAAAACCCATCCACGTTCCGTTTGTTGACCGATACCCTCGCCAGGCTCGCCTCAAACGATGACCCGTGGCTTGTCATCCGTTATTATGAGATGCGGCTGCTCGATCATCTGGGATTCCGCCCTCAACTTATCCAATGCGTCAACTGTGGGCGAGAGATCAAAGCAGAAGATCAATTCTTTTCATTCCGCGCAGGCGGAGTGATTTGTCCGCGGTGTGGTCAGGGATTACCACAATTAAAGCCAATTACAGTAGAGACTCTCAAGTACCTGCGTCATTTCCAACGTTCGAGCTACCGCGACGCGTCTCGTGCGCGGCCCAATTCTGAGGTCCAGAATGAAGCGGAAAGTCTCATGCAAGGCTACTTCACCTATTTACTTGAGCGTGAACTGAACACACCGGGGTTTTTGAAAAAGATAAAGGAATAGATTCTGCATTGGTCTTTATCTGCAGATCACGCCGATTTTTAGAAAGCTGTCCACTCTTCCGCGGTTTATTCTTCGGGCATATTACTTTTTAAAAAAGAGGTCAGATTCCCAAATGTGGAGTCGAGTCCCTGCATGCGAATGGCATAACGTTTGTCATCTTGTTTGAGCGTAAATTCAACCAGGCTGGCAAGCCGCAGTTCGTTCAAGTGATGCGTGACTGTAGGAGCGCGCAGGTGCAGTCGCCTTGCGAGTTCAGAGGGGGAGAGGCTTTCCTTTGAAAGATAGAAAAGGATCTTCAAACGCGTAGGATCTGCCAGGGCTTTAAGGGATCTAACCAATCCATCTGGTAATGATTCACCAGGGATGGCAGACATCTCCGCGGGACGCGCGCCAAAGAAAAAAAACATGGTGTCCCGGTCCAGTTTATCAAAGAAGATCAAGGGCGTTGTCCAGAAGGATGGCGCAATGATGAATTTGCTGGCCCGGAATTCATCTCCCAATTGGACGCCTTGTGAAAGCTCGACGAATAATTCCTCGAGAGTCAACTTGGTGACGAGATCCTGGGCGCGTTCCAATCCCGCCTTGAGGACGGGTTCAACACGTTTCTCCTCCTCTTCAAAGAATGCTTGATAATAAGATTGCAGGCCGGAGAGGAAGCCCTCACCAAGTTCTTCAGGGCGGCTCCACCAATCCAAAGCGCTTTCCAGCCTCCCTTTTTTCATGGATGGGTGTTTCTTTCCCCAAAGCTTCATGAAAAATTCCGCGTCTTCCGGTTTCCATGAATGTGTATCAGCAATTCTCAAAAGAATTTTGCAGAGCTGATCGTATATATCCGTCTCACCCTTAACATGTTCATGGGGTTGATCCAACCTTTGTAGTTTGATCATCCGTTCGGCAGGCGGGATTTGTTTCAATGCCCATAAGGCACTGATGGCGTCTCTGGGTGCAGGCAGGCCGTGGATCCAGGCGAGAGGCGCGCTGATAAGCGGATATACATCCTCCAATAATTTACGTTCAGCTGCTGGGATCCGTGATCGAACCCCTGCGGCCCAGGAAGCACGAATTCCGTAATAATCCGGTTCGTGAAGAACATGGAGACTGATAAACATCTCATAGGCCGTGCCAAATTCCCACTGAATTGTTGCAGGTGCGGTCTTCTCTTCAGTCAGAGTCTCGGATGCGTTCACAGAATCATTTCCTTGCTTTCAGCTTATTGCCAATGGAGATCAACAGGTTGCCCGTATTCGAGTCCACGTGATCATTGAATGGAGGGATATTGATGAACATATTCCCGATTTCGACGAGAACCTGGCCGGTTTGGTGAGTGAAGAGATCGCGTGCAGATGCAGGGCTCGAGGTTTCTGTGGTTTCGCTGTATTCTGCATCCTTAAGCATATAGATGTTTTGGTTTTCGATAAGGTTTATATGCGGACGATTTGACATGGTAGGCTACTTTCTTGATAGACGCACATACTGAAATTAGGCGACGGGCTTTGTTAGACTATTATCTAATTAGATAATAGTCTAATTCCACCGAGTTGTCAAGAGTGAGTTTTGACATGTTAGCCCAAAGTAGAAATGTCCCTTTCTACCAAAGTTAAAATGTCCCTTTAGAAAGGGACAAGAAATGGACAGACTACTGAAGATGAGCACCAAAGAACTAAACCGCTTGGAAGTGCTGCAAAGGTTATCCAGAAAAGCGATGGCCCAACAAGAAGCGGGCAGGATGCTGAAGTTGAGCACGCGCCAGATCAAGCGCTTGCTGCAAGCCTATCGGAGGCAAGGGGCTGCCGGCTTGGTCTCGAAGCATCGTGGGCGGAAGGGCAACAATCGTTTATCCGAAGAAGTGAAAAGGAAAGCCCTGAATTTGTTGAAGACCAAGTATGAAGGCTTTGGACCGACGCTGGCGCATGAGAAGTTGGTGGAAAAAGAGCAGCTCCAACTCTCGGATGAAAGTGTGCGCAAGCTCATGATCGAAGAAGGGCTGTGGAAAGCCCGCCAAGCGAAAAAGGTGGTGGTTCATCAACTGCGCGAACGACGTGCCTGCTTCGGAGAGTTGATCCAGCTCGATGGCTCGCCGCACGATTGGTTTGAAGGACGCACGGAGGCTTGTGAATTACTAGTGTTCATTGAGGATGCCACGGGAAAGTTAGTGCAGCTACTCTTTGTGGACAGCGAGGGCTTTTTCAGTTACTGCCAAGCAGCCGAAGGCTATTTCAGACAGTACGGCAAGCCCGTCGCCTTCTACAGCGACAAAAACAGCATTTTTCGGGTCAATCAGCCCAGTGTGGGTATGGGCCAGAGCCTGAGCCAATTCGGACGTGCCATGCAAGAACTGGACATCGAGATCATTTGCGCCAACACTCCGCAAGCCAAAGGACGGGTGGAACGGGTTATTCAGACCCTGCAGGATCGCCTCCCCAAAGAAATGCGGCTACGGGACATTGACACCCACGCAGCCGGCAATGCCTATCTACCAGAGTTCATCCAGGCGTTCAACGCCCGCTTCGGTGAAGAACCCAGAAGTGATGTGGATGCCCATCGTCCCCTGACCGCCCAAGAGGATCTGGCTCGTATTTTGACCTGGCAGGAAACTCGTACGCTTTCCAAAAACCTCACCCTCCAATTCCAAAAAGCGGTCTACCAAATCCAAACCGACCGCCCCTCGTATGCCCTCCGCAATGCGCAAGTCACCGTTTGTATGAATGCCCAGAAAGACCTCACTATCTTGTATAATGACAAACCATTGTCCTACACAATTTACCACCAGCAAGCCAAGCAAGCTGAAATTGTTCCTGCCAAACAGCTCGAGCGGGCTCTCCAGGAAAACAGATTGCCCACCAAACCCGCACCTGATCATCCCTGGCGCAAAGGCTTTGCCACGCCGCTCTCGAAACGCGCAAGTGTCCCCGCTGCGCGCAGCGGGGACACTTCTACTTTGGAAAATAGGTGACATTTCTACTTTGGGCTAACAGAGTGAGTTTTGACATTCGGCAATTCGACGCTGATCCCCTACTAGAATGTTTTAGCCACCAGTAGTTAAATCCGTTTTCCCCAATTTATCACAAACACATTTGCAATAAAAAACACAACAGGTTTCAAAAACCGCCACAATAGGATTTGGAACCATTTCCACTTAAGTGGATAGATAAGGTGTGTGATAGCCCATCGCGCCAGCAACGCCCGACCTAATGCGCTTCTTAACACCCGTCGCCTGTATCCGGTAAAAGAAAATTCGTTCCGCTCAAACGACTCGTTGATTTCGCGCGCGGCGAGCAAACCATATCCCAATGCAATGCTGATACCTTCGCCGAAGAGCGGGTCCGCGCCCGCGGCGTCACCCACCAGCAGCACGCGCGCCACAGACATTTGATTCTCAGGGGTGAACCAGCGGATGGGATGTCCTTTCAGTTCGTAATCACTTAAATTGAATCCAAGACGCGACATTTCCTGGGCAAGTGGTTCTTTTAATTGTGGCCGGTTCGCATTTGCAAGAATGTTCGTATCATAGATTCCCCAGCATCGCATTGGCTGGCCTTTGACTTGCGTAGGGAAATCCCACACATACCCCGCGATGTTATTGGGGACAGGGAAGAAATCAAAATACGCGACCCCCTCCCGTCCTCCCCCAAATCCTTTGGATTTGGGGGAGGACGGGAGGGGGTAGGTGGGGGTAATTACCTCCAGTAATCGCGCAGTATAAACAGAGGAGTTAGGGAAAATACATCGACGCGTGATTCCATTTGATCCATCCGCGCCGACAACGACTTGTGCATGGAAAGTTTCCCCATCTGTTTCGATTGTGACACTATTTTCATCAGGAATAATATTCTTTACGATAACCCCTTCTCTAATCTCTAATCCTCTATCTTTTGCCTTTTCCGCCAGCCAATTGTCAAACTCATCGCGGCGAATGACGCGCAACGCATGTCGCTTCCACATACGAAAGTTCAATCCCCTGCCTTGAAAATCAAAACGAATATGATCTGCATCCACGTGAGGCACTTCACTTACATCCAGCCCAAGCCGCGCAAGGAGAATTTCCGCGTCGATGACGAGTCCGCCCGCGCAAAGCTTGGAGCGAGGATAACGCGCCTTTTCAAGAATCAGGATGGGGGATGTGAGATGCGAGGCGATCTGTTGTAAATGTAAAGCAGTGGAAAGTCCCGAAGGTCCGCCGCCGATGATGATGACACTGTACGGATTCCGCATTCGAGGCTACACGTATGCCCCTGACCAGGTTTCAAATTGCCTGCCCTCGCGTTCATCATCTTTGTAAAAGGTGAGGTACGTGAGTATTTGATAGGGTATGAATTTCTGTTCGCTGGGATCTTTGACCGCGAGATCATAATAGGAATGCCATGTGCCAGAGTTGATATATAACTGGTTTTGCTGGCTCGCCATATCCCCATCTGAATCAAGCGCGATGATTTCATGGTGATGGGTGTGCCCATAAACGATATACTTTGCCGTATTTTTAAGGAAGGCTGGCTCGTGCAGCGCATGTTCCGCAAAGGAATGCTCGCTTTCCCATAGTTTGTCGCGTACCCACATAACGATATCGTTGATCGTATTGAATGACGTACGTTTTGAGATCTTGATCGCCAGCTGGAGCGCGTCGACCATATCGAACTTGAATGCCTTATCCTCCTCGCGGACAACATCGAGCTGAAGGAATTCGTCGCAGAGATCGTCCCATACTTCCTTGAGTTCCACCTCGAGTGCAGCCTTTCCCGCGTGACGTTTGATCTGCCCGCTGATCCAAAGCGGGGTTGCCAGCGCCGGGCGGATGTTTGTGATCCTTCGCAGGCTGTCTATAATCCCTTTTGGAAGCTCCTCTCCATATCTCTTTTCCACTTCAACGGGATAACGATTGCAAACAGACATGCAAAAGATGTCGCCCAGGGTTGCGTGGTCTCTGCCCTGTTCGCGGTTGAAATTGAACTTATCGAAGCAGTCACCGTGACGGCCGAAAACTTTATATGTTTCCATCACTTCGCGCAAACGGGGAGATTCATCTATTTCATAAGGAAAAAGACTGGATGAGTTGCTCAAACCCATTGATTCGATGACGTTTCTGCGGATCTCATCGAAGGCAGCTCCTTTGAGATGATAATACCAATCGTGGTTGCCAACGAGATAATGAATGTTCAGCTTGAGAGGGGTGCGTTCCCTGGAATACCTGTCGGGTCTTCCGCGGGCATCTGCAGGGGGAAGCAAAATCATCTGACCACTGGTGCAACGCTTCAAAACATCAAGTGACTCGCTGTTCACATCAATAATGGATTGTGTAGTTTCTGCGAGTTTAGGCGCAAAGTATTGACCAGCCACATCGCTCCACGGGCGGACGTAGTTTGCCGCACCGGGCGGAGCATCCAGCCAGCGGGTGGAATGGATTGGGTCAAGGATATCGCCCATCAGCACGAGGTCCATGCTTTTGAGCGGACGATACTCCCCATCCGTGCGAAATGAGGCGAAGTATGCCGTCTCGCTCAGGCGATTGGCAAACAGGTGAAACGCGCTCGGCGCAATGGAGCTGGCAGTTGTGCCATCCCCAAGATGAAGGTCACTGACAATAACAAGCATAAATACTCCTTACCCAATTAACCAACGAATAATATATGATTATAGTCCGAATGTTTCTTTAAACATTATTGAATCGGAATTTGTAACGAAAAAATGACATACCGAGAATTGCTGTTCTCATTCTTTCTTCATCGATAAATGAAAATATTGACGTATAATTTTATAACCACATTTTTCTGGGGAAGATGTGTGGATCTCTCTTTTGAACAGCAATTCAAGCAGGCATCTTTTACCTGCAAATCTCTGCCGTTTGTCGTTCTTGAAATTGTCATTGAGGAGGTAGTGATGGGTAGCAAATTTTTTTCAGGAGTGTTGATCGTCCTGGGTACCATATTTCTTATACTGAGTTTGGTGGGTATGATTGCAGCCTGGGTTTATAACGAACCGCTGACCCGTGAAGCAACCAGCAAGTTGACAGATATAAATACCGAGTTGTCCCAGGCACAAGTCGGCTTGCAAAGCTCTCAGGGGGAATTGGAACGTGCCCTGCGCATCGTGGATGCCGCGGAGAAGGCACTGGAAAAACTTGCCGGCCAATCCACGGGTGCAACTGGTCTTCTCGATAACATCCAGGGCACCCTGGATGACAGACTGCTCCCCGAATTGAAGACAGCCAGAGAGAGACTGGTTGCAGCAAGCAATGCGCTGGAAAGTTTGCATAATACGCTGGAGGGGATTGGCGCACTGCTCTCCATTGATCTTAACGTGCCAGATAAAATATTAACTGACCTGATCGATTCTGCTAATTCATTGGATTCGGAGATCGCTGATATAGAAATTATGGCTCAACAGGTTTCAACATTTTTGAGCGATTCATCTTTCCTTCTGGGTGGTGATTTGAGTGAGACAAGGAAAAGCCTCGAAGCTTTTCTGGCAACCACGCAGGAGTATGAAAAGAAGGTCACGGAATGGCGCAAGCAGGTGACGGACTTGATCGAAAAAACTCCCAAATGGATTGACCAAGCCTCGGTCATCCTGACTATCTTCCTACTGTGGTTCGGTCTCTCGCAGTTTGGCCTGATCCTGCATGGACTCAACATCCGCCGCGGAAGCGATCCGTTTGACGTGTTAAGGAAGAAGCCAGCTGGTGTGCTGGAAAGGGTGCAGGAGAGTGAATCTTAGTTTGGCTTCGACCCTGATATCTTATTTGTTATTAGAGCACAATTCTAGCGATTTGATGGCATAATGGGTGATATGAAAGCATATTCAACAGATCTCCGTGAACGTGTGGTAGCGAGTGTCGAAAGGGGCGAGTGTAATATTCCAGCAGCGGCGCGCCGATATAAGGTGAGTGAGCCAAGCATTGAGCGCTGGGTCGCGCGGCAACGGCGAACCGGTAATTGTGCGCCGCTGCCCCGCAAGTTGGCAGGAGCCGAAGTGGTCATTCGTGCGGCGGTGAAAGCGCAAGCGGATGCGACCTTGCAGGAGTTATGTGAGCGGGTGGAAAAGAAAACCAAGATCAAGTCGGATCCGAGCATGATGTATCGTGAGTTGGTGCGACTCAAGTTGCCGCGAAAAAAAAGTCGCTCCATGCCAGTCAGCGGGATACGCCGAGGGTGAAACGCAAGCGCCGCTTGTTTCGAAAAGAAGTCATGGAATTGGATGTGAAACGCTTCAAATTTCTGGATGAATCCAGCATCCATCTTGACCTGACCCGCTTGTATGGGCGAGCGGCACCCGATCAGCGGGTGGTGGATTCTACGCCGCACCCCTCGGGACCGCAAACGACGACCCTGGCGCTCATCGGCTGGACAGGGATCATGGCTCCGCTGGTCTTGTCGGGGGCTGTCAATGGCACGCTGTTTTATGGCTATATCCAACAGTGTGTCGTTCCAACCCTCCAGCCCGGTGATATTTTATTCATGGACAATCTCTCCGCGCACAAGGTCGCTGGCTTGGAAGAGCTGATCCGCTCGTGTGGTGCAGACCTGATCTATCTGCCACCCTACTCAGCAGACTTCAACCCCATTGAATTGGCTTGGTCGAAGGTCAAAACCATCTTGCGTCGCCTCAAGGCGAGAACCTTTCCCGATTTGATCGAGGCGCTCAAACAAGCTCTGCTTGCCATTACGCCTCAGGATATTCAGGCTTGGTTTGCTCACTGTGGTTATGCCATCAGTTGATCAGAAATTCGCTCTAGGCTGTGCGGCGCGTCTTCTGCTTTGTTTATGTTTATACATTGCTGCGTCCGCCTGGGAGAGCAATTCCTCCATGGTAACGGTTGAGTTCTGGTCAAGCCGTATGACTCCCAGACTGAACGCCAGAGCATGACCATCTAAAGCTTTTAGATTATGGGCATCCACATTGCTTTGCAAACGTGCCTGCATGTTAATGACGTCACTTTCACTCGCGTCGATAATCAGAACTACAAACTCATCTCCACCCATACGACCAATGACATCTGAATCGCGAAAAGTCTCTGTCAAAATGCTGGCAAAATGGTTTATCGCCGTATCCCCGCCTGTATGACCAAAGCGATCGTTGATATATTTTAGGCTGTCCAGGTCTATGTATAATAGAGACACGGAATAGCTGGCACGCCGGGCGAATTTCAAAAGCCCGGTGGCAAGGATCATAAAACCGCGCCGGTTGTTTAAGCCGGTCAATCCATCAGTCAGAGAGAGACTGCGCAGGCGGTCATTGGCCTTCTCTAGCTCCGAAACCTTTTGGTAGAGTTTATCAGCCAGCAGTTGCAGATGTTCGCGTTGAAGTTGCCCGGTTTGAGGCAGCCCGGAAGGTATGGTTGGCTGCTTGAGGGCTGCTTGCACTGCGCGAAGGATCTCCTGTGGTTCGGCGACCTTTCTGAGGATATGCTGTACTCCGCTTGCCCGTGCCAGCCTGTGTATTTCCGAAACGTCATAGTTGGCAGTCTGGAAAATAACCGGTACGCCCATTAAAAGGGGTTCCGCACGCAGGCGACGTACCAGAGTAAATCCATCCATATTTGGCATGAGGATGTCTGTGATGATCAAGTCCGGAAGTTCTGTACGCGCCAGATCCAATGCCTGGGCACCGTCATTGGCTTCCAGCAGGCGATGACCAAAGTTACCCAGCAATGTAGTATACACTCGCCGGTCATTGGGATGACTATCAACAATGAGGATGGTTGACATTACGCTTTATTATAGGGTGTATTTGTAGATAATAGCACAATTTTATTAATCCATACCAGCCGAAAAATTGCTACCTGAAAGTCTCCCCTTAGACACTTTAGAGACTAAAAAGTTAATTCCTGCGGAAACGTGAATTGATTCAACATTTCCCAATACTCCGGACCATTCTGTACAGTCCACTCGAAGTATCTTACTGTGAAAGTAACCCCATTGCCTGTTCCAAAGGTCGGGTCTTTTATCTGAGTTGATGTGTTTTCGGGCAAATCGACAATTTTTATATGTGGCAACCAATTCTGGGATTTGTAGGGATAACTCTCATATCCCATTTCGCTGGCGATCTGGCTGAGGTCGTTATACATGTTTTCCAATGCTGGAGTTTTATCTGCCAGAAGCCACAACCTGCCCTTTTGATTGTTTACATTCATTCTCGCAATACTTCTAACATTGACATCAAAGGGGCATAACGTCAAACAATACTCTTCCAGACGTTCTCTCAAGGAATCAAAATCATCAACATTTCGAATTGCCTGGACGGTTAAATGCAAATCGATAATTGGTGTCCCATTGATAAGACGGGCTGTATCTTCTGAAAGCTTGAATATACGTGAGTAATCATCGCTTTCCGGGCGGATAATGATAAACGTTGATTTGCCGTCTGAAGTTGATGTTTTCATATTTTCTGTTTCCTTCACTCTGTTTCTATACAAATCAACATGCGCTTCGCTATCATTTCTCCCCACACCATAATTCCATGCCAGCAATCCGTGATGCAAGTCTTTTTGCCAAACCGTACGAATCCTGTCTTCCAGTTCTTTTGTATCACTCTTCGTCGATGTGATCTTAAATTCATCACCTGCACGTTCGGACCGAAATAGCAAAAAACCCTCAGCCTTCGTGAAATATTTCGAAAGCATATTTGAAAACCTTCTGAGATCTTGGTCGATGGCAGCGCTTCCAAAACGCGCATTTCCTTCGTGCATATTAAGCATGTCGGTCAGCGCCAGGCATTTAACAAGCTTACTATCCAAGTACCACTTCGCTGCGAGTCCGTTGAGCGTGCCTGTTAAAGCCTCTTTTGTGACTACATTTTCTACTATGTTTTTGGTGATTCTAACCTGCTCAACTGTCTGTTGTTCTAATTTAGGTGGCAGTGCTAGCGAACAGATTGTATCTATAAGTCCTTCATACGGCATATTAAACTCATTCCAACTTTGATAGCTGATATTTTCCTCGATATGTCTCGGAATTTCCGAGTGACTCTCCAAAATGGTTTGTCTGACCACTATTGGCCTGAAGGTTTTTCGCTGCTTTTGAAGCTCATTCTCAGCCTCGGTTTCTGTAAGACCTACGCCAAAATCCCAGGTTAGTTGGGAGTCCAGTTCCTGGTTAACGTATAGCTTCAACAACAGGCGTTTTAATTCCTGAGGCGTTTTCGAAGTGGAAAATATCCTAAATTCATCACTGCCCGGAGACCTGCGAACAAAATCGCCCTTCTCAACGGTGAAAATGGACATGAGTTTATATGCTAATTTATGTAATTCTGAATCTACTACTGATGCTCCATACACTTTATTCGCCTGCCGTAAGTCATAAATGTCAACCTTTGCCATCCCTTTAATGTTTTCATTGGGCACCAGCCACTTTCCTGCGCGTGCATTAAGGGCATGAGTAATCGTGTCGTAAAGGGCTAGATACTTGGCATTCTTTTGAATGCCTGAAACAAGACCTTTCAACCTTTGAATTTGAGCTTCAGTGATAGGCAGTGCTTGAAAAAGATTCTCTAATTCCTTAAAGGATTGCAGAAAAATCTTTAGCTCATTATCCATTTTCATTACTGGGTGTTATCGTCTGAAATTGTGTGTTCAGGATTTTCTCCTGAAGCGTTTGGCTTTTTTGAAGTTCATATTGCATGCCCTGTTGTTGGAAACTCTCGATGGACTCATTGACCAGTTTCAAGGCAGTTTTCAAATCTGTACCTGTTTCCAGGTAGACAGATGCCAACCCAAGTTGCCCTTTTGCAAGTTCATCAACTCTGCCGAACTCCTCGGCAGATTGAATACCTTCCATAAAAAATCGCATTGCATCTTCTGGTCTTTTTTCTTTTAGCGCTACGAAACCCAAGCCGTTTAGCGCGTAACTGACATGCCGGACAGGGTCTTTACGAACAGGGTCTCGCCAGGTATCTAAAGCTTTTTGATACCATTCTTTGGCTCTGTCGATATTTCCACGCTCATATTCGAGCTCTCCCAAGCCATATTGCGCAAAACCTTTGCTATATATTCCGTAGTCATCGCTGGCATATTCTTCGCTTGTTTTAAGCACATCCCTTAACATTTTTTCGGAGCGTTCAAAATTGCCCAGGCGCAATTCTACTGCCCCTAAAGATCTCTTCGCTGCTGCTATGAGCAACTCTTCTTCTGTTTTTGTGGTAGCTGAAAGCGCCTCCTCAGCCCAATGTAAAGCTCTCAGGTAATCTCCCTGATAGAAATATATCCAGGATATATTCCTGGCAAACGTACTCACGGATTTCCAGTCTGACAACAATTTTGCTGCGCTCAGCGCGGCGTGGGCTAAAGTCATGCGGTCATACCAGTATGCACGCTGCCACAATACACTCCCAAACTGGATGCCGATCTGTACCAGAATCTCAGCGATGCTTCTGGTTTGCTTTGCCAGGGAAGTTGAGCTGGTCTGCTTTTTCTGTATGGATTTGTAGCACCACTGTGCGACACCGAGTATGTTGTTCCGATCCAGCAGCAGATCGTCATATCCACGCCACTCTTTGAAACTGCTTTTCTGTGATAGAAGCTTCACATAATATTGAGCTGTTTTCAATTCAGCTTGTTTGATGAATTTTCGATCACTTGCAAATTGCGTGCGGATAAATCTGCGCGTCAACGGCAGAATACTGAAATAATCTCTGCCAAAGGCGTGCTCGATCAGAGTTAACTGTAAAAGATCGCTGATGGCGTTGTCGAAACTATCGGCATCTTCAATTCCCGCAATTTCTTTCAAAGCAGACCTTGAGACTGCCTCAGGCTGTAATGCCATGATAAACAGCAGCTTTTTCTCGTTACTATGCCGTAATAAGTTCCAACTGTGGTTGAAACAGTATTGCAGTATCGGAATATCTGTATCAAGACTTAATTTGTCCAGGACCTGTGTGGCTGAGTAACCCAGAACGGCGATTTGTCCCTGCACCCATAAGAGGGCAAGCGGGAGTCCTCCTGTTAGCTCCACCAGGTATTTACTTTGGTCTTTTGTAAGATGGATGTTCTTTTGCTGGGCATCCCATTCGAGCAAAGCATTACTTTCTTCAAAAGACAAGCCTTGTAAGCGGATAATCTGTCCCTCTGAAACCCGCTCTCTTGATGTAACAACAACCTTGAGCGTGATGGGTGATCTGCGCAAAAAATCGAGGATGTCCCGCTGTTCATTTTTTGACAATGATTCGAAATTATCAAGGACCAGGAGCGTCGTCTGTCTTGAAAGGAGGTTATATGCCCTCTTGATCTGATCCTGAATGGATAAATTTCCGATGGTGGGATTCCCCAAAGTCGTGCCGATCGTGATCAGGATGTCTGATAAGGATTTGACCTCCGGCGTGATCGGTTCAATGCCATGCAGCGTCAGGGTGGATTCCTTGGCTGAAACCCAGATGACAGCTTCAAAGAGATCATTTTCGATGCAGCGATGACTTACTTCTGTGGCAAGTGCCGATTTCCCCACTCCTCCGATTCCTTCGATGCCAATGATAAAAGTCCTGCTGTTTGGCTGTAAAGACTGCAAAATCGTCTTGATTTCCTCATCCCTTCCCACAAAATAGGGGCGTCTTGGAAGGCTTGCAAGTGCAGTTGATTTTTCGAGTTCCCTGCTGCTGGAAGTGAGTCCATCTATTTGTTTGCTGTATCTGGCGATTGCCTCTCTCTCCATCGTGACGCTATTGACGAGATGCAGAGGCTGATCGACGCCATATTTCGCCAGCATTTCCTCAAGGATATAGAGGTTTTTTTTATGTAAAGAAATCATCGTTTCAAGATGATTAATTTCTTCCTTGTCCATATCACACCTTGTGTTTAGTTGACCGGATTGATATCTTTTTTATAAACCTTCGACAAGACAACTTCGAGTTTCTTGATGGTCTCGATCATGGAATTTTCTGCCTCGGTCATATTATGTAGAATAATCGGAGGCACCAGGGCGCTTCCCCATTTTGCATACTGCTCTTTGGCAAGATGATAATTGTGGGAATACGTTTCCAATAACTTGACCAGGTGTTTGACTTCCGTTTCGTGGTCCCGCCATAATATTTCATCTATTTTGGATGAAAGCAGGTCCTGCTTGACTTCAGCCTGCTCCTGCACTTCAGGCGGAGCGTCTTCTTTTGCCGGTTCCTGATCTTTACCATCCTGATGGGTCTCACTCGCCTTTCTGCGTTCACGGCGTTCCTCCAGGATCTTACGTCCTTCTTCGAAAACGAAATCTATAGCCTTAAGAAGGATGGGGAGTTGAGCAACTTCAATCATGGTTCCTCCGTGGAGTGTCAAGTATAGCATAAGCTAGTACGGAAGTACTACTGCCGATCATATGGTCAAGGAATTTAAAAGAGCCAGTCAATGACCAGCTCTCGTTTGTGATCGCACCCAATTTATATCTAGGTCAGCTTATTCTCACTCATACTCTCGGCTTCAAGCAGGTTCTCGCCTTCTCCTTCATAGCCATTGGAAGCCAATCCATCCCAATTCTCGTTGTAATCTGCATCTGTGCCGATTTCTTTTGCCCGGCTGTTGATCACACGCACGGTCCGCGCGTATTCGCGCTCTGTTGTCTCTCGGCGCCTCTTCATTTCCCTGTTATGCTTTTCTTCAAAGGGAGTCGCGTGGGTCATTGTGATCATGTAACCTGTCCGTTTATAAAGCTCGGTCAGTTCTTCACGGGTTGTTGCGTTCTCCACATCTTCACGGATTTCCCGAAAGATTTGATGCAGGTCTTTTTCTTTGTGTACTTCACCATAAGTGTCTCTTGCCATCATGTTCACTCCTTTTTGGAAAGGTGACAGTTGTTCTTATAGCATCATGCCGCCAAGTGCCTTGAAAATCAATAGTGAATATCCCTATTTTGTAAGTGGGGAGTCTCCTATTGGAATGAGTTCACAGGGATGAATGCCGAAAGCCTATTCACGGGCTGGGGTTAAGAACTTGAAACCCATAAGGTTGTACACGAGATATAGTCACATGAAAGCGTTATAATATCAACATAGTTCATGGAGAAAGACTATGTTTACTCATATTGCTTATAACCCCGAAATTCTGAGTGGAAAACCTCATATTACTGGCACGCGTCTAAGCATTGAATTTATTCTCGAACTTTTCGCCAGCGGCGCGACCAAAGATGATGTTCTCAAATCATACCCGCAACTCACTGCTGAAGCAGTGGAAGAGGCGCTGAAATATGCGGCGCAATTTCAAAAATCTGTTGTGATGTCTTGAGCAAGAACGCAGATCTCTACAAACGGCTTGCATAATACACTATTTGACCAATGAAGACCCAGCGCATTTACATTGACACATCTGTCATTGGCGGTTGTTTTGACCCCGAATTCGCTGAATGGTCAAATGGATTAATAGCAGATTTTCGCAATGGAATCTTTCAACCGTTGTTATCCGAAGTAATTGCCGCTGAAATTGCAGATGCACCTGAGAACGTACAAGTCATTT
This sequence comes from Anaerolineae bacterium, assembly GCA_022616105.1. Lineage (GTDB taxonomy): Bacteria > Chloroflexota > Anaerolineae > Anaerolineales > Villigracilaceae > Defluviilinea. Next base: position 1,489 of record JAKEFL010000236.1, on the reverse strand, counting down.
ATGCTGAATTGGTTTCGTTTACCCCAGAAACCCTGACTGTTGGAGAAAGCACATTGGAACTGGCTGACGAATATCAAAAACGCGGTATCTTGACGCCGAACTTTTATGATGATGGTTTACATATTGCACTTGCAACAGTTGCCGAAGCGGATTTGCTGGTAAGTTGGAACTTCAAACACATCGTTCGTTTTGACAAAATACGTTTGTTCAATGCTGTAAACATTGAATTTGGATACAAACCTTTACAGATATTCAGTCCCCGAGAGGTGACTACTTATGGACAAGAAGAAGATTAACACCATCGAAATGACACGCAAAATCCGTGATGAGCATGCCAAACAGTTGGCAGGCAAATCCCACGCTGAACGGATTGCCTTTTATCGCGAGCGCGCAAAGAGAATGGAAAAGAAAATCCCTGCTTTGCTCAAAACGATTGAAAAGGCTTAAACCTTCGCGCTCTCCCTGGCACCGTGCGGCTTAAGCCGTACCAGGGCAGGTGTAGCGGACTTGGCGGTTTAAAAAAATTACGCCTTCACCAACCCCACATTGACCGGCATCTCATCCCAGGTGCGACCATCAAGCGTTCGCCCCGCCCGCTTTGCGTCTTTTGCGCCCCACCCCATTGCTTGAAGAAAAACAGGATCTTTGCTCCCAAGCATTGATCCCGAATATCCGTGACCCAATCCTGCATGATCGGTCTTGCGTCTGGACCAGACTTGAGTTCATCAGAATCATATATATTTTGGCTGTATAATCTTGCAAAGGACAATTTCCAATGCCAGAAATCAGCCGCTTCTTTGGGATAATTATTCGCATGTATTACAGGGATCATGTGCCCCCACATTTTCATGCACACTATGGCGAATATCAAGCCGAGATTACTATTGAAACGCTTGAAATCCTGAAAGGTAAATTACCCAATCGTGTGCTTGGATTGGTATTGGAGTGGGCGGCGCTTCACCGCCCTGAATTAAGGGCAGACTGGGAACGAGCGCGCCATGAAGAGCCGCTCGAACCCATCCAGCCATTGGAGTAAGAATGGATCGTGTAATTTCTGTCAAATCACTTGATAACTATTTGCTTGAAATCGAATTTGCAGACGGACTCCGCAAAGTAATTGACATTACCCCCTTCATTGGCAAAGGGATTTCCGCCGCGCTTGAGGATAAATCCTATTTCCGCCAGGTGACTCTGGAAGATGGCGGTGGAATTACATGGCCCAATGGCTATGACTTCTGTCCAAACTTCCTGCGCGATGACGTGCCTGCTGTGGATGTTCTCACAGCGTAAACTTAACTGCGGAAGTTGCTGAGAAACTCTAAAACGATAAAATTGCGCATCTTCGATGGATGGGCAATTTGTTTTTAAACCTTTGTGCTCCTTTGTGCCTGTTGAGTCTCATAAAGTCATATCATAGCACCTTAACAAGAGTCTCGAAAAGTCGTATCACTCTGTGAGCCCGGAAAAGAGCGGGCAGGAGAGCGACAAT
>JAKEFL010000235.1 GCA_022616105.1 Anaerolineae bacterium | reverse complement strand
GGCCGCTTTATCTTCATTTCTTCCCTATTTTTCACTTCCTGCAAGTTTATACATGTGCTGGATGATGCTCTCTCCGACAGCCTGCTAGAAGGATTATTTCTCTTGAGAAAACTTATCGCATCATTCCTGACTTTCAGCCTGCTTCTGGTTTCCTGTTCCATTCCCCAACCAACAGCTACACCCCCTCCGACTGAAATCACTCCCGACCCGTTGAAGACTCCCTGGGAGGATCGCTCCATCTTCAAAGATGGACTTGTCTCTTCACAACAGCCAGTTCTCAATGAATTGACGGGAGCCAGCATTTATCACATCGAATTTACGATTACTGATGATCTCTATCACATAACGGGGACAGAAGAAGTCCGATATACAAACAACGAAGATGTTGAATTGGGGGAAGTGCAATTTCATTTGTTTCCCAATATCCTCGGCGGTGAAATGAACATCTCCTCCATGAGGGTAAATGATAATGAAGTTGATGTTTCATATGAGTTAGAGAATAGCGTGATGCGCGTTCCACTCCAGCCGCCGTTACTGCCTGGGCAAAGCGCTATCCTGCGCATGGACTTTGCTGTTACGGTTCCGCAATCTCTGGAATCGAATTATGGTGTGCTGGCATATGTTGACGATGTACTTACCCTGGCGCACTCCTATCCCATGATCGCTGTCTACGATCATGAGGGGTGGAACACGGAAATCCCATCGCAGCAGGGTGATGTAACGTATGCAGACGCATCATTCTATATTGTCCGTGTGACCGCGCCGCAAGGTTTAACGCTGGTAACGTCCGGGCACAGAGTCAGCTTGAGCGAAGTAGGCCAGGCTCAAACGTTGATCGTTGCGAGTGGTCCCGCGCGCGATTTTTATCTGGCGGCGAGTCCGCATTACGCAGAGATCTCGCAAACATTCGGAGAGGTCACTATTCGCAGTTATGCGCCAAAAGAATCCGCTGATGGCGCGCAGATGGCATTAGATGTGGCTTCACGCGCAATCAAAGATTTCAGCACGCACTATGCGCCTTATCCGTACACAGAGTTTGACATTGTCTCCACGCCAACGCTCGCACTTGGTATCGAGTATCCCGGTGCGGTCGCGATCACATCACGGATCTACGATGTAAATGGAGAATACCGCGGTGCTCCTGCAAGTATCTACATGGAATCAACTGTCGCCCATGAAGTGGGACATCAGTGGTTCTACAATCTTGTGGGCGACGATCAACTTGACGATCCGTGGATCGATGAGTCTCTCACACAATATGCAACGCTTCAATATTATACAGATGAATATGGGGCAAGCGGTGCAGATGGCTTTCGCACTTCGCTTGAAGGACGATGGGAGCGGGTGGGAAACGCAAAAATCCCCATTGGTTTGCCTGTGGCAGATTATCAAGATGTAGAATATAGCGCGATTGTTTATGGACGCGGACCATTATTTTTTGTCGCTTTGAAAGATGTGATGGGTGCAGAAGTCTTCGATAAATTTCTGATGGATTACGCAGATACTTTCTCATGGAAGATCGCCACACCCGAAGCCCTGCAATCGCTCGCAGAAAAACATTGCTCGTGTGACCTGGATTCGATTTTCAATGAATGGGTGTATTAATAGAGAGTGGCTAATTTCGTGGACTTGCCAAAAGATTTAACCACAGAGCGCACCGAGATCACAGAGAAAAACCTTCTAAAATCTCCGTGCGCTCCGTGTTCTCTGTGGCTAAGAAGGTTTTTTACTCATCGTTTTCGTCACTCCCGCTTCGTAAGTGACTGTCACCTCCACTCACTTCATAGTATAATCACCGCCGCGTGGCGCCTGACGGTTGAGTAGAGCGGTGCTTTTCCGCTCGTACCAAAACCAAGCGCCACATTTTCATGGATGGAGATTATCAAGGCATGATTCGAAACCCTTACACACGTCTGGCTCTCATTGTCATTATTGCAGCCCTTGCCATTTGGGTGGATGTGACAGATAGTATCCAGATACGCAACCCCCTGGACGATACGATTTTAGTTGAACGTAGTATTACACCCCGCCTTGGGCTTGACCTGCAGGGTGGATTACAGGTTTTGCTCGAAGCTGATTTGCCCGCCGATACCCCCGTGGACTCTGAAGCGATGGAGACCGCCCGCAGTATTGTAGAAAACCGTACCAATGCGTTGGGTGTCAGCGAAAACCTGATCCAATTGGCAGGCGAACGCCGCATTGTGGGAGAGTTCCCCGGCGCGGAAGATGCGGATGCCATTCTCGATATCATTCAACAGACCGGCTTGCTCGAATTTGTAGATACTGGTGATTTCAGGCCCGAGGAAGGAACCATTCTTCAAACGGATTTCGCCGTTGGCTCCACAACCGAGCCAACTCCTACCACTGTCCCGGCGACAGATGGCACAGTGCCGCCAACGGTCTATCACACGATCATGACCGGGAAGGAACTTACAAGTGTGAACGTAGGGTTAGGATCAGCAGGCTCACCCGCAATTGACTTTACTCTTTCACCGGAAGGCACGACCATCTTTGCACAGCACACTGCTGCAAACATCGGCAAGATCCTAACGATCACTTTGGATAAACGTGTGGTCTCAGCGCCCGGCATTGAAGGAGCCATCCCGGATGGGCAGGGGCAGATCAGCGGCTCATTCACTGCAGAATCCGCGAACCAATTGGCTGTCCAATTGCGCTATGGTTCACTGCCCATTCCACTGAAAGTGGTCGAGACGCGCATCATCGGTCCGACGCTTGGCGAAGATTCACTGCAAAAGAGTCTTGTGGCTGGTCTCATCGGTATGATCATTGTCATTCTCTTCATGGGCATTTACTATCGCCTTCCGGGTATCGTTGCAGATATATCCATTCTCTTCTATGCGGCAATCGCTTTTGCGATCTTTAAATATTTCCATTTCACACTGACACTCCCCGGTATTGCGGGCTTTCTGCTCAGCACCGGCGCGGCACTGGATGCGAATATCCTGATCTTCGAACGCTTGAAGGAGGAACTGCGCAACGGACGGAATCTCAGCCAGGCGGTCGATCAGGGCTGGACCCGGGCCTGGTCCTCCATTCGAGACTCGAACCTGGCAACGATCATCACTTCCCTCATCCTGTATTGGTTCGGTTCCACCTTTGGCGCGACCATTGTAAAAGGCTTTTCACTCACGCTTGCTCTGGGTGTTGCCATCTCACTATTTACAGCGATCTATGTCACACGCACGCTTCTTACAGCTGTGCTACAAAACTTCAAACCCAAGAACTTCGATTTCTGGTTTGGAATCTAAAGGACGAGGGAAACATGATTGACATCCTCAGCAAACGCTACTTATACTTCGCGATCTCTATTCTGGTGATCCTGCCAGGCCTCATTATCCTTGCCAGCCGCGGATTGCCTCTCTCTATTGATTTCACTGGCGGCTCCTTGCTTGAAGTGCAGTTCGCAGGTGGCGAGTCCATACCGAACGCGGACTTGGTCCAACTGTACGAAAATGCTGGCATCGCCGACGCCCAGGTTCAAACCACTGACAGCGGGACTTTGTTGATCCGTTCATCCTTTCTTTCAAATGAGACGCGTGACCTCATCCTTAGTGAAATGAGAGAACAAAGCGGTGGAGAAGTCACGGTCATACGATTTGATAGTGTGGGTCCCAGCATCGGTGCAGCAGTGGCATCCCGCGCCGCGCTGGCAGTTGCGGTGGCGGCGCTGGCTGTAGTGGTTTACATCACATGGGCTTTTAGCAGAGTTCCGAATGCGTTCCGCTACGGGGTATGCGCGGTGATCGCAATGATCCATGATGTGGCAGTCGTGTTCAGCGTTGCGGGAATTGGCGCGCTGCTCTTCGACTGGCAAATCGACTCCCTCTTTCTTACGGCCCTGCTCACGGTGATCGGCTTTTCTGTGCAGGACAAAGTGGTGGTGTTCGACCGTATACGCGAGAATACAAATATCTTCCGCCGGCTGGACTATGAAAAACTGGTCAACCATTCCATCGTTCAGACTCTCCAGCGTTCGATCAATACACAGTTAATGACTGTGGAATTTCTCCTGCTCGCGCTTGCCCTCTTTGGCGGGATCACGCTTCAGGAATTTGCTGTCATCCTGCTGGTGGGCCTATTCAGCGGGACCTATTCATCCATATTCATTGCCGCCCCCATTCTTGTGTTATGGGAAAAACGTGAATGGACCAACTGGTTCCGTCGCCCGCAACGAAGCGGGGCATAGTTGGGTAGCCAAGTAACTCAAGTTGTCACCCACCTCTTGGAATGTCATGCTGAGCCGCTCTGCGGCGAAGCATCTCTACCACAGTAGTCGAGACCCTTCGGTCGCAACCAACGCTCCCTCAGGGTGACATACCTTTAGTTCTTTTATATCGTAGCAACTGTCCTGAAAATCATCTATGCGGCTATGGGCGTGGGTTGATCTATATGGATCGTGTATCCCAATTGTTCGAGGCGACGTACCAGACGCTTTGC
>JAKEFL010000030.1 GCA_022616105.1 Anaerolineae bacterium | reverse complement strand
TTAGCCTTATCATTTACAAATGAGAAAAAAGGAAGAACTGAATCTCTCGACCAACGCAACCGCCGCGTGATGCTAGATCATGTCGAAAATTTCTGGGTCAAAGGAGTTCTTGAGAAGTCCCTGCACGGTGCGGCATTGCTTGAATTGGGAATCAAAGAAGATACAAGTGTAGTGAGCTACCCGTGGACAATTAAAAAAGAAACAACCAATGAAACTTTGCCAGCAGGGAAATCGATGCTCGAAATCTTTAAAGAAATTGGTATGGGCCGCTCTTTGCTCATCCTTGGTGCCCCAGGTTCTGGCAAGACTACCATGCTATTAGAACTCACTCGGCTGTTGATCGAGCATGCTCGGCAAGAAGAGACAGAGCCTATACCTGTGGTGTTCAACCTTGCATCATGGAAAGAAAACCAATCACTGGCTGATTGGTTAGCAGAGCAGTTGAACATTGTTTATTACGTGCCGAAGAAAACTGCTCCTGCATGGATAAATGAAAATCGAATGTCCTTGCTTTTAGATGGATTAGATGAAGTTAAAGAAAATAGGCGTGCAAAATGCGTTGATGCTATTAACCAGTTTAGAAAAGAACACGGCCTCAGTACGTTGGTCATTTGTAGTCGCATCGAAGAATATTCAATTCTCAATACAAAACTTGTACTTCAAGGGGCAATCACCCTTCAACCCCTTACATCTAAACAGATCAATACTTATTTTGATCGCTTTGGTAAAAGCCTTGCCAGCGTAAAGCAAATGCTCAAGAAAGATAAAGCTTTACAAGAATTGGCAGAAACTCCTCTGATGTTGAGCATCATGACTTTGGCATATAAAGATAAGAAAGCCGATGATTTGATTGCTCCTAGAAATCTTGAAGAACAGCGCAAGCACTTATTTGACACCTATATTGAGCGCATGTTTGATCGCTCAGCTCGTTCAACAAACACGCCTTTCACAGAACACCAGACTTTGCACTATTTGAGCTTTCTGGCAAACAAAATGATTCAACACAACATCATCACTTATCAAATTGCGTCCATGCAGCCATCCTGGCTCAAGCAGCCGCAAGAACGCCTGTATCGACGTTATGTTGGTATGATTGCCGGACTACTTCTCGTGTTGATTGGCATGTTGCTTCTCGTGCTGACCGTCGGGCTGATTTTCACACTGATGGGCGGGCTGTTTGGCTGGCTGAGTGGATGGCCAATCGGCGGGTTAATTTTAGGGGTGAGCCTCGGTATGAGTTTGGGGATGGCTCCTGTACTAGTAATAGGTCTAGGACTTGCGGGTGGACTGACTTCAGAAGAGGTTGAAGCGACGACCTACCCAGAGCAACGTCTGAAACAAACACTTCTTAATAGTCTTTTTTCAACGTTAATTTATGGGCTGAGTGTGGGACTCATTCTCGGGTTAATTTACGAACTGTTTATCGTGTTCATCGGTGGGCTGCATTTTGCGCTGAGTTTCGGGCTGAATTACGGAATGAAAATAGCGCTGTTTGGGGGACTGATTTTCGGGCTGATCGGTGGGCTGAATGCCGGATATCTTGACCTAATTGAACACTATTCATTACGATTTGTGCTAACTCGAAATAAATCATTGCCTTGGCGTTTGGTTCTTTTTCTTGGCTATGCTGTTGATTTAATATTTCTTCGTCGGGTAGGTGGGAGTTACATTTTCGTCCATCGCTTACTGATGGAACATTTTGCAGAAATGGATGTTTGATTTCCAAGCTTATAGAAGTCCACTTTTGGTTCTACCCTACTTCATATGTGCTTTTAAAAACTGCCCTGTATACGACTTTTTCACCTTGATCACCTGCTCAGGCGTTCCCTCGGCGATCAGTTCACCACCTCGATCGCCGCCTTCGGGACCCAGGTCGATCAACCAGTCCGCGACCTTCACAATATCAGGGTTATGCTCGATGATGAGAACCGAGTTACCAGCATCCACCAGCCTTTGTAAGACCTCGATCAATTTGTGCACATCCGCTGCGTGCAGGCCCACAGATGGTTCATCCAGAACATATAGTGTCCGTCCCGTTGCGCGGCGTGAGAGTTCCTTCGAGAGCTTCACGCGCTGGGCTTCACCGCCAGAAAGAGTCGTTGCAGGCTGACCGATACGCACATAACCCAAACCCACCTCCTGCAACAACTTCAACTTATTGAACATGGGTGGGAAGTTCGCGAACTCTTCCAACGCGTGATCCACGGTCATATCCAGCACGTCGGCAATCGAATACTTGTCCCTGAATAAAACCTGCAAAGTCTCGCGGTTGAAGCGCTTGCCGTGGCAGATATCACATGGCACGTACACATCGGGCAGGAACTGCATCTCGATCCGCAGTTCACCCTGTCCCTGGCAGGCTTCACAACGCCCGCCATGCACGTTGAAAGAGAAGCGCCCGGGCTTGTACCCGCGCACTTTGCTTTCAGGCAATTCCGCGTATAGCTTTCTTATTTCATCGAATAAACTCGTATACGTTCCAGGGTTCGAGCGCGGTGTCCGCCCGATCGGCGATTGATCGATGTTGATAATCTTATCGAGATGCTCGATCCCTTCGATGCGCTCATGTTCGCCTGCCTGGGTACGCGCACCCATCAGTTTTGCAGCGAGCGCGCTGTATAAAATATCGCTCATCAACGTGGACTTCCCCGAACCGGAAACGCCCGTGATACAAACCAACTCTCCTAATGGGATCGTGACATCGATGCCCTTCAGGTTGTTTGCGGATGCATTGACAATCCTCAGCGACTTGCCGTTTCCTTCCCGCCGTTCCTCCGGGACTTCCACCTGTTTGCGCCCTGATAGATATTGCCCCGTCAATGACTTTGGGTGCGCCAGGATCTGCTTGGGGGTGCCCTCTGCAATAATCTGTCCGCCATGTTCGCCCGCGGCGGGACCTAAATCGATCACCCAGTCCGCTTCACGGATTGTTTCATCATCATGCTCAACGACTAAAACAGTGTTGCCCAGGTCGCGCAGACCTTTGAGGGTATCTAACAACCTTGCGTTGTCACGTGGATGCAAACCGATGGATGGTTCATCCAATACATACAACACACCGACCAATCTAGAGCCAACCTGAGTCGCCAGTCGAATTCGCTGCGCTTCACCGCCCGATAACGTCACTGCAGAACGATTGAGAGTCAGATAATCCAACCCTACATTGACAAGGAAGGATAATCGTTCACTGATTTCCTTAATCACTCGTTCTGCAATCGCTTTTTGTTTGGAAGTGAGCGGTGAATTTTTTCCACCGATCTTCTTCACCCAGTCGAGCGTTTTCAGAACGGGCCAGGAGTTTGCCTCCACAATGTTGATATCATCCACAGTGACCGCCAGCGCGGCTGGATTGAGTCGTTTGCCTTTGCAGGTTGGGCAGGGACGGTCAGACATGAACTCACTGATCTTCTCGCGGATGTATTCAGAGTTCGTCTCGCGGTAACGTCTTTCGAGATTTGTGATCACACCTTCAAAGGCACGCGAGAACCTGAATTCATTGCCGTTAGCGCTCTGGTATGTCATCTGGATCTGTTTGTCACCCGTGCCATATAGGATAATTCTCAATTGATCCTTACTCAATTCTTTGACAGGCTTATCCAGATCAATTTTGTATGCCTTCGCGGCGTTGATCAAACTTTGCCAGTAATAGCCGCCCTCCACTTTGGGTCCGCTCCACTCCATGCTGGCAATCGCCCCTTCATTGAAAGTTAAGTCCGTGTCGGGGATGATGCGATCGGGATCGATCTCCAGTTTGGAGCCAAGACCCTGACAATCCGGGCATGCGCCTTGTGGAGTATTAAATGAAAACGTACGCGGCTCCACTTCCGCGATTGTTGTGCCATGCTCTGGGCAAGCCAGGTGTTCAGAAAAGTGAATATCTTCGCCCCCTCCCTTGCCCTCCCCCAATTTGGGGGAGGGTTGGGTGGGGGGGATATTAATAGTCACATACCCTTCCCCAAACTTGAGCGCGGTTTCAACTGAATCAGTTAATCGCGAGCGCGCAGACTTGCGTTCCTCTTTATCACCGTTATTTGAAATCACAAGGCGATCTACAACTGCTTCAATCGTATGTTGTTTATAACGGTCCAGTTCAATTTCATCATCCAGTGAAGAGACGGTTCCATCTACGCGAGCGCGAGTGAAGCCTGCCTTGCGGATCTCTTCAAAGACAGCCTGATACGTTCCCTTGCGTGCGCGCACCAGCGGGGAGAGAACCAAAATGCGCGTACCATCTGGCAAGTTTTCGATCTTATCCACGATCTCCTGCGCCGATTGTTTTGCCACTTCACGCCCACAAATCGGACAGTGCGGAATGCCGGCGCGCGCGAACAAAAGCCTCATATAGTCATAGATTTCGGTAACGGTACCAACTGTCGAACGGGGGTTGTGCGAGGTGGATTTCTGGTCAATGGATACGGCTGGAGAGAGTCCCTCGATGTGGTCCACGTCCGGTTTATCCATCTGCCCGATGAACTGCCGCGCGTATGCAGAGAGGGATTCGACATACCTCCGCTGACCTTCTGCAAAGATCGTATCGAAAGCCAGCGATGATTTGCCCGACCCCGATAAGCCGGTGATCACAACGAACCGATCGCGCGGGATCTCGACTGTAATATTCTTGAGATTATGAACCCGTGCTCCAACCACGCGGATCGAATTGCTTGACATATTTCTCCTCGGACACCCAATTATAGCACATCTGTTTCATTTATCAATAAAAATCATGAGGACTCTCTGGGATTCGCCGTGACGCGCCGCCAAATGTAGGGCGACATTAATGTCGCTTTACGCCGCGCGGCCAGATATACCGTTGTATCACGGCAACTCCCAATGAGCCATCATGATGCAGCGAATGAGCAATCTTTTATTATACCAATCACTTTTAATATGTCACACCAGCACTGCACGCAGGTGCAAGTGTTGCGAGGCGGCGGAGCCGCCGTGGCAATCTCACGTTTGAAGGTTAGTTGAGATTGCCACGTCGCCGCTACGCGGCTCCTCGCAATGACAGATGCAGAATCGCTGTACCCTACAATGAAATTAAAATGTTGCATGTTATACTCCCTGCAACTTCCAAAACCCGTCGGGGTTATGATTTATAGACCCCGCCGGTAGAGACCATACGTGCCGGATACAGATTTCAACGAAGAAGATATTTTGACTCGGGCATCACAGGGCGACCGTGACGCATTTGGTCTGCTCTATGAGCGCTACCTCGACCGTATCTTCAACTATGTTTACTATCGAACGGGGAACCTCCATGACGCGGAGGATCTGACCGCCCGCGTGTTTCAACGGGCGATGAATCACATTCAAAATTATACGGATCGCGGCGTTCCTTTTTCTGCCTGGCTGTATCGAATCGCTCATAACCTCGTTGCCAACTGGCATCGTGACCGCAGCCGAAGACAGGAAATTCCGATCAATGATGTGCCGGTTCTCCCCTCGAAGGGAGATCACCCCGAGAGGAACCTGGTCCGCTCACAGGAACAAAGCACCCTTCTCAGACTCATCCGACGCCTGCCACCGGAACGACAGAATCTCCTGATCCTGAAATTTGTCGAGAACATGTCGAATGCCGAGATCGGTGCGATCATGGGACGCAGTGAAGGAGCCGTGAAAAGCCTCTACCATCGGACGCTCCTCGCCCTCCGTGACCAGATCGGTGATCAGAACATCAATCTGGATAATGACTAGTTTGGCTCAAACCGCCGTCCTTTGCGTAGCATCCCTGTGGGACGGCGAGGACGCCGCCGGAGCAGCAAGATAATTTAACGAGTAAGAAAATGAACAAACTTAAGACAGAACTTTCTGATGAGCAAATCAATGCTCTTGAAGAGCACCTCGCAGGGACACTTAAGCCCGTTACCCCTCCCATGGAGGTGGTCACTCGTCTGCGCGAACGGATCCATTTTCCAGAGCCGCGCATGATCGTCTCACGTTTGCGCGACTGGCAAAGGATGTTCCTTGTCTTTGGCGGGGTCATGTCCGGGATGCTGGTGTTGATCACAGTAGCGCGTGCATTGTTTTATTTGGTACGAAGGCACGCGTAATTTCTGAATAAGCGGAATAGACCCCAAAGATTAGTTCATAATCTTTGGGGTCTATTTTATTTCTAGTCACCTGACACTTTGTTTCAACTATATTTCGTTGGTTGAGTAGGCGGCGTGCGAAGCAATCTGCCGTATCGAAACCAACAAGAAGCATAAATCGCTGGAATTTGTGGTTTCGATACGCCCTTCGCTACCGCTTCGGGCTACCCTTCGACAGGCTCAGGACATCGCTCAACCACCACTTGATTCAAAAGGGTCATGTGGCTAGTTTTCTTTCAGTAATTCCTCACAAAACTTCTTTGCCTCCGCAATTAAATCAATATTCACAGGCAGTTTGAATTCTTCGGTCACGCGCAAGGTCAAATGATCCGCGATCCGTTTCAAGTCTGAGGAAAGACGCGGGTCATCTTTAAGAAGGTTCAGCAGATCATAGGCACTCAAAGTACGGACGCTTTCTCCCCGCCGCGTGAAGTATTCGCGGGCTGCTATTCCTGCCGCGCGGCGTGCGCAGACGCGTGCCTGTCCTTCGTTGCCCCGAGCGCGTGCTTGCTCGGCTCGTTCAAATTCCCGTTGTATTTCCACTTCCCAATCATTCATGGCTGAAATTATACTTATGACTTTCTAAAAGTCACTTGACAAATCCTAATGATGTCATGCTGAGCAAAGCGAAGCATCTTTGTCACTGTACGAGAGACCCTTCGGTCGCGGAAAAACGCTCCCTCAGGGTGACATAAACCAGACTTTGAGAAAGCCTTGAAATTATACTAAGTTGACATTCATCAGATATAGTAATGTGTTTATAATCGGTCATCCTGAAGGAGGTGGCTTATGAAAGCCAGAGAGTCTACTTTGAGAATAGTGACCATGACAGGCAGTGCGCTCCTCATCATGTCTTGTTTGCTGCCTGGCATGATTCCTCTTACGCCTGTACCAACAGTGCCTGCACCAAGCATGGAGCAAAATGCAGATACACTCATTGAAACTTTAAAAGGGCAGAATTGGGTTTACTTGCAATCCCTCGCTAAAGAGCAATACACTGAAGCAGACTTTGCCAAACCCGGCACTCTTACGTTTACAGTAAATATTACAGACGATAAACCGACTTATTTCAATTATGGTTGGTGTACAACGACTGAGGAAATCCTGAAGCAAAATTTTGAACACATTCAAATCAAACTTTATTTCAATGATAAAGAACTTGGGAGCGATGTGGTGCACCCGATTACATTTACGAGGCCTGATGGTCTTCTCTGTCTTGATTTTGGCGTGATGATGTCGGACTGGCCCAACGGCAAATATAATCTGGAAGCCGTCGCCACCTTTAACGAAAAGATCAACGACGGCCTTGCTGATTACGAGGCTGGGGACTATATCTTTATTTATGATGTGACAGTTGAGAAATAGGACCTCTTACAAAAGTCTTTTCGCCACAGAGAACACAGAGAAAATGAGTTTTTCTCAAAGGTCTCAGTGGACTCTGTGGTTAGGCAAAGGGTTACTTATGCAAGAGGTCAATATAAGGAGGCGTCAAAAGCGCCTTCTTTTCATTAATCCATGAACCGATATTTCAACAAAGTCCACACTGCTTCAAACGCATCTCTCAATTTGATCTTCTTCCCCTGCGAATAATCACGCGGGTTGAAAGAGATCGGCACTTCAAAAATGCGATGGTTACGCTTCAACACTTTTGCTGTGAACTCCGGTTCAAAATTGAATCGTTTTGCATGGATTGTCATCCCATCAATCACCTCACGGCGGAAGACTTTGTAACCAGTTTCCATGTCCGTCAGGATGGTATTGTAAAGAACATTCGTCATCAAGGTCAGCAGTTTGTTGGCAACCAGGTGCCAGAACATGGTCACGCGGTGGGGTCCGCCGAGGAAACGCGAGCCATAAACTACATCAGCCACACCCTCTTCGATCGGTTGCAGGAGTACAGGATAATCGCGAGGGTTATATTCCAGATCTGCATCCTGAATCAACAAAACATCCCCCTTTGCAGCTTTCAGGCCGGTGACCACGGCCGCACCCTTGCCTTGATTGCGCTCATGGAGGATGATCCGCACCTTTTTCTTTCCATCCATCTTTGTCAGGATGTCACGCGTTCCATCTTTTGAAGCATCATCTACGATAATGATTTCCTTTGCCAGTTTTGTGGATTGCACTCTCTTTAGGATCTCGCTAATATGGTCCGCTTCATTGTAAGCAGGGATGATCACAGTTAGGTTCATGGTGCGCAGATTATATACGATATTACGGTGGGTACTGTGGGATTAATCTCGCGAGAGTGGCTAATTGGGTGTGTGAAGCCACAGAGTCCACAGAGATTGATGAGATTTTTCTCAATGGGCTCAGTGCTCTCTGTGGCTAAGAAGGTTTTTACTCACCGTTTTAGTCACTCCCAATCTCGCATACCCTTTGCCATAAGTCTCTGTAGAGATTACATGGAAGAAGCAGTATAATTTGGAAGGAACAAAATCTGAATTACGGAGCATCCCAGACTGGGAGATGTTATGACCAATCCCCTCGCAAGACCAGCACCAGCCAGTACAACATTATTTTCCCCACCACAGATCAACTCCGTGGATGATACGGGTCTTTCCGCACTTTGGCTGCAGGACCTGACACTAAAAATCCTTTATTCACAGGGATATATGAGCGGCTTTAAGATCGCTGAATTGATCGCGCTGCCCTTTGCAGGTGTAACAGATGGAATTTTGGAAGCGCTCAAGCGTGAGAAAATGCTCGAAGTGAAATCATCACAGGGTGGGTTAGGCGAAGGGGCATATACATACGGCATAACGGGGGCAGGCATCACTCGTGCGCGTGAGGCGTTGGAACGCAGCCAATATGCGGGTCCCGCGCCTGTTCCATTCGAAATTTATAATGAAGCGATTCGTCGACAAAAGACGGGGCGCATGACCGTCACCTCGCGCACCATGCGTCAACTCCTTTCACAGTTGGTTCTCTCTGAATCCACCTTTCAACGACTGGGGCCCGCCCTCAATTCAGGCACATCCATTTTCATGTATGGTCCTCCTGGCAACGGCAAGACCAGCGTGGCACGCGCATTTGGCAATTTGGTATTGAGCCAGGGGATGTATATTCCTTACGCACTGTATTTGGATGGACAGGTGATCAAAGTTTACGACCAGGTGAGTCATAGACTTGCACCGGATGCAGAGAAACCATCAGCAAGCAGCACGGGTAACCTGCGAACCAGTCAGCGACGCGATCCACGCTGGGTGAAAATTCGGCGTCCGTTCATCGTGGTCGGCGGTGAGTTGACGCTGGAAGGTCTTGATCTCGTTTATGACGAAGTGCATAAGTTTTACGAAGCGCCGTTTCAGGTCAAAGCCAATGGCGGAATCCTGTTGATCGATGACTTCGGCCGCCAGCAAGTTCGCCCGCGTGACCTGCTCAACCGGTGGATCGTTCCGCTCGAAAACCGCGTAGACTTTCTCACGCTCCACAATGGACGTAAAGTTGAAGTCCCCTTTGATGTTTTGATCGTGTTCTCAACGAATCTTCCGCCAAAAGACCTTGTAGATGAAGCCTTCCTGCGCCGCTTAAGACATAAGATCGAGATCGGCGATCCATCCTATGAGGAATATCGCGAGATATTCAAACGCGTCGCGCAGGATAAGAAGGTGGAATACAGCGATCAGGGCTTGGCTTATCTCTTGCAGGAGTGGTACATTAAACGCAATCGTAAATTGCGCGCTTCTCATCCACGCGACCTGTGTGACCAAATCCTTGATATCGCGAGCTATCTCGCCGTCCCGCCAACCATGTCCCGTGATATGCTCGATCGCGCAGCACTGGCATATTTTGTTGATATTTAGCCTTGCCTGGTCACACCTGCATGATTTGCTAATGCAAATCACGTGCGGTGCAAGTGATGCGAGGAGGGCTGGTGGTCGAGTAGCCTTGAGTGGCGCCGCGGCGCCATTGCGAGGGGCGTATCGAGACCCAGCCCGACGAAGCCGCGCAGCGTCCCTATTGTTGCTAAAATCCCTACCATGAGGGACGCTGCGCGGCTTCGTGGCGCTATCGCGCCCCTCGCAATGACGATCATTATTTACCATGTTGGAATCACTCCCTCGAACTGCCATCTTTGCTCACAGAGGAGCTTCTGCTCATGCCCCCGAGAACACGCTCGCCGCGTTTGAAATGGCGCTTG
>JAKEFL010000234.1 GCA_022616105.1 Anaerolineae bacterium | reverse complement strand
TGGGTATTGACATGGATCGTGCAAATTTCAGTATTGGGGTCTTCGCTCATACATTGCTTGCGAATTGTGAACAGGCTGGCCAACTTGTCGAGAATTACACTGGCGGCATGGCTGGGGCATCGGCAACCTATGAAGACCTATGGAAATTTACACTTGTAAACTACAATGCTGGTCCTGGCTGTTTGGGTGAAGCGATTGATTTAACGATTGGGGGAGACCAGGCATTGACCTGGGAGAATCTGTCTTTGCATTTGGCGCCTGCATGTCAGGGAGCGATTGAATACGTGAACGATATAAGTAGAAGCCGATGACTCAGGGTAACAATCATATCAATAAGCAAGCGGAGGCACATCCTCCGCTTTTGTTTTCTGTGCTAAACTTGGCCCTCACCCCCAACCCCTCCTTACGGAGCGCTTCGCAGTCTCCCATTGGGAGAGGGGAACTGTTGGAGACTTCATGCTTACCCTCATTGAAAGAATTCTCTTCGCAATTGCAACAGTCATATCGCTTTATTACACGTATCGCGGGGTGCAACGGATTACCAAAAATATCTCAGGCGGACAGGGCAAAATTGATTGGTCCTTGGCATGGAAACGGATTGGAGACCTCATTGCAAAAGTAATTTTCTTCCAACCTGTTTTCCGTTTCAGGCTCGGACCAAGCCTATTTCACGCATTTGTCGGTTGGGGGTTTTTCGTCTATTTATTGATCAATATTTCAGATTTGATATATGCTTATACTGGTTTCAAGATCCTTGAGAACAGCGGCTTATTTGGGGATGTGTATAGATTGCTCGCAGACTTTCTAGGCGTAGGCATCCTTATTGGATTGGCATCACTTGCATTCCGCCGTTACGTTCTTAGACCTCGGACGCTGACCACGCGTGAATCAACATTGCTCCACCCAAAAGCGCGCACAGGCATTCAGCGCGATTCTGCCATTGTTACTACAACCTTCTTTACTCATAACTTGATGAGGCTGCTGGGAGAATCTTTCCATTTGGCATTGCAGAGAAAAACCGACAGTTGGCAGCCGATCATTTCAGCGGTATCAGGCTTATGGTCGGGTGTGAATGCAAATGCCTTGATGATCGGCGAGCATATTACATTCTGGCTGTCCATTGGCGCGGTGGTCGCGTTCCTTCCTTATTTTGCCTACTCAAAACATATCCATTTGTTCTTCGCTCCGATCAATTTTGCCTTGAAGCCGGAAAGAAAATCCATTGGACAACTGAACTACATCAATTTGGATGATCAATCCATCGAACAGTTCGGCGCAGCGACAATGAAGGATTTAGGTTGGGAGCAGATCATGGATAGTTATGCATGCATCCAATGCTTTCGCTGCCAGGAAGTTTGCCCAGCGTATAACACGGGTAAGGTGCTCTCTCCAGCCGCGCTCGAGGTCAATAAACGTTATCACTTGAATTATGACGGCGGCCTGGATGTGCCAATGTTGAATTTGATTTCTGAGGAAGCCGTGTGGGCGTGCACAGCCTGCGGCGCGTGCGTGGATATTTGCCCTGTGGGAAATGAACCAATGCGCGATATTATGGACATTCGCCGCAATCTGACCATGATGGAAAGTAACTTCCCAAAGCAGTTGGAAAATGCCTTCAAGGGAATGGAACGCAACGCCAACCCATGGAATGTTTCGCAGGCTGATCGCATAAAATGGGCTGAAGGACTGGATGTTCCAACGATTGAAAAGAACCCCGAACCCGAAATTTTATGGTGGGTAGGCTGTGCACCTGCCACCGATGCACGCGCCCAAAAGACCGCACAAGCCTTTGCGAAGATATTGAACGCAGCGGGAGTCAACTACGCCGTATTGGGACGAAATGAATCCTGCAATGGCGACTCAGCGCGCCGCGCCGGACGTGAAGATATTTTCTTTGGGCTGGCTTCGCAGAATGTTGAAATATTGAATGAAATCAAACCGAAGCGGATTGTGACAACCTGCCCACATTGTTTGCACACAATTAAAAATGAGTATCCCGCCTTCGGTGGGAACTACAAAGTGATCCATCATACTCAATTGATCAACGAACTGGTTGGTGCGGGCAAAATTCAAATGAAGCTTGATGGCGATATCGATATGATGAAGATCACCTATCATGACCCATGTTATTTAGGGCGGCATAACAAGATATTCGATGCGCCGCGCGAAGATCTTAAAGCTGCAGGGTTGGAAGTCATTGAAATGCCGCGCAATTCAGCCAAGTCTTTTTGCTGTGGCGCGGGTGGGGCTCAGATGTGGAAGGAAGAGGAGCCAGGCTCAGCCCGCGTGAACGCGACGCGCTTTGCGGAGGTAAAATCCACTGGCGCGAATACTCTCGCCGTTGGTTGTCCATTTTGCATGACTATGCTGACTGACGCATCCAAAGCAGACGGCGGAGAGGTGCAGGTGATGGATATAGCGGAAATCGTAGCAAAACAAATGAAACAGGAAGTTTGATATGAAAGATAGTATACGCACGCTTCACCCCGAAAAGAAAAAGGGTGTCAATATCAGCAAGGAAAAATATGAAGTGATTCGCAAAGCCATTATTGCCACCTTACGTACAAATAAGGAAATGACATTTATGGCGTTATCACGCGCAGTTGAAAAACAATTGGATAATAAATTCGAAGGCTCTGTGATGTGGTATGTGACCACAGTGAAATTAGACCTGGAAGCGCGCGGCGAGATCAAACGCGTACCCAACTCCAGACCCCAGCTCGTCAGAATCAAATAAAAGAGAATCTTTATAGCATCGCCAATCAGTAGAACTTAAGCAGCGTTATCGGAGTTTGTAACTTTCTCCCATCAAAGGGAGTGGCTAAAAGGGTGGGCTGAAATCCTCCACCGCGGAGAACACAGAGTCCACAGAGATTATTTAAAGGCATTTCTCCGTGCTCTCTGTGCGCTCTGTGGTTAAAATGGCTTACCTGATGACATTGAAGTGAATATATTTCCTCACCAAACAAAACAAAAGCGCGCAGATCATGGATGACTGGCGTGTTGCAATGATCAATAACCAATTACGAACTTCTAATCTCCAGTCTCCAAGCTCTAACTAATAATCCCCAACTTTTTCCCCGCCTCACCGATTACATCCATGGCGCGTTCGATCTCGCTTGGGTCATGCGCGGCAGTGACGGTTGCGCGCAGGCGGGCGAGTCCTTCTGGCACGGCGGGCGAAACGACAGGCAGAACAAACACGTCATTATGCTGTGCTTCGCGGGTCATGGCAAAGGCTGTGTCGTCATCACCGCACAAGACCGGGACGATGGCGGTCTCTGTCAGCATGGTATCAAAGCCCATCCCTTTGAGTCCGCTGATAAATTGTTTGGTATTCTGGTTAAGGCGCTCAATACGCCAGGGCTCATCCAGGATCACCTTGAAAGCTTCGTTTGCGGCGGCAGCCTGCGCAGGCGGCAGCGCGGCAGAGAAGATGTACGCCCGGCTGGCATGGCGCAAATAGGTGATAATCTCTTTCTTTGCCGCGACATATCCGCCGACCGATGGAATGGTCTTGCTCAATGTGCCCATCTTGATGTCAATCACATCACCGAGTCCAAAATGTTCTTCGATTCCTGTGCCTTTTTCACCCAGTACGCCGACGGAATGCGCTTCATCGATCATCAACCATGCATGGTATTTTTTGGTCAACTCCAGCACCTTTGGCAGATCAATAATATCGCCATCCATCGAAAAGACCGAGTCTGCGATTACCAGCTTGGCAACATCTGCAGGTGAATTCCTGAGCAAGCCTTCGAGATGTTCCATGTCATTGTGGCGAAACCGTCGAAACTCCGCACCGGACATTAAACATCCATCCACGATGGAGGCGTGATTCAATTTATCGGAAAATACATAATCACCGCGACCCATGAGTGTAGAAACAACCGACAGGTTCGTGGCATAACCGGACGAATACGTAAGCGCGGTTTCAGTATGCTTGAAATTGGCGATGGTTTCTTCCAATTCGTTGTGGATCGTCAGGGTTCCGGCCAGCGAGCGGACTCCGTTTGTGCCCGTACCAAATTTATCGATAGCTTTCTTCGCGGCTTCATTGATTCGCGGATGGTTGAGCAATCCAAGATAGCCGTAGGAAGCATACATCCCCATTTCCCGCCCGCGCACTAAAACTTTCGCCCCACCATGAAGTTCCTCTATAGGCTGGTTGTAAAAATACAGGTCATTTTCTATTGCCATTGAAACGCGATCTGTTATTGCGCGAATGCGGCGGGTCACGGAATCGTGTGTATTATTAAAATCCATACGGTGTCCTCCAAAAAAGGTTGGCGTAAGTTTACCAGAGACTTCTGAAGTTTTAAGAACTCCCAAGGAAAAGCCTTGCGAAGGCTATTTGCCAGGATGCTGCTCGTTCATGAGCAACCTTCGCAAGGCTAAATTGTCTTTACCGGCTTTCCTATTCGCGCTGACTCGAGGAGTACTGAAATCACCGCAACATTTGCGCGGCTGTCATTGAGTGAGATGTACGGTTCATGACCAAGCAGAATAGCATCTGCCATATCTTCCACTTCACCGATGTATAACTCCTGCCCTTTGATCTTGATCGTTTCGGTTTTATCTCCGCGCGTCAAATAGATTTTCTCATCGACGCCAGGTTTGAACGGTTTTGGAATATTCAATGTCCCTTCGCTTCCAACAATTTCCATGAATGAATGAAACGGAATGACAAAACTACAGTCAAATTGCGCATGGACATCATTCACGAATCGCATCTGCCCGAGGAACGTCTCATCGATTCCTGTCGGACCTGTGACCTGCCAGCCAAAAACTTCAAGCGGGGCAGTCCCCACGATCGTTCGCGCGTAGCTGATGGGATAACATCCCACATCCCAAATACTTCCGCCGCCCATCGCAGGGTCAAGACGGACATCTCCTTCACGGCTGAGGACAAAGCTAAAGGAACCGCGGATCAGTTTCAAGGTCCCGATTGAACCGTTCCTGACGAGTTCCTGCACTTTTAGCGTCTGCGGATGATGCCGGTACATAAAGGCTTCGGCAACGACTCGTCCATGTTTGCGTGCTGCTGCCTGTATGGCATCCACTTCATCCACACTCAAGGCAAGCGGTTTCTCGCATAGGACATGTTTGCCAGCTTCAAGGGCTTTGATCGTCCATTCGGCGTGAAGATGATTCGGAAGCGGATTGTAGATCACATCAATTTCAGAGTCTGCAAGCAACGTTTCATACGATCCGTGTGAACGTGGAATCTTCCATTCGCGCGCATATCCATCCGCAGACTCTTGTGAGCGCGAACCAACAGCGAGAAGCTGATTACGTTTTGAAGCTCGTAACGGCGGAATCAATGAGCGGTT
>JAKEFL010000233.1 GCA_022616105.1 Anaerolineae bacterium | reverse complement strand
CTGCAATCACGCCGCGCGACAAGATATCAAAACGAGTCGCAAGCTCTTCCGCATGAGCGAGATCATGAGAGGTCATCACAACTGTACGCCCCTGTTTGGCAACAGTTTTCAAAATATCATCAAGCACAGAGGATGCATCCTGATCCAAACCTGTATATGGTTCATCAAAGAGCATCACATCCGGGTCGTGGAGAATGGCGCGACCAATCGCGAGCCGCTGTCCCATTCCGCGTGAAAATGTGCGGACCAGGTCACGGCGGCGAGGTTCAAGACCGATCATTTCGAGGATTTCTGTGATACGTGATTGGTAATTTGTAATACCATACAAGCGCGCGTAAAAGCGAAGGTTTTCTTCGGCACTTAAGTCACTGTAAAGCAATGGAAGATGTGAGACCACGCCAATCCTTGCGCGCACCTGCGCCGCCTGAGTTGGCAATTTGTAGCCCGCGATATTTACCTCACCAAATGTCGGACGAGATAGGGATGCCAGGATTCTTAGAAAAGTTGTCTTCCCAGCACCGTTTGGACCCAGCAACGCGACGAATTCACCAGGCTGAACCTGAAAGTCCACGCCGCGCAGGACGGTCTTCAATCCGAATCGCTTGACAAGTTTTTTGACGATGATCATGATTCAATTCTGGAGTCCAGGAGCTTGCTCCTGAATTCTCGACAGCACCCACAAGGCAAGTGAGCTGTCGGACTCCAGAGTCCTACATCATTTCCTTCAATATCTCTTTCAATTCATTACGCCGTTTTTGATATGCCTGATTTGAAATCTTCTTCGCCTGATTTAGATCATCAAGCGCGATGATTGCATCCATCACTTCCTCAGGGGACTCAAATTCAGCCTCTCCATTTCTATGATTGTTTTCCTCAATATGTTGTCGGTCTCGCATAAACATCCACGCGCCTGCGAGGATCAGTACAAGTCCGAGTGCACTTGCGCCGATCAAGATGCTTCTGTTTATGCTCGTTCCAGATATGGAAGTTGATGCGGATGTAGAGGTGTCATTGGGTGCGCCCGAAAGGGTGAATGTAAGCGTATTTCCTGCTGGCAGATCACCTGCTGCATACATTTGAAAGTTGAGGCCCTCAATCGTTTGCACGCCATGATCAGTCAACTGTGTCCCCTCAGCATTTACACCCTCGGGCAAAAAGACTGTGAGAGAGGCAACAGGTAAAACAAATGGGTGAGTGATTTCAACCTGGCTGGCTTTTGCCAGTGTGGAGAATACGATCAACCCATAAGACTGTTCATTGGGTGGGAACGCGAGGTTGTTATCAACTGATGTAAATGGCTGACTATCCTGCATCGGTTCGAAACCCAGCGCCTCTGTGCCTTCGGGCGATTTGATGAATGGAATTTCCAGGCCGTCTTTCAGCTCTACAACAATGGTCTTGTCGGTTAAATTGCGGAATGAATAGGCGCCAAAGATCTGAATTTCATTCTCCGCATACTCGAAGAAGATGCGCGCATCATCAATTACCAGCGCGGATGGATCGTTCGTTGTTCCATACAATAGGATCGGCGACAAGTTCAGCGTAGACGCTCCTTCTTCAACGATTGCAAAATCAGATTGAAGTGTGACGCCTTCATAAGTAATCTGTGCTAGGAAGATGCGACCTGCAGGCATTTCGATATTTTCAAAGCTGAAAGTGCCATTTGCGTTCACAGTGCCATCCAGGCTCAACACCTCCTGTGGAGTTGAATTGGGATCGGCTCCGTGATCAAAACCGCGTAAAGTGATCTTTAATTCGGATGACAAATTCGCGCCAGTCTTATTTTCGATAGATCCATTGACCGTGCCAAATCCTGGCTGTGAGACCGCAGTTGCTTCACTCGGGACTGGGACCTGAGCTGTGCCTCCGATCGGCGTTGTCACAGCTGAGACGGGAGTCTGTAAAACGGAAACAGGTTCGGTTGGAGGAGGCGTAGAAGCTGATGCAGCGGATGCGGCTGCAAATGAGAGAGTCCGCAAGTAAGCCGCAACTGCCCACACTTCATCTTCATCCAGATTTTCACCAAATGCTTTTACTTCATCATTGCCCTCTTTAATGATACGCGCCAACTCCACTTCGCTCAATGAGGATATCTTCTGTTGGTCCTTGAAATAATCCGTTGAACAATCCGTGCAATTGGCTTCAAAAAGTTCTTTGCCTCTTTCAATTTCCTCCTGGGTTGCGTGAAAGGTCATCGCATACGCGACAACGTCCCAGCGCTCTTGGTCGGTGAGACTCGTAAATGGAGGCATGAAGCGCGTGATGTTGCCGCGCGTGACGGTTGTATACCATTGTGCGAGGGAGGCCGGGCGAGCAATCTCTGATAACCCGAATGCGGGTACTGGCACACTTAATTGAATCCCTTGCGCACCATCCCCCATGCCTGTTTCGCCATGACATGGCGCACATTTCTCTGAATAGATAGCTGCACCATTTTCAATACTCGGTGCCTGCGCAGGATAAAGAGGTCCCAAAGTTGGAGCAGGTGTCGGTGAGACGTAATTCGGAGGAGGCGTGATATCTTCAGCAAGTGTGAAGTTACAGGCAGTGAGGATGAACGTTCCAAGAATGAGCAGAATAATTTGAGGTAATTTCATGATATGGTTTGTTATGTCGTTGCGAGCCGCCGTTCCGAACGTAGCGAGGGCGGCGTGGCAATCTCCTTGCACAGTTGGACGCCGCGCGGCTTTGTCGGGATTTCGATGCTATCGCATCTCAACCCTCCTCGCAATGACATGATTACGTTAGCGCCTTCCCGCATGATGGGCAAAATCGATCTGATTGCATCACAGGTTTGCCGCACTTTGGGCAAAAGCCAGCTGATTTCTCCTTGTGTTTCCTGCGCCGCGCAGAGATCATCGCCTCAAGATCATCATCTGTGATTTCAGTGTTCGCAACGGATGCATCTGCGCGCCGCGCGGCAATGGCGCGCTCGATGCGTTCCTCCGCGTTTTGAACCGCGACACTTACATCTGGTGCACACCTGCCCTGGCGGGCGGTGCCAGGGAGTGCAGGTGAGGAACCAGGATCGCGAAGTTTTTCTTTGCGCCGTGAAGATTTCTTCGCGCGCGAAGCGTCCGCGCCTTCGCGGTAAGATTTTGATCCTTCCTCCGAAGTGAGTGCATCGATCTTCCTCAATATATCTGCGCCCTTTTGTAAAAGGTTTGCACGTTGCGTCGGATAATCCTCACTGGGGATCTTTCCCAGCTTGAAATCAAAATCAAGTTCCTGCAGAGCGTTGATGACACGGTCGCGTTCTGCCAACAAAGCTGAGAGTTCATGCTCCTCTTCGGTGACTGGACGCGTATATCTCCGCGCAAGAGGGGCATAGAGATACATTGCCACAAGCACGAGGATTGCCAGTGTAAAGAAGAGCGCTGCGATGTCCATATTCCATTTACTTCAACAGTGGATCGATCTGTGCGCGGATCTGGTCAATGGTCATAAGCGGACCGATATGTACATATCGCAGCACACCCTCTTTATCGATGAAATATGTTTCAGGCACACCTGTGATACGAAAATATTGTGAAAGAGGTCGTTCACGCCGCAGATCGCGGTCTTCGCCGTTAGGATAGGTAATATCGAATTTCTTGAGATACAGGTTTGCTTCAGTAGGTGTATCCACATAGTCTGCGCCGATAAATATTACCTGACCCGTTGGCTCATATTCCTTCCATGCGGCTTGCAGCGCGGCCGCCTCCTGTTCGCAAGGTTTACACCATGAAGCCCAAAAATTGATGACGACCACCTTGCCGCGTAAATCAGAAAATTTTATTTGGGTTTGCCCGTTGTATTCAAATCCTTCAAACAATGCGAAGGTGAAATCGCTGATTGCGCTGCCAGGCTGCACTGTCCCTTCCTGGGCGCGGCTCAGTTGAACTCCAACAATGGCAAGCAAGCCCACTAGGAATGCCCAGATGATGATCTGCGTCCAGATGGGGACGCCGCGGCGTTGGACAGTGTTTGTTAATTCGGTCATTAAATTTCCTGCTATCTCCCATTCGCGCTGAGCGGAGGGGCTGATCCTGAGCTTGCCGAAGGACGAAGTCCCGCAGACGAAGCGGGGTGATGGGAAGTTAGTTTCTTCTCTTCAATTCTTCTTCCAACTTTGCGATATATGGATCCTGGACGGGCTTCGCTTCTTTCTTAACCGAACCTGATTCCGTTGTAATAGGCTTTCTCCACACTTGAAAGCCACGGAAGAGTATAAACGCGCCGAGGAGGAAAGCCGCTATTGGAACGATATAAATGACCAGTCTGTTGGGTGGCTCATTCAATACCTGGGGACCATAATGTTCAACAAAATACTGTTTTATTTCTGCTTCACTCTTTCCCCGTGCCAGCATTTCACGAATTAAATCACGCCACTGACGGCATGCTTCAGTAGGACAAACATCCAGCGGCGTGCTTTCACAGACAGGACAATACAATTGTTTCGCGATCCTGTTTACTTCATCATCGGTGGGAGTCCCATCTTGCGCAAAAACAGGCGTTGCAATAGTGATCGCGAGAGTGAAGATGCAAAGCATGGTAAGAAGTAATTGGTCCCACAGGGATGCTTTGCAATAATTAGTAATTATTTTTTTTGATTTCGGAAAAAAAATCATGCTCATTTTCTTTTTGGTTCTTGCCATTCGAGTTTCTTTTTCGAACCGTGAAGTGGATAATGGATTGACTCGTCAATTACCAATTACTATTTACTCTTTAATCCGCCGCGCTGGTCTGTTGAACATGCCTGTTCGCGCGTACAATGACCGGCTCAAGTTCCCGCTCGGGCCAGGCTGCGATGATGATCCCGGCAAGGAAGAGCAGGCTTCCAAGCCAGAGCCAGTTGACAAGCGGATTGACGTAAATCTTAAAGGTCGCGCCTGCAGCGGAGGCGGGTTCCCAGTCCACAAGCAGAACGTAGAGATCATCCTTCATTGTTGAACGCTGCCCAGGAATGGTCATGTTCTGTTGCGAGTCATAATAATAGTCAATGCGCGGGACAAGCTGACCCAGATATTGATCATCCTGGTACACATCCAAAACTGCGCGGCGGTAGTTTACACCGCTTGGCAGGTCATCCCATTGCGCGATCTCCTTATATCTTAATTCGTAGTTCGCCAATGAAAGCGATTCACCTTGTTGAACTGTTCCCTGCGTTTCCACCTGGAAGAGTTCAATACCGAGGATTCCGATTGCCATCAGCATCATGCTGAGATGGATGATATAGCCGCCATAGCGTCTGCGGTTGCGTCCGGTCAGATTCCAAAAGGATGTGAAGATATTTTCATTCTGACTCTTCTGGCGCGCATTTGCCCCGCGCCAGTATTCATATAAGGTTACAAGGATGACAAAAGCAACAAGGAAGAATCCGATGATGGCATATACATTGCGTGTGTAAGTTGCGAAAATGATCGCGGTCACAATTACAGCACCAGCTGTCGGTTTCCAAATTGTTTGACCAAGAGTTTTGACTGTGGAGTGCCCCCACGCGGAAAGAGGGGCAATACCCATGAGCAGCATCAATGTCGCAAATAAAGGACCTGTTGCCCGTTCATAGAATGGTGGACCGACTGTCACCTTCTGGCCTGTAAAGAGTTCAGAGATCAATGGGAAGATCACTCCCCAGAAGCATACAACCAAAATGCTAATGAACATCAAGTTGTTGAGCAGGAACAACGCTTCGCGCGAAAGCAGCGAGGTCATCTCCGTTTCTGATCTCAAACTGTCCCAGCGATAGATGATCAACCCTACTGATGAGACCAGCGTTAATGCGACAAAGCCCATGAATAACGGACCAATTGCACTTTGAGCAAACGCGTGAACTGAAGATAAAACACCAGAGCGAGTAAGAAATGTTCCAAAGATGACGAGATCATAAGTCAGGATAATGAGCAGCATGTTCCAGTGCTTCAACATACCGCGCTTCTCCTGGATCATCACTGAATGTAAAAATGCCGTCCCTGTGAGCCACGGCATAAACGCCGCGATCTCAACTGGGTCCCAGCCCCAGTAACCTCCCCAGCCTAGTACATCGTACGCCCAGCGTCCACCGAGCACGAGACCAAATGACAGAAACAACCACGCCCATAATGTCCAGCGGCGCGTCAGGCGGATCCAACGATCATCGGTGCGGCCCGTGATCAACGCGGCCATCGCGAATGCGTATGGGATGACAAAGGAGACGAAGCCCAGATAAAGCATGGGAGGATGGATGACCATGCCCGGGTGGCGAAGAAGCGGATTTAATCCACGCCCATCTTGCGGAGTGAAAAGGATGCTGTTCGCTGGCTGGAACGTGTGCGCTTCAATTGCGGTCGATGTTTGATACAGTTGCGCAAACGGATTCTCAAAGAAGACATTCATCCCGATAAAGAAAGCCATTGTGATACATGCAACAAGGATCACCCACGGCAGGAGCTCACGGTCACGATCCCATTTGCGCAGGGTGACCAGCGATGCAAACGCGGACATTAACCACGACCAAAACAGAAGCGAGCCAGCCTGCCCGCCCCACCAGGCTGTGACCTTCAGATAAGTGGGCATCGAGCGGCTGGTCACTTCATAGACGAATTGAACTTCAAAATGATTGTTGACCAAAAGATAAATAAGAATCCCGGCGGTCAAAGTGAGCAACGGCCATGTGAGCAGCATGGCGCGGCGCGCACTCTCCACCATTGCAGGCATTTTCTTGCTTTCGCCATAAATCGCAGCAAAGACGCTGTATAGCGTTACCAGAAATGTTATGAATAAAATACCATACCCAAAATTTGCGAGCATGAAGTTTCCTTATATAGAGACCTGACAGGTTTTCAAAACCTGTCAGGTCTTATTGTTTAACCTGCCTGTTCAGGCACAGCCTCTTCATATCGGGTTGGGCACTTAAGTAAAAGCTCCTCGGCATAGAAGACACCATCTGCTCCCAGATGACCGGTCATAATGGCTTGGGCTTCATTGCGAAGCAGGTCCGGCTTGACACCAACATAGACGACCTTCATGCGTGCGCGGGAAGGATCCATCACAGCCTGATGCAGGGCCTCAGCGAGTCCGCCTTCGGTCGTGATATCGGGGGAATCGCCAGGGACGTGTGCAACTTCAAAGGTCAGGGTCAGGTTTTGGGCGTCATATTGAATCGAGTCGCCGATCACCGCGCCAGAGACACGCAGGTTTTTATCTACAACACTTTGTCCCTTTGCATTGAGTTCATCTACGGTCATAAAGAATTCCAGGTTTGAGGCTGTTGCGGTCCAGATCAGAAAAACAACCGCGCCTAATATCATTGCGCCGCCGATAACAAATTTATTGATTTTCATAATTAACTCCAATGCTAAATACAAGCAAATGTATTGTACATGTCGAGATTAAGGGTGACTGAGAGGCACCTGATGGGTTGCTCCCTGCGCCGTCCTTGGCGCAGAGTTTACCTGCAATACGCCGCCGGGGACGGCGGCTCGAGCGTGTTTATATTACTTTTCAGTCCTCATCATCTTCCTTCGTCACACCAAATGCTTGATCTATTTTTTCCAAAACATCAGGCGTGAGTTTGGACGCGACATCTGCCGCCTTCATATTTTCATGCAGTTGTTCCACGCGGCTTGCACCTGTAATGACAGTACTCACATTTGGATTCTTAAGGCACCACGCGAGTGATATTTGTGAGAGCGTACAGCCCAGTTCTTTCGCAATCGGCTGAAGTGCGCGGACTTTGGCGAGCCTATCCTTGTCCGTGATACTTTCATGAAGCCAGTCGTATCCTTTAAGTGCAGCGCGGCTGTCTTTCGGGATTCCTTTCAAATATTTCCCGGTCAGCATTCCTGATGCCAGTGGGCTCCACGTGGTGGAGCCATATCCATAATCCTTAAAGAGTCGCGCATATTCTTTTTCGAATCGCTTTCGTTGAAAGAGATTGTACTCAGGCTGCTCTGTTACTGGTTTATGCAGGTGATGCTTCTCTGCAATTTGGATCGCCGCCACGATCTCATCCGCCGCCCATTCTGATGTGCCCCAGTAAATTGCCTTGCCCCATTCGATGATATTGTGCATTGCCCACACAGTCTCTTCGATGGGCGTGGTCTTATCAGGGCGATGACAATAGATCACATCAACATATTCAAGTTGAAGGCGTGCAAGCGAACCGTTAATGCCTTCGATGAGGCGTTTGCGGTTGAGTGTATTGCGCTCATTGACACCGTCATGCAAACCCCAAAAGAATTTCGTTGTAGCAAGATAACTGCCGCGCCGCCAATTCAATTTCTTGAGCGCGGCGCCCATCACTTCTTCCGATTTGCCGCTTGCATATACTTCGGCATTATCGAAAAAATTCACGCCCGCATCGTACGCTGCCGACATGATCTCCACCGCGGCTTTCACATCCACCTGATTCTTGAACGTGACCCACGAGCCAAAAGAAAGTTCACTTACACGGATCCCAGTGCGTCCGAGATGACGATAATTCATTGTTGTCTCCATTGATGGATTTCTCTCCATTATAATCTTCTCATGCGTACCCATCCGTTATTCATCCTTTATCTTTTACGCGTAGCGTTCATCCTTTCTTCAACTGCCTGTGCCCCTCAACCAGCGGACTCTACACCTCAGCCTCTCACCCTCATCCCATTCGTTACCTCAACCCAGAATCCAAGTCAGACTCCCGAAGGCCTGGTCGCCGCTGAGACGCCTCTTCCCAGCCCGACGCCATTCACCTACATTGTGCAAACGGGTGACACAATCAGCGGTATCGCCCTCAAGTTTGGTGTATCCATTGACGATCTGCAAGCCGCAAACCCCGAAATTTCACCGAACGCCATGTCTGTCGGGACTGTCTTGAACATCCCAAGCAATCCCGATAACCCATCCGGTGAGCCGACTCCAACTCCTGCTTCTTTTAGTGTTCAGCAAATTGAATGCTATCCAACAGCAGCTAAAGGAATGTGGTGTTTTGTGCTTGTCCATAATGATTTTTCAGACTTTATCGAAAATGTCAGCGCACAGGTGACATTAGTTGACTCCAACAATGCAACACTGGCAAGTCAAACTGCGCTATTGCCTTTGAATATTCTTCCGCCGAATACTTCATTGCCTCTTGCTGTTTTCTTCCCGCCTGATATTCCCACGAATGCGAAGCCTCAAGTTCAAGTGCTGACCGCGATCCGACTGTTGCCAAATGACGAAAGATATTTGCCTGCCACGATCCATAACACTCTTGTAGAAGTAAATGCAGAGGGCCACAGCGCGCAAGTCAGTGGACTGGTCTTATCCCAGAGTCAAGCAACAGATGCAACTCAAGTCTGGGTAGCCGCGACAGCCTACGATGATGATGGACGCGTGGTCGGAGTCCGCAGGTGGGAATCAAACACGGCTTTACCTGCGGGAGGAAGTCTGCCGTTCGAGTTTATGCTATCAAGTATTGGAGGAAGGATCGCACGTGTCGAGTTTGCAGTAGAGGCGCGTCCATAATTTTCACCGCGAAGAATCCAAGTACGCGAAGCTTCTTTCTCACCTGCACTGCACCAAACGCACGATTTGCTTAGCAAATCGGGTGCAAGTGTCTTTCTTCTTTCGTCTTTCTTATTTCTTTGCGCCCTTCGCGGTGAACGTCACTTTCCATCCAGCCACATATATCTTTCAATCGGAATATCAATCGGGGTCAGCACATATCCCTGTACGTAAGGTTTGACCAGTTCATACGTAAGCCAATGAACAGTGAAGAGAGCCGCAGCATCGTTCACCAGAATCTGTTCGGCTTGCTGATACATCGCGATGCGTTTGGTAACATCTCGTTCCACGCGCGCGGCTTCGAGAAGCGAATCGAATTCAGGGTTGGAATAACCACCGCTATTTTGAGCCGAGTTGGTATGGAATAAAACATCCGCAAAATTTTCAGGGTCGGGATAATCTGCACACCACCCGCCATCCAGCAATTGACCGTGATTGTCAGCATAGATCTGGTCATAATAAAAATTCGGTTCAAGGTTTTCCACTGTAATGGTCACATCTAAATTTTGCTTCCACATTTGTGCAATGGCAGCGATGCCTCCACCCACAGAACTGCCGATGCCTGAATCGGTAAATACAATTGGCGGCAAGCCATCCGCTCCACCATATTTGGATTGCTTCAACAGTTCACGCGCTTGTGCGGGATCGTAAGGCAATCCCTGTAGTGCAATGTTGAATCCTGGTAAGCCCGGCGGATAGATACCTATGGCTGGAAGCGCGTGACCATCCAACACGACATCAATATATTGCTGGCGATTAAATGCCATCGAAAAAGCTTTGCGCATGTTCACGTCATCAAATGGTGGTTGAGTTGTATCAAATACAATATACCCAGTGCAAAGCGAGACGCCCGTACGCAATTCATTATGTAGCGGTTCGGTTGGATCTGTAAATCGTTCGATGGAATAGACACTCGTCATATCCACATCACCTGTTTCATATAATCCCTGGCTATCGCCTGAATATAAATTGACAATGATATAGGGAATGGATGGCGCGCCGAGATAAAACTCTTCGTTTGCTTCATACACCATGCGCTCAAAACTGACCCATTCTGTTAAACGATAGGGACCAGTTCCGTTCGGCTGGCGATACCATTCATCGCCGCTTTCGACATTTTCTTTGTCAACAACGAAAGTTGTTGGGAAAGTGAGTTTCAGAAGAAAGTAGGGCTTGGGCGCATCAATCCTCACTCGTAATGTATGTGCATCGAGCGCGCTGAGTCCTTCAATGTGATCGGCCTGCCCTGAGACCATTTCATTCACACCCAGGATGTCACCCAAATACGTCAGCACAGTATCTGACGCGAGTTCGGGGCTGGCGGCTCTCTCCCAGGAATAGATTACATCCTGCGCGGTGACTGCGCGTCCGTTGTGGTATTTTGCATTCTCGCGAAGATGAAATGTATAGATCGCGCCATCATCACTTATTTCCCATCTTTCGGCGAGATCAGGCGTCAAATTTAACTGTGGATCAAATGAGACCAGTCCGCTGAAGATTCGTTTATCGCCGGAGCTATACGTTGTAGCGGGATCATAATCGCGTGGATTGGTGGACTCGCCTCCTTCGAGGACCAACGCCTGGTTCCGCGGAATATCCGTTTGCCATGCTGACGCGGGATTCGGCGCGGCGATGCCGAATGTGAAAACGATACACAGGGTCAACAAAAGTATTTTTGTAACGCGCGCTTCGACTGCGCTCCTTCCCAAAGTTGGTCTCGTCCTGAGCGGAGGGCTGAGCCATTGTTGCGAAGCCCGTAGTCGAAGGACGCTCCGCTCAGCGCGATATTTATTATTCATTATTCCCTCCATTACGATTTTGGTTTCGAACAACAAAACCAAATACGACCACACCAATCAGAAACAAAAATAAACAACAGAAACCAAGCAAAGTAAGAGTCAACCACAGAGGTGGGGCAGTGCGCGTGGGTGTTTCGGGTGTTGGCTGTTCATCGAAAGTGGAAGTGGGTATTGCAGTTGGGGTAATTTGATTCGCCATTGGCAAAACTGAAATCGGGATGATCGTTGGTACAAAGGTTGGGGTTGGCTGTACGGTCGGTTGCCCTTCGGGGGAAACGGGCTGCGGCTTCGCGCCGATCGCTTGTCTCCATGCGTTTTCGAGTCCATCTATGTCGAATCCATAAGTTTGCATCAAAGCATCATCAGTGGAAAGCCCTTCCCTTAACGCGATGAGGAGGGATGTCATTTCTTCCTGACCATAAGTCTCAACGAGGAATTTTGTGATGCTGTAGGACTGACTATATGAGAGGTATGCCTTATCTGAAACCTCGGAAAATCCAGTGCTCAACGAACGAACGGTAAGTAAAGTATCGCTGCGGATGGCATTCTCAAGTTGCTGCTGGGATGATCGATCAAGTTCGCCCTCACTGTAAACAGCAAGACCTTCATTGAGCCAGGTGGGTACATCGCCCAGACATGAAAAGGTCAGGTGACCCACAAGCACATGCGTGAGTTCATGGACGATGGCATCGCGTCCCCAATCGAGGTCATATTGTGAAATACCAAGAATGACGATATCCTGAGCAGGAAATGCCTGTCCGCCGGTCCATGAAGGCTCATATAAGACTGCATCTTTCAGGTCATTCGTATCCGCATAGATGTAAATATCTATCGGCGACTCGGCTTTGAGACCGGATTGAGTTTCATTGAACTGTAAACCATTATAGGCAGCTTTAGCCAGATCAATGGCAAAAGTTTGATCGCCCTCATACCAATGCAGGCGCACCCTTTGGGAATCACCATTGTTTATGGTGCGCCAGTCGTGAGTATCATCCAGCCATGTAGCAGTCTTCGTTTCGCTGACGGTCTCGTTGCCGCTTGCATCAGTGACGCGCCAACGCCACCAGAGAGTCGCACCAGGCGGAAGGGAGCCGCTTTGGCGCATTTCCCACGTCCATTCGGCGTTGACTGTTTTACCTGGCGTGAATTGCGGGAAGGCTTTGGCAATCACTTCGCCGCAAGTCTGTTGTTCATTCCCATATTCCAGCACGATGGATTGGATTTCTGAATCAGATGTGACTGTCGCGCGGAAGGTGGCTGATTCGGGGAAGTTGAGGATGGCTTCGTTGTCCGTAACAGTCGCACGAGGGGATGCAAATGCTGTTGTAACGGTCAGCAGGCTAAGGTTAAGAATGAACGCAAGGATTGTTTTCTGCATAATGCTCCAAAAGAAATTTTTTAGAAGTCATCTCAAAAATGATTTCCCGTCATTGCGAGGAGGGCGTAGCCCGACGAAGCAATCTCCCACAATGTTTGCAAAGCCCGATATTCTGGGAGATTGCTTCGCTTCGCTCGCAATGACGGTTGGTGCAGGAAATTTGAGACAAGTTCTAGTAAGTTTATCAGTGTATCACCGCGTGCATAAACAATGCCACCTTCCAATCACATTTCAATCAATAGGCAATGTTTGACGCATGTTTCCCTTGCATGTATAATCTTTTGAGTCTCCCATCGTGGAGATTTTGTTGAGGTATATATGGCCCTGCGCGGCAATCTACGTGACTTTACAATTACACAACTACTCAACTTGATCAATCTGGCTCAAAAGACCGGCACACTGGTTGTGGATGGGCCCAGTGAACAGGCGTATGTTTCCTTTCGTGATGGGAAACTGGCGTATGCCCGTGTCGGGCAGGATGATGGAAGTCTCGCGGCAGTGTTGCACAAAGCCAATAAACTGACGGTCAATCAATATCGCGCCATTGTTGAGCGGGCAGGGAAGATCACGGATAAAGAGTTGGGATTGCTGCTGATCAATGCAGGCTATCTTTCGCAGGAGGAGATCCTTGCGAATCTCCAGGGTTACTTTACAGAAGCGATTCGGCGTCTCTTTACCTGGGTGGAAGGTTTCTTCCGTTTTGAAGGCGAAATGCTGCCACCGGATGATCGCATCAACGTGCGGCTTGACCTTGAAAATATAATTATTGAAGGCTCACGTCAACTGCGTGAATGGGAACAATTGCAGGATGAAATTCCCAGCCTTGAGATGGCTCTCAAGTTTACCGACCGTCCGTTGAAGAATGTTAACTTGAGTGTTGAAGAGTGGCGCGTGGTTTCATTTATCAACCCAAAGAACACAATGAAGCAGATCGCTCAGACAAACAAGATGAATGATATTGAAATCCGCCGAATTGTGTATGGATTATTACAGGCCGGACTTGTGGAAATTATTAGACCTGAAGGTATGGTCATCCAGCAAAGCCCCAAGACGTTCCCCACACAGAACAAAGAAGAACAGAAATCATTGGTAAATAAATTGATTGGGCGCATTCGCACCCTTTAATGAAGGTGGAAGGATAGATATTATGCAAACAGTAAAAATGGTGGTCACAGGTCCCTTCAGCGCCGGCAAGACGGAGTTCATTCAGTCTGTCAGCGAAATTGATGTCGTCTCAACCGAGCGAAAGATCTCGAGCGTTGCAGAACGTTCTGTTAAAGAAGCCACAACAGTTGCAATGGACTTCGGCCGCATCACTGTGGATGAAGATCTTGTTCTTTATCTATTTGGTACGCCCGGGCAAAAACGTTTCGATTTCATGTGGGAAATCCTCTCAGAAGGTATGTTGGGTTTTATTGTGATGGTCGACAGCACCCGCCCTGAGACGTTCCGGGAAGCACGCTCGATTCTTGAGACCTTCCGCGCTTATGCGCCCACACCGTATGTGGTTGCAGCGAACAAACAGGATAAGGAAGACGCGTGGGACCTGGAAGACATGCGTCACGCCTTGCGGCTCGATAGCAAGGTCAAGTTCCTTCCCTGTGTTGCCACAGATAAGGATACAGTAAAATCAGTTCTTCTTGAATTACTCTATAGCATTCTTGCCGAAATGGAGTCGGGAGGATAGGGGGAACCCGTGAGTTAGTCGTGTCATCAATTACCACTGATCAAGGGATCGTTCATTACGAAGTGTATGGGCGAGGGAAGCCTGTCATTCTTCTGCATGGCTGGCTGGGTTCATGGGGGTTATGGCAGGAGACTATGGGTTTTCTCGGCCGTTACTATCGTACGTATGCTTTGGATTTTTGGGGGTTTGGTGAATCAGGTAAGAAGCGTGAAACGTATGCAGTTCAGGATTTTGTCAGCCTCGTTAATCAGTTCATGGATCAATTGGGCATTATGCACGCGCCGCTTGTCGGTCATAGCATGGGTGGCACGGTTAGTCTTTCTGTCGCGATTCGCTTTCCTGAACGCGTCAGCAAAGTGGTTGTGGTGGGTTCACCAATGGTAGGCTCGTCGCTGGCGCCACTGCTTAAACTATTGGGGCTTCGCCCTGTTGCCTTCATGCTTTTCAATATGATGGGAGTATTCCGTGCGGGCATGAGAGTATACTCTCCTTTTATCTGCAGAGATCCTCGCTTCCCGGGGATGATGGACCGCGATCTCACGCGTACAACGCTTGAATCTTTTCTGCGCTCAATTGGATCGCTGCGCCGTACGGACCTGCGTCCCATGCTGGATCAGATCAAAATCCCTGCGCTGGGGATTTATGGTGACCGCGACATCATTGTCCACCCGAAACAGTGGCAGCCAATGCAAAAAGGAATCGGTCACGCGCAGATCGAGCGGCTTCCGTTAGCGGGGCATTTTCCAATGCTGGAAGAACCTCAACGGTTTGCAGAGAGACTCAAAACCTTCCTCGATAAGGAAGATGGGGTTCAGTCACCACAGACCTCCGCGTCTTTATCCCCCTCACCTTCACCGTCAGTGACACTTTTCCCATGAATGCTCTTGCCACATATTATTATCCAAATCGAATGGGGCGTATCATACTTTTATCCATGGAAGAAGTAATGGGGCGGAATGGAGTCAATGCCCTGCTGAAACTTGCCTCCCTTCCGTCTCTTATTGAGAACTATCCCTCTGATAATACCGAACCTGCCTTTCCCTTTTCAACGGTAAGCAATCTCACAGAAATGCTGGAACAGGCTTACGGTCCACATGGCGGACGCGGCCTTGCCCTTCGCATCGGACGCACCTGTTTCAATTATGGCGTGCGTCAATATAGCGCTCAATTAGGGTTAACCGAGATGGCTTTTCGCTTATTGCCTCTCCCTACAAAATTGCACGCAGGAGCCAGCGCTTTTGCCGAGTTATTCAATAATTTCACAGATCAGCGTGTCCGCGTCGAAGACGAGGATGGGAAGATCCTCTGGCACATAGAACGTTGTCCGCTTTGCTGGGAGCGCAAGGCTCATGACCCGGTTTGTCACCTGGCGGTGGGCTTATTGCAGGAAGCTTTGTATTGGTTAAGCGGGGGAAAGGTCTTCAACGTGGAGGAAAAAACATGTATTGCAGCTGGCGATCAAACATGTACGATTGTGATTGATCAATCCCCTATTTTTTAACTACATTGATCCTCCAATTTCGAGGAGTAAGCCGCGCCGCCTACAGAATCAGAAATTCGCAGGCTATACATCCCATCGGCTGTAACCAGAGAAGCCAAATCCACTTCATACCAGGTATTTATGCTCACCGCACTCAAAGAAACCAGCAGAGTCGGATCTGCCGCCGGTGCGGTGTTCCAGGTCACGGTTTCTTCCAGCCAGG
>JAKEFL010000232.1 GCA_022616105.1 Anaerolineae bacterium | reverse complement strand
GTTCCCCAATGCTGCGCAAGCCAGACGATGGTTCTCGGCTCATATTCCTCAAGCTTTTGCCCTCTTGGTGACCCCCTTTTCCTGACTTTGCAAAAGCCATAGCAATCCCGTGGATAAGCCTTGACACATCTGGCTTGGATGATGTAAACTCGCAATTGTTCGTTTATCTCAATGAAAGGAGCGCACAAATGAGCAGGTTTTTCCTTGGTAGCTTGATCTTCATCCCAGATACCGCTGGGATTTTGCCTTGTCGTAGTGCGCCTTTTGACCGTGTATAGGTCAATCCTGTCCTTGTCGTTTTGGGCTGTGGTGCACTAACCACAGCCTTTTTGTTTAATTTATTTACCCTCTCCCTTTGGGAGAGGGAAGGGTGAGGGAAAAATCGACCTCACCCCCTTCCCCTCTCCTGGAAGGAGAGGGGGGAGAATAATGAAATGACCACTGTACAACCAACTTACGAGCCTACGCTTACTTTCGATTTCCGCACAGCCATCGACGAGAACCGCCTCAAGGGCATCTGGAGGATGATGGTGGATTATCGCGTTCCATATCTGGGCGCGACCGCGGCGCTGGCCGTGTCTGCGCTTGCAAAGACGTTTACGTATGTGCTCCTGCGTTACTTTGCAGATGATGTGCTAACACAGGGTAAGTATATTGGAAATAGCCTGACGCAGACCTTCATCTGGATCGCTGCGGCATTTATCGGGCTTGCTCTTTTCGAAGGTGGGTTTGCGTTCCTATCGGGACGGTTGGCTGCTTATACAGCCGAGGGAATTACGCGCCGCTTGCGCGACTTCCTCTTCGATCACATCCAGCGGTTGAGCTTTTCGTATCACGCCACCACCCCAACAGGTGACCTGATCGAACGCGTCACATCGGATGTGGATGCTCTGCGCCGCTTCTTTAGCGAACAAGGCATCGGTATGGGACGCATCATCCTGCTGTTCATCATCAACTTCATTGCGATCTTGAATCTGAACGTCAAGCTGGGGTTGGTTTCAGTGGTTGTGATCCCGTTCATACTGATCGTATCGTTGTGGTTCTTCAAGAAAGTGACCAAAGCCTATGAGGAGTATCAGGCACAGGAAGCAGTGCTCTCCACCACCCTGCAGGAAAACTTGACTGGCGTACGCGTGGTCAAAGCCTTTGCCCGGCAGGATTACGAAAAGAGCAAGTTTGAAAAAGATAACTGGGCAAAGTATCTGAAGGGCAAGATATTGCTTTTCATGCACTCAATGTTCTGGCCCCTTTCAGATATTGTGCTTGGTTTCCAAATGTTGTTCGGATTTGTATATGCAGCCCTGATGGCGATCAACGGAGAAATTACAGTCGGCATGTATCTGGCGTATGTCGGTCTCGTCGTCTGGCTTATCTGGCCCATCCGCAATCTCGGGCGGATCATCGTCTCAGCCTCAACCGGATTGGTCTCGTATGGCCGCCTGATGGAAGTCGTCAAGCAGACGCGTGAACCGCTATTCGATGGCAAGATCCAACCCACAAGTCCAGTGCGAGGCGAGATAATTTTTGAAAATGTTTCGTTCATGTATTCAGACGGCAAGTCGAATGCACTTAAGAAAATATCATTCCATGTGAAGCCCGGGCAGGCAATTGCCTTGCTTGGTTCAACCGGTTCAGGGAAGTCATCGCTGGTGAATCTCCTGCCGCGATTCCATGAATATACTGGCGGACGAATCCTGCTGGATGGCGTGGAGTTGAAGGATTACTCACGTTCCTATCTGCGAAAACAGATCGGCATCGTGGAACAGGAACCGTTCTTGTTTAGTCGCTCGATCCGCGAGAACATCACCTATGGCGTTGGCAGGGATGTTTCACAGGAAGAAGTGGAACGTGCCGCAAAAGCTGCCGCGATCCATGAAGTGATCTTGTCCTTCCCCGATGGCTACAACACGCTGGTCGGCGAGAAAGGCGTGACGCTCTCTGGGGGGCAGAAGCAACGCGTGACCATTGCGCGAACTCTGCTCAAGAATCCGCGCATCCTGATCCTCGATGACTCAACGTCATCCGTGGATACCGAAACAGAAGCCGCGATCCGCGATGCCTTGAACGAGCTGATGGAAAACAGAACCACCTTCATCATCGCGCATCGCATCCAGTCAGTGATGATCGCTGATTTGATCCTTGTACTGGATAAGGGCGAGATCATTCAAATGGGAACGCATGAAGAACTCGTGTCTCAAATGGATGGTATGTACCGCCGCATTTACGATATCCAGACGAGGATTGATGAGGAGTTGGAATTGGAAATTGCAAGAGTTAATTAAAGATACTCCGCTGGTTGAGTAGCCCTG
This sequence comes from Anaerolineae bacterium, assembly GCA_022616105.1. GTDB lineage: Bacteria > Chloroflexota > Anaerolineae > Anaerolineales > Villigracilaceae > Defluviilinea. The sequence goes on along the minus strand of JAKEFL010000232.1, from coordinate 27,671 downwards.
AGCGTTTGTTGCGAAGGGCGTATCGAAACCAGCAAGTAACCTCTAAACAATTAATTTGATGAAATAAAGTAGTGTGGTCTCGATACGTGGCGGAGCGAACACCGCCACTACTCGACCACCATTTGTAACGGAGAATTACCTATGTCTGACGCTGATCTTATCGAACTCGAAGAAGAAGAATACACAAGTCAATTAACTGCGCCCGTATTCAACCGCATTGTGGGATTGCTCAAACCACATTGGAAATGGGTTGCCGGCTTTTTCATCACCATCGCGCTGACATCGGCAACCGACGCCTACTTCACATACCTGAACAAGGATATCGTGGACAAAGGCATCATTCTGGGTGATACCGCCGCACTGACCCGCATTGCATGGATCTACGGCTCGATCATTCTCTTTCAGGCCGTGACCGTGTTCCTGTTCGTCTATCTGGCAGGTGTGTTGGGTGAGCGCGTGCAATATGACTTGCGCAAGATGCTCTTCAATCACTTGCAGGAACTTTCACTTTCGTACTATGCGCAGAACGCGGTCGGACGACTCATTGCACGTGTCACGTCTGATACGGGCCGCGTGGCTGACCTGCTGACCTGGGGCGTGGTGGATACAACCTGGGCTGCGATGAACATCATTACATCAGTGACGTTCATGGCGATCATCAACTGGAAATTGGCGCTGATCGTCTTTACGGTCATCCCTGTGATGATCTATATCGCGGTGCAGTTCCGCAAGCGGATACTTGTCGAATACCGCACTGCCCGCCGTACGAACTCAAAGATCACAGGCGCATACAATGAAAACTTTCAAGGCGTGCGCGTCGTCAAGGCATTGATGCGCGAAGACGAGAATACCAGAGAGTTCCAGCAACTGACCAGCACGATGTATCGCTCAGCATACCGCGCTGCCTGGCTTTCCGCGCTATTCCTCCCCACGGTGCAGATTATCGCCGCCATTGCGCTGGGTCTCATCGTTGGATATGGCGGCACGCAGATATCGCTTGGTCTGATGACGATCGGCGGCATCCAGGCCTTTGTCTCGTATCTCACGTTCATGATGTGGCCCGTGCAGGACCTGGCGCGCGTCTATGCGGAGATGCAGCACTCCATCGCCTCAGCGGAGAGAATCTTCAAATTAGCGGACACCCCGCCTGAGGTCCATGATAGACCCGACGCGGTCGAAGCGAAGACTCTCATGGGCGAGATCGAATTCGATCATGTGGATTTCTATTACGAAGATCGCAAGCCTGTCCTCACTGATTTTTCGCTGAAGGTCAAGCCTGGTGACATGATCGCTCTCGTCGGACCGACAGGCGGAGGCAAATCCACGATCGTGAATCTCCTGTGCCGGTTCTATGAACCGCGTGAAGGTTTGATAAGGATCAACGGCCGCGATTATATGGATTACAAACTCGCTTCCATCCACAGCCGGATCGGGATCGTGCTTCAGACGCCGCATCTCTTCTCGGGCAGTGTGCGCGATAACATCCGTTATGGACGGTTGACTGCCAGCGACGAGGAGATCATCCAAGCCGCCAAGATCGCCGGCGCGCATGATTTCATTGTGACGCTCGAAAACGGTTACGAACAGAATGTCGGTGAAGGCGGCAACCTGCTCTCGGTTGGACAGAAGCAGTTGATCAGTCTCGCGAGGGCCGTACTGGCTCGCCCGGAGTTGTTCATTATGGATGAAGCTACTTCATCGGTTGATACATTGACGGAAGCGCTCATCCAAAGAGGTATGGAAGCTTTGATGAAAGGACGCACATCGTTTGTCATTGCGCATCGCCTTTCAACCATTCGGCGTGCAAACAGAATTATTGTGATTGAAAATGGAAAGATCGCCGAGCAAGGAACACATTCTGAACTACTGCGCCTCGGCGGGCACTACTACCGCCTGTACACGCAACAGTTCCGCCACGAGTTGGAGACACAGTATGGCCTGGCAGAGGCAGTAGGAATAGAAGAAAAAGAGATGGAAGCTGAACCAGAAGCTATGGCAGCAGATTGAGCCCCTCCCTACCCTCCCCCAATTTGGGGGAGGGTAGGGAGGGGCAGGTCGAAAGGTAATTACGATGAACAGAAAAAACTTATTAGTACGATACGATAAAGACTTGCGCCTGCGGATGATGTATCCGGAAGCGCGCAAGGAAATCACAAAGGATGTAGTACGCTTTGTTCGCAACGCGCCAGGGATGAATTTTGTCGGGTTTACATTTGCAAATGAACCTGAGCTTGAGCGCGTGATCGATCAGCAGTTGGAGTACTTTGTCCCGATGAATCAGCCTTTCACATGGAAGGTATACGATCATGATCTTCTGCCAAGCCTGGGAGAGAAACTCATCGCGCACGAATTTGCCGGCGATGATGAACCGGCTGATGTCATGGTGCTGGACCTAAAGAATGCCTCTCCGTATTTGTTTGAATCTGGAAAGGCAGATATCCGCCGCATCACCACCCTGGATGGCTTGAAGGATATTATCCATGTTCTGGATAAAGTGTATGGCGGTCATAATACCTGGGTCAATGATCGATTGGGTATGCATCTCAAAATTCCCGGCTATTTGAGTGTTTACGCCGCGTATGTGGATAATCAGCCTGCCTCCATTGCATGGACATATTTCCCTCACGGTCATTTTGCCACGTTGTTCGCCGGGTCTACCATCGCGGAATATCGCAAGCAGGGACTATACACCAGCCTGCTCTCAACTCGGCTCAAGGAGATCCGTGAACGCGGTTATCAATTCGCTGTTGTCGAGGCAGGACCAATGAGCAAGCCGATCGTGGAAAAGCACGGCTTCAAGCACCTGACCACAGTGTACGATTACGAGTGGAAAGGGAATTAACGAAAATACGGGCGGACAATTGTCCGCTCGTATTTTTATCTATATAATGATGATCGCGTTGAGCCACTAAACAATAAAACTTGCGAGTAACCTTGCCAGCCATACCAAACTTATATAAAAGGTGTTATACCTTCAACTGAAATCGACATCATTCATTTAATTGAAGGCGAGGGAAAATGAATGTATTGCAAAGAAAACAGGAGTTGCTGGATGCAGTAAAGAAGGCTGATCTGCCGCTGCTGGATTCCCTTCTACGCGAAGGTGGAGATGTCAACGCGATCTATCCCAACGGAAAGACTTTATTGATCGCTGCTGTTGAGGCGCAAAAGAGAGAGATTGTTGAATACCTTGTGCAAGCCGGCGCAAATCTGAATCAGCGGGATTTTTACGATCGCACTCCACTGATGTATGCAGCGGATCAGGAAGATATCTCAATTGCCCGGATCTTGATCGATGCGGGAGCGGATGTAAATGCAAAGAACAAACAGGGCAGAACAGCGCTGATGTATGCCGCGTACAAGGACTCTTTGGAAATGACAGAGGTCCTGCTAAATGTCGGAGCGGATATGAACGCCAGGGATCGTAAGGATCGCTCTGCTTTGAATTACTCAGCTTATAAAAAGAGCAGGAAGTGCCATGACCTCCTGGTGGCGCGAGGCGCTGAAACCCGCGAGCCGGGATTGCAAGAGGCATCGTCTGGTTTCGCGGCCATGCTGAGAAACACCCTTACGATGGATGAATTCACGGAACTAAAGAAGTCACCTGTTTGGACGTGTGGTTCTGTTGTTGCATCCTACCTTTTGATTCTACTCATGTCGGGTCTGCAATTCGCTTGTGGACCCTTCACATGGATTCTTATCCTGGGAGCCGCGTGGAGTCTGTTAATTTCATTTCCATCCATCTTGAAGATATATACGCTGGGGCGAGAAGTTCTACAGATGCGTTCAGGAAAATCCATAGCCGCAGTTCCCGCCAATATGCCGCCTGAGCGCGAGATCAAAACTCCTGGCGACACAGAATTTGTTAGTTATTTGATGGAGCTTGGTTCCAGAGAACTGGCGTCCATCCATCTGACACATCCTGATGATCAAAGCCCGCGCGTTAAGTTATCCCTCTTCTACAGCAGAGTCATATCAGTTTTTCTTGCTTTTTCGATTTTCATCATGGTGCTTGCATTTTTCTGGCCCGGGGTTTCCCGAATGAATGCTGACTTCTTGCTGAGTAATTCTGCCTTGCTTGGTCGTTACATTTTGATTGGGTTGGCACTTCCCCTCTGGATATGGATTGCATGTATCACGGAATATAGATTGCGCGTGCGTCGATTGCACCTCATACAAAAGGATCGCGATCGTATTGCAGGTGAGATCGCCAAATTGCTGAACGCTGAGGAATTTCGAGATAAGCAACTCCCTTCGGATTTTGGCTTGTACCTGCGCGCCTTCATGACGACGGACAAACTTCATATCAAGGGTTTTGATCTTGAAACTATGCTGGCATATTCCATCGCCCCTACTCTGCCGTTGCTTGCCTTGGGAAAACCTGGCGAACATCTTGGCTCCGGGCGTATCCAAACGACGGATGAGCATTGGCAGGAGGAAATCTTGCGGCTGATGGACGCCGCCCGCCTGATACTGATCATCCCCTCGCATCGAAGCGGGACCTTGTGGGAAATTTCCACCTTGCGCGAGCGCGGTTATTTCGACAGGACAATTTTTATTATGCCGCCTGAATTAGGTTTTCACGGAGGAAAGTATTCTGAAGATTGGCAAAAGACCGTCTCAGCGGCACGTGAGGTGGGAGTCGAATTCCCTGTTCACATCTCTGTTGGTGCTTTTTTTCGATTGAACGAAAGTGGAGAGTTTGAGGATTTCGCTCCATTTGTTTCGGAGGAATTCCTGCAGGAGTTTGAGCCTCAGGGAGGAAGTGGCAATCAAGGCTCAGATTATGACAGCACAAATCCTGATGGAGATGGCGAGGCTGATAGTTCCGATGGTATTGACGGCGTTGATGTTGATGGAGGAGCAGATGGCGGAGATGGCGGGCTAGCGGCTGATGGTATTGATGGGGGTTACGGCGGGAATGGCGGCAGTGGTGGAGATGGAGGCGGAGGCAATGGGGGTGGTGGAGACGGCGGTGGAGGAAATGGAGGTGGCAGTGGATAAACAGAAAATTGACTTATCTCACTCTCCTGTTAAGATAAGAATCCTCCCCAAATATACCTGTCGTATTTGGGGAAGATATGGAAAAGGGTTGAGGGAGTCAGTCTTTTCGGACTTTCGCCTTCACTGGCTTGTAGGGCCTGAAATACTCCACTGTATATCCAGTGACCAGCCAAGCCAAACTTCCAAGCAATGCACCGACGAGAAATTTTAGGACAGTGATCATTTTATACTCCATAATTTGATAAGTGCGGCACGAATAACTTCGATGCCTTTCTGTAAACATGACGTGGAATTTGAAAAATGTTACGAGGAAAGGCTTACAAAAAGGTACAGAATTAGGGAGGTGTATCTCATGCTGCAAACCCACCAGCAAAACACAAGACTGAAAATTTCCAGATATAATGGAATCGCCACACGGGTAACTGAGGTTTTCAACTCAGGACAAGGCAAACTCAAGCACATGATGAACGAAAATTACTCAGATAAAAAGCCTGTGTTAATCGTCGAAGACAATCCGGTTAATCGTGACTTATTTTCTCTGCAGCTTCGGCATTTCGGGTTGTCAACACAACATGCCGCAAACGGCAAAGAAGCCGTTGAATGGATTCACGCAGACCCCGATGCATTTTCCTTTGTATTGATGGATCTGCAAATGCCTGTCATGGATGGGATAACAGCTACCCACTTAATACGCCAGAATGAGTCCAACACCAACAGACACATCATCATTGTTGCGCTTACTGCTAATGATTCAGCGGGCATTCAAGATCAGTGCATGGAGGCTGGCATGGATGATTTTGTCCACAAACCCAGCACGCTTGCCAAAATAAGCTATATTCTCAGCAAATGGCTCAAAGATTCTTGATAGGTATCTAATTCAATACGATTCCCTCTTTTGTGACGGGCATTTCTTTCCCACAACTTTTGCATCTCAACGTGCTCGCTTTTCTCTCCCATTGAGTCTGCTCGCACACCGCGCAGAGCATCACATCAGTCAGCTTTCGCCCGCCAACCGGATGCGATGATCCGTTTTTTATAGTGATCACGCGGTCGAATAACTTCCACCATGGAGCAATTTGAAAATTTGCGAAATCATTTTTCGTCAATAACAAACCAAAATCCGATTTACTTTTTACTTTGGCTTTACGGCCCGATTCCTCTGTGCCGCGTGAAGTTAGCAATATCCCACCCGGGCGCAGCACACGACTGAACTCAGCCAGCGGCTCTTCCATATTTGGGAAGAGTTCCAACACTTCGAGCGCGCAGACTACATCAAATGTTGCATCGGGAAATGGTAGAGGCAGGGATAAATGACGAAGCAATTCAACTCTTTCATCAACCTTCGCGCTGAGCGGAGCCCTGCGGGCAGCGCCGTTCTGTTCCGAAGACGAAGCGCGGGTTAATTTTGAAGCAGCCTGTTCCAGCATTCCCTGTGAAAAGTCGAGTGCGATGATGCGTCCCTTGAAATCGGGATGACTCGTCAACGCATAGGATAAACGTCCGGTGCCTGTTGCGAAATCCAAAACAAAAGGCTCTGAAACGTTTTTCAACACATCCAATAGAGGCTGTACAAGCATTTCACTATCACGTAGTTGACTCTCGCGCTTGCCTGCATCATATTTCTTCGACCAGCGATCATATAACCAGGACTGCACGCGTGGACCCAGATGCGCGCCTTCATAAAAATAGATTTCCCTGTCCAAAATGAAACCAATAAGGACGAGAACTGCAATCGTAATGAGCCAACTCATATTCTTCTCTGCCTCAACGCTTCATAAACAATCAACGCTGTGGACACAGACACATTCAACGAATTGACTTTTCCCGTCATTGGAATTCTCACTCGGACGTCTGCCTGACTTAGCCAGAAATCACTCAGCCCTTCAGCTTCGGTTCCAACTGCGACTGCAAGCGGGCCGCGCAAATCCTGACGCGTATACTCCTCCTCAGCGGATGGAGTGGCAGCCAGTACGCGAATATCATGTCGCTGCAAAAAGACCAGTGCCTGCGCGCTATTTGTTTCGATCACTGGAACGGTGAAGATCGTTCCGCGTGAGGCGCGTACAACGTTTGGACTATAGGCATCTACGCGCGGGTCACAGACGAAAAACGCATCCACGTTTGCCGCGTCCGAAGTGCGGAGGATGGCTCCAAGATTACCGGGCTTCTCAATCGATTCAGCCACGATGATCAACGGTGATCCACTCAACTTCAAATCGTCAAGAGAAACTCTCGGAATGGGAAAGATTGCCAGCCAGCCGTCGGGATTCTCTCGATAGGAAATCTTCTCAAATACCGCGCGATCAACAGTAATGGACTCAGCGTTCACTCCGTCAATTTGACGGGATACAAGCTCAGGCGCGGAAAGAATCGTCTGCGGTTTATATCCCGCAGAAAGCGCCAGTTGAATTTCGTCATAGCCTTCGACAAGCATCAATCCATCTTTTTGGCGTTGCCTTTTATCATCGCGAAGTTTGACGAGATATTTGACGCGCGGGTTTTGCAGGCTGGTGATATCCATTTACGAAGCGAGCCAGTAGGGCGGGTTTGCAACCCGCCGAACCTCATATTTCAAGAGAACGTCAGGCTGCAAGCCTGACCTACAAGTGACTTTCACAAGAGGTCTATTTTATAAGCAACACACAAGCCGCCTGGTGAGTTTCACTGACCTGTATCAAGCTTGGATCATTCTGTTTGCATATATCGATGGCAACCGGGCAGCGCGGATGAAAACGACAGCCAGATGGGATGTTGATCGGGTTTGGAGTTTCGCCCTGCAAGATCACGCGCTCGCGGCGCAAGCGCGGGTTGGGTATAGGCACTACCGAAAGCAAGGCTTTTGTATAAGGGTGCTGTGGATTCTGCAATACCTCGCGCGCGGGACCAATTTCCACAATGCGGCCCAGGTACATGACCGCGATCCGGTCTGCGAAATATGCAACTGTGCTGAGATCATGTGTAATGAAGACAATACTAATGCCGCGCTTCTGACGAAGGTCACGCAAGAGATTCAAAATCTCCGCGCGGATCGAAACATCCAGCATGGAGACGGGTTCATCCGCGATCAATAACTCAGGCTGTAACACCATGGCACTCGCGATCACCACGCGCTGGCGTTGCCCGCCTGAGAGTTCGTACGGATAACGCAGGAAATAATCTTCCGCAGGGCGCAAGCCTGCGTCTTCAAGAGCGGATTGTACTGCCGCAATGCGTTCCTCTTTACCTTTCGCAATTCCATGAACCACCAAAGGTTCCGCGACAATTTCAAATATAGTTGCGCGCGGGTTCAGAGATTCATAGGGGTCTTGAAATATCATCTGGGCGCGTTGTCGCAGTTGTTTCAATCCAATATGTGATTGTTGTATGTGCGCGTTTTCATGTGTGGTTACTTGTTTTCCATCAAAATGGATTTCGCCTTTGGTTTGCGCCTCAAGCCCAATCAACGTGCGCGCAATCGTTGTCTTGCCGCAGCCTGACTCACCCACAACTGCCAGCACCTCACCGCGCGCCAAAGAAAATGAGACATCGTCCACCGCTTTCACCTGAGGCTGTGGGCGACGCAATAGCGAATCAAGCATTGGCTGATGAACCGGGAAATATTTATACAGTCCGCGCACTTCGAGCACAGGAGACTCTGTCATGAAAAGTCAGCCTCCACGCCTTCGCGCAAGATGCAGGACGCGTAATGCCGCGGAGATACTTCAAGCAGCGGCGGGATGACCTCGGCGCATTTTTCGATCCTCATATGGCAGCGCGGCTCAAAGCGGCAGCCCGGTGGGAGTTGGGTCAGGCGCGGCGGCGTCCCTGGGATGGATGCCAATGTATCGGCAGGCTTGTTCACATCCGGGAAAGATGCGAGGAGGCGTTGTGTGTACGGATGCTGAGCCTCGTTATAAATATGATCCGCAGTTCCATATTCAGCCACCTTGCCGCCATACATCACTACGACCGAATCACATACTTCTGCAACCACTCCCAGGTCGTGTGTCACCATCACAATGGCAAGCCCAAGCGCCTTTTGAATTTCCTTTAAAAGCTGAAGAACCTGCGCCTGGATCATGACATCCAATGCAGTGGTCGGCTCATCTGCAAATAATAGATCGGGAGCACAAGCCAGTGCCATCGCGATCATGGCGCGCTGGCGCATCCCGCCTGAATATTGATGCGGATATTGATCGCGGCGTGTGCGCGAAATGCCAACCATCTCCAACAGTTCATCCACTCTTTTTTCCGCCATATCCTGATCCATTAGATCATGCAACAAAATTGCCTCACGGATTTGAGCGCCTATTTTCATGACCGGATTTAGGGCGTTCATTGCACCTTGAAATACAATCGCCATGCTCTTCCAACGATAGTCGCGCATCTCGCGTTCTGAAAGTGAAAGCAGATTCGTACCTCTGAATAAAACTCTTCCGGCTGTGATCCTCCCTCCAGCAGGAAGCAAACGCATCACCGACATAAGGGTCGTAGTTTTTCCGCAACCCGATTCACCGACAAGACCAAGGGTTTGACCTGGCAGCACGTCGAACGAGACATCCTCCAACGCGCGCGCGATGGAACCCTCTGGCGTAACGAATTCAGTTGTGAGACCACGCACGCTTAAAAGCGGTCTGCCGTTCATATCCTGGACTCCGTATCTGCCACCGCGATCATGCCTCTTTCGCCCTCCAAGTGATGCGATGCAAGGCGCGGGTTCAGCATTTCTTCCAGGATGTTTCCAAGCAGGATGCAACCCAGGCTCACCCATAAAATTGCCAACCCCGGTGGCAGGTAAAACCACCAGGCGCCATTTGAGATCGCGCTTCGTTCAAATGCAAAATTGAGCATTGTCCCCCACGAGGGCCGGGTTGGATCGCCCAGTCCCAAAAAAGCAAGCCCCGATTCAATCAGGATGGCAGTTGATAAGATCAAAACGGTGTTTGTCACAATCAAAGGCGTGAGCTGAGGCAGAATATGGTTGCGGATGATATGCCAGTGACCTGCACCAATAGCACGGGCGCGGGCTACAAATTGTCGCTCTTTTATCGTCAACACCTGTGAACGGATCAGGCGCGCGGTGCTGGTCCAATACAGCAAACCGATGACAATGATCAAAACAACCAGAGGGGATATCCTCAATTCCATCTGACGAATGGTTGCAACCAGCACGAGCAGTAAAGGCAGATCAGGAATGACAAGAAGAATATCTGTGATCCTCATGATAATGGTGTCCGTTCTGCCGCCGAAATACCCTGCCAGGATTCCCAGCGAACTGCCGACGAACATGGCAATAAAGCCAGCCAGGAATCCCACAGTGATCGAAATGCGGGCGCCGAAAATAAGCTGCGACCAGACGTCGTGCCCAGCATCATCGGTTCCCAATATCCCGTGAACTTCAGGCGGAGCGAACGTCAGCGCGCGATTGTTTTCATCGCGGATGATCTCGCTTGGATCATAGGGTGTTAACACGGGAGCAAAAATCGCTGCCAGCAACGCAATGAGCACCAATAAGCCTCCCACCAATCCCAGTTTGTTTTGGCGGAAAGTTCTCCAGAACTCCTTAAGATTGCGTAATAAAAGAAACCAGCTTTCACGCATATTAATTGGCTTTCACGCGCGGGTCCAGATAGGTGTAAAGGAAATCGGCAAGCATATTTGCAACGATCACACTGACTGCCAGCAAAAGAAAGGCGCCTTGTAAAAGGGGATAATCCTGCTTGACAAGAGCAGTTTGTACGAGATTACCAAGACCGTCATAAGAAAAAACAGTTTCAATATAGATTGCCCCCGAAACAGTAAAACCAAGATTCAAAGCGATGATCGTAATCATGGGAAGCATGGCATTCCTCAAGCCATGCTTTACTAAGACCTGAAAATGACTCATCCCTTTTGCGCGCGCGGTCAGGATGTAATCCTCGCTTAACACTTCCAAAATGGCCGAACGCATAATAAGCATATACTCCCCCAAATAAAGGATTGTGAATGTCAGTGTTGGTAATACCAGATGACGGGCTACATCAGGAATAATTGTGTAAAGCGGCTTGCCGACATTTTCGGGGCTGACGATGCCGCCGGTTGGAAGGCCAAACCAGGCACTCCCTGCTACCAGCAAAATGATCCCCAGCCAGAACGTGGGTGTTGCCCAGGCAATCAGGGAGAACGTGAGTGCACCGACATCGAATGGCGTCTTGCGCTTCCAGCCTGCCAGCAATCCCAGGATCACTCCCAGGACAATGGACAGGATTTGTCCCAAGCCGATCAACAAAAGTGTGTTCCAAAGTTTCGATATTAGAATTTCACCAACTGGCCTTCTCAATGACCACGAAACGCCCAAATTGCCGCGTGCCCACTGCCCCATCGTATCAATGAACTGGTCTGGGAAGATTGGCTTGTCCAATCCGAATTGCGCTCGTAATGACTCCTGAACCTCTGCAGAAATGCGGATATTACGTCCGATCACCGCGCGGACGGGGTCCCCTGGAAGAACGCGGAACAACACAAAGTCCAGGACAAGAACGAACAATAGTGTAAGAATTGAAATACCGAATTTGCTGAACAGATAATCGCGGCGCGACATGTTTAATCATTACCCCTGCTTCGCTAAAGAAGCAGGGGTTTGGAATAGTGAATGAACTACTGTACGGATTTTACCTGTCCAAGGGAGGCATCATCGTCAATCCCCAGGCTCGATTCGATAAAGCCGGTAAATCGGTCTGAGCGATAGGCTTGAAGGAATTTACCGTAGTAGAGGACGATATAGGGGCGGTCATTGTAGACCATTTCCTGCATCTCATGAATGATCTTCTGGCGTTCATCCTTGTTTACAGCTGCCTGCTGGTCCAAATAGAGTTGATCATATTCAGGATTGTGATATCCGCTATCGCTCCAGCCTCCGGGCACGAACTGATCAGTAAGCATGATACTCAGGATGAAATCGGGATCGGGGTCTGATCCCCAGCCCCAAATCACGAGGTCGTAATCGCCCACAGCCGTTGTTGAAGCGATAAGAGCATCGGCATTCACTGCTTCGGGCGTCGCTTTGACGCCGATCTGGTTATACCAATCCGCGAGCAGGTCTGCAATACGCGGGTAGTTCGATGAATCTGCATCGAATTGCAAGCGGAATTCCAGGCGCATTCCATCCTTTTCACGGACCCCATCGGCACCCATCACATAGCCAGCCACATCAAGAATCTGGTTGGCTTGTTCAATGTTGAATTCTGGAACAGACAAATTTGGGTTGTGCCAAAATCCACCACCGAGCGTAGGAGGGACTATCGTGTCACCTGGCGATCCCAACCCCTGCAACACGATATCAATCACATCCTGCCTGTTGATGGCAGTTTCCAAGGCTAGGCGAACAGCGGGATCCTTCAATGCAGGGTTGCCGGTTGGCGCCGGGTCGTTATCCTCGGACACACTATTAATGATCAGTTCATCGAAACTACGTCCGTCGATGGATACGGCGGTAACACCATTGAAGCCTTTGACTGTTTCGAATGCGCTGGCGGGAACATCGGAAAGAACTTCTATATCCCCGACTTTCAAAGCCTGGATCATTGCATCCGCTGAATCAAATTTTTGATAGATCACCTGGTCAATGAAAGGCGCGCCATTCACAAAGTCCTTATTTGCATCGAGGATCAAAACACCTGCGTCCTTATCGAAATTATTGACCTTGAACATGCCAGTGCCAATCGGCTGATCGTTCGGGAAGTTCTGAAGGTCTTCAGGCGTTGTAAACGATTCAAAATCTGGCGGATATACTGCATACAGGAAGGAGAGTCTGTATTCCATGTTTGCAATCGGATATTCGGTGACGATCTGAACAGTTTTCTCATCTGGCGCAGTGACCTCGCTAAACCCGCCCACATACCCCGAAAGCGCCGCCCAGCCATCCGGGTCCACCATCACTGCATTGATCGTCCAAGCCACCTGTTCAGCAGCGACATCTTCCCCATTGTGCCACTTCAAACCATCTTTCAACGTGAATGTCCACGTCAAACTATCTTCTGAAGCGCTCCATTCCTCTGCAAGTGCACCCACATAATTTCCCGATGCATCCTCAGTAACCAGTGGCGAATAGATCAAATCAAATATGGTATAAGCCTCGCTGAGAAAAGCATATGCGGGGTTGAGTGTATCAGGCTCACCCAGCCAGCCAATCTTCAACACTCCGCCTTCACCTGCAGCAGGGGCGTCGGTGGCAGGGACATCCGTGGCTGGCGCCCCCCCACCACAAGCAGACAGTATCAGCGCGAATACTGTCATCCATACGAGAACTGTGTATCTCAGTTTCATCTTGCTCCTCCTTAAGAGTAAGAGTTCGCGGATTTTATACAGCGCGAAACAAAAACTGCATCAGGGCTGTTTTAGCCGCGATGCAGTAACTACCACGTATACCTCTGTGTTTTGATAAGCGTACCTACTGAATCTTCAGTCATGTACATTCAATGTCATTTTACTTTAGTTTCGGCGTTGGGAACAGGCGCTTATTGACTGAGTGTTGCTTCTTGTTTTTTGTGCAAGAATTTTTGAACCGCTAAGCACGCGAAGAACGCAAAGAAAACCATTTTAAATCTTCGCGCTCTTTGCGATCTTCGCGGTGAGCCTTTTTGGTTTCGGCCCGTTTGAGTTAGGATGTAAGCGATATAAAATAAAAGCAATATTTTGGCTACACGCAAAACTAATATCTAAGGAGTCTTCAAATGACCACATACTTCCAATATGACGAAATGACTTGGGATGCTGTTGCGAGCTTGCCTCGCGATACGCCGCTTGTACTCCCTCTCGGTTCAGGCTACGACACTTCCACGCCGCTCAGTGCAGGCTTGAATCTGCTCGCTGAACAATTAAGTCATCCTCCCCCGCAAAGCGTCGGACTCCTGCCACCCTTCCCATTTGGCTGGCGCGGCAGTGGACTGGAAATCCCCGAAGCGATATTCTTTCAATATATTTCAAATCTGCTGGATAGTCTAAGAGATGATGGCTTCTCACGCGTATATTGTCTCGCGCCATCTGGAATTGACCCTCAATCATCATTCATACTTAATCGCTCAGCTTTCTTCCTTCGCCTTGCACATCCAACACATTCAAGAACCAATCCATTTGTGCCTCCAGACTCCGAGCGGGATAAAGTAATTTTGTTTCCAATTGGTCATACTGAACAACATGGATATCATCTCCCCCTCTCCACGGATAACCTTATTATCAATGCAATCGCACAAGGTACAGCCAACATCGTGCCTACGCGCAGTTATACGATGCCTCTGATGCCGTATGGAGTCAGCACACACCGCGCCTCATTTGCCGGAACGATGAACGCGGGCGGGCGCGCCTTTGAGGATTTCTGGCTGGCAGTTGTAGATGTTTTAGTCCAACGCGGATTCAATCGCTTTTACCTCATGAGCGGACATGGCGGCAACACATCCTTTTTAGTCAACATCGTGAAGTATGCAGGCGAACGACATCGCCGAATCTTTTGTGCAACGACCTGGCTCCACACCTCAGGCAGAATAGGTTCCGTAGTAATTCCGAAATATAGAACTTCTGCAATTGGTGGAATGGGACACGCAGGTGAACTGGAGACTTCTTATGTATTACATTTGCGCCCAGATCTCTGTCATATGGAACGCGTGGTGGATGAAACTGATTTCGTTGCGACACCCGATTACTACATGGATTGGATCGAAGGTGGCTCACTGGTCGCGAATCCACCCTGGGATGACGACACAAAAACAGGCGCGTATGGAGCGGGAAGTCACGGCGCTGCAGAGAAGGGCCGTCTATGGCTGGAAGCCGCGATCGAAGAGAAGGCCGATCATGTGGAACAGATCCATGAACAGCATGAGCGGCGCGAAAAGCGCAGAAATGAAGGTTATGGGTTGTGGGGAAAGTTTAAGTGAGAGTTTTGGACCGCGACACTTGCACCTGGCGCCAGTGCAGGCGAAAGCACGAAGACCGCAAAGAAAGAATTATATCTTCGCGCGCTTTGCGGTCTTCGTGGTGAAGATCTTGACTTATTTTAGAACTTTCTGCTTTTCCCACAAGCGACGATCGTCTTTATTCTCAGCATCCAGATGACTCGGGTGTACTTCTTTGAAGATTCGATGTCCATGGGATGTCCACAGATCGGCAGCGAGTTTGCGGGTATCGCGCTTCCAGCCTTGAGACGCGAAGTATTGACAGACGCGTGTCACATCGCGCAGGAAGATGCTCCAGGCCGCGGGATTGGCTTCGGGATACACAACTTGTGGAAAATCTATCAGCGTAATTTCGCCATCCCAATAGAGGATGTTATACGCGGATAAGTCGCCGTGGATCCGCTCATTGGACAGAAGCAGGTCAACGTTCCGAATGACGCGCTCAAAGAGTGGCTTCACCTCATCGCGGTCGAGAGTCACAGTATTGAGAGTCGGCGCGGCGCGGCCATCATCCCCAATGTATTGCATGAGGATCGCGTTCTTTTCCAGCGCGTATGGCTTGGGGACATCCGCACCCGCGCTATGTAATCGCTCAAGCGTTTGCAACTCATACGCAATCCATGAGGTATGACGGAGTTCTTCGCCATAATTTGAGCGCTTGCGTATGGCATTGACATCGGCTTCCTTTACCAGCGCGTTGCCATCTGAATCAAGGTCAGTGCGACCCGTGCGATAGATGCCATCGTTTTTGAGATTGCGAAGTGAGCGTGGGCGATAGACCTTCGCAGCGACAAGATCCGCAACTACCTCAGCCCCAGCCTGGCACAGGTATACGGACGCCTCCTTCCCACCCTTCAGCCGTCGCAGGACATCCGAAATCCATTTGTGCTCATAGAAATCGCCAAGTGATTCGAGCAGCCACCATTCTTCAAAGCGCGCGGCTTGATAGGTGAAATCGAAACTCCGGCTTGAATCATCCTGCCCTTTGAGAAACTCAGCATTTGCTTCGCGCACATATTTGAAATGCCGTTCAGGAAAGCGCTGACGGCGCTTATCTTTGTTTATGAAATTTTCAGTTTGTTCATTGTCATCTAATTCATCGAACAGATCGATGTATTCATCAGTATTCATTTTTGGTGCTTACCGTATTCATCGAAAGACCTGACAGGTCTCATGCTCTTCGCACTTAACCGATCCCGATACATCGGCATCAGCTTGTGCACGTTAGATTAGACTTCTTCGGGAAAAATTTTTTCAGCCACGAATCTCACGAATTCGCGCGAATTAGGCTAAACTTTTCGTGAAAATTCGCGTAATTCGCGGCGAAGAAGGTCGTGTCTATTTCCGATAAAGTCTATTCCCTGCGGAAGTTGTTAGGTCTATGTTTAAATCAAAACCGCAGGGTTGCGAAGCACGCCTGCGGTTGAATAGCAACACAAAACGACTGAAGTCGTTACTACAATTCACCCTTGGGAGGCGCGCTCAAAACAGATTTTGCGGATATTGTGCTAGCTTTCATCTTGTCGTGCCTCCTTTCAATAGAGAATAAGATAGCGCGAGTTTATCATTTGAGGCTGGAGGCGTCAAGTAGCTTTTGTAGGCTTTTTACAATCAAATCAGCAACAGTCACTGGCTCAACCAGCATGTGAAAGTGTCCTGCATTCAATTCGTAAACATCCCAACCAGCTTGTTTTGCCTGTGCTGCATCCCAGTTATATGACTGACTAAACTGGATATAAACACAAGGCGCGTCGGGCCATCCTTCAGGGACTGGAATCAGTTCTGTGAAAAATGAAAGCGAACGAGGGCGAATTTCAGTCACCAATTTTCGACGCGTTTCGCTATCGGGGATGATTTCCTGTAAATCATCGTCAGTCCATTTCGGGAATTGTTCACCTTTCAAAAGTGCTTCATGAAATTGCTCTGCCCATCCTGGATCTTCCAATTTCATCAATTCGATTCGACTGAGTCCATTGCGCGGAATACCAGCATCAACAAATATATAAGCAAGAATCTGGTGAGTCAACTTTTGGCAAATAACTGGCAACAGTGGACCTGCTCCGCTGTGCGCAACCAGCACAAATTTCTGGGCGTTAGGAATCAGGGCAAGGGCACCGGTTACTGATTCAACATGCTGCTGCCAGTGAGGCAAAGTCGAATCCGGATCGTCTACGAGTGTGGGTATAACGGCTTTGATTCCCTGTCTTATCAGCGCTTGATAAACCAATTGCCAGGTAAAAGGTCCCACCAGCGGACTATGAATTAAGGCATAGGTGATATTCTCTGGCATTAAATTATTTTTCGTCTGCTCTCAAACACAGGTTTGTTTTCCAATATCCTCTGGGGAGAGAAAACGGAGAGATCAAGTGTTGGGTTTATTCCCAAAATCAGTTCAGCAATATAACGCCCCACCGCGTGGCATTGCTGAAAGCCATGACCAGAGAATCCGTTGGCGAGGTAAAAGCCTTTTAACTCGGGCCACTCGCCGAGGATGGCGTTTCCATCCAAAGTATTGACTTCATAGAGTCCTGCCCAGCCGCGTGTAACTTTGAGCCGATCAAACGAAGGGATGTATTTCACGAGTTCGGGCCAAATGACAGTTTCAAACTTATTGCGTTCCCAGTTGAAATCATCATAGCCGACGTAATCTGTAGGCAGGGATTTTCCAACGGTAAAAGTTCCCTCACTCTCGTGAATACAATACAAACCTGACGGCAGAAACAATACGGGCAAAGTTTTTTCAGGACGCGCGTTCGTCTCAATAATCGTGACCTGTCGCTTGGTCGGATTGATCGGTAAGTCGACACCAACCGTTTTCGAGGTCTTCCGTGCCCATGCGCCAGAGGCGTTCACAACGATAATGCTATTCAATCGTTCGCCCGACGATAAATTGACGCCAACGATTTGACTTTCCTGTTTGAGAATTTCAATTGCTTCAGCATGGATGAATACTGCACCGAGAGCCATCACTTTCTTTTTATAGCCCAGCAACACAGCCAGTGGTGACATCGTCCCATCGTGAGGACCAAACGTCCCTGCGACACAGTCTTTCAAATTGTAAAGTGGATAATATTTTTGGACTTCATCCGGACTTAACCACTGAACATCACATCCAAGACTCTTTTGCAGCAATAAGCCTTCATGAGATTCTTCTCGGCTCGCATCATCCAAAACGAAGAGGTTCCCCTGCCGACGAAAAGCCGCATCTGGCTTCTCACCATTCACTTCCATTTCTTCGGAGAATCGTTTGAGGACTTCCAGACCATATTGCGAAATTTGAATGTTCTCTTTGATATTGAATTGAATGCGTGTATTACCGTCTGATAGTGGTGTGGATGCCTTTTCGTACGACGGATCCATTTCAAGAATTGCAATATTCAAGTGAGGATCAAACTTTAATAAATAGTAAGCGGTTGCACATCCCATCACGCCACCGCCGACTAGTATCACATCGTAAGTGCCATTTGACATTTCTGAACATTCCTCTAGCAAGCGATTGGTTGATACCTGCGCTTCGACTACGGTCTTCGGCAGGCACTCAGACCTCTGCTCAGCGCGAGGAAGAATTATTACACCGAGCGCGTCAGCCCGCCGTCGACGCGGATATTTTGTCCGGTGATGTAACCGGCATCTGGTGAAAGCAGGAAGCGGACCGTTTTTGCGATCTCGTCAACTGTGCCATAACGTCCCATGGGAATACGCCGCTTGCGTTCTTTTGTTTCTGCCAAGCTATCAATAAACCCAGGCATGACATTGTTCATCCGGATCCCCTGCGCGGCGTATTGGTCGCTGTATATTTTTGTGAAACCTGCCAGCGCGGCCCGAATCGCTCCCGATACAGGGAAAGCTACCTCGGGTTCAAACAAGGGGGCCGTGGAAATGTTGACTATTGCGCCGCCACCCTGCTTAACCATGATCGGCGTAACGAGACGCGCCATGCGGACAACATTCAATAACAGCATGTCCAGCCCGAGATGCCAATCGGCATCCGGGATCTCCAACAAAGGACCTTTGGGAGGATGGCCTGTATGATTCACCACCGCGTCGATTCTTCCGAATCGTTCCATTGTTCCGTTAACGAGTCTCTGCAAATCATCAACTTCAGTCACAGAACCTCTTAGTCCCAACGCCCCAAGCGAATTTGCCAATTCCTCAGCAGCGCCTGAAGGCGACATAAGCGCAAGATTATAATGATTTGCCGCCAGTTCTTTCGCAATTGCTGCGCCCATCCCTTTCCCTGCCGCGGTGACGATGGCGACTTTGTTTGCAGTCATCCGAAATTCTCCTTATTTTGGATTATCAAGTGACCCTACACACCTTTATGCTTTCGCAGGGTCTGTGACTCTGCGAAATGCGGCGGTCGCACATGGTACTCTTTAGAGTAGACCGCCTTGGAGCGTAACTGCGTAAGGTGAGTTATCAAATTAAAAAGGGTTTGCTCACATAATATCCCGAATCACGCGAAGGAATACTTCGACCACACTTGGGTCAAAGTGCTTTCCACTTTGCTCGCGAATATATTCGAGTGTACGATCCAATGTCCATCCCTTGCGATACGGTCGATCATAATAAAGAGCGTCCCATACATCCACAACTGCAAATAGACGCGCGGCAAGTGGAATTTCTTCCCCTTTCAATTTGCGCGGGTAACCTGTTCCATCCCATTTTTCGTGATGGCAATATGGAATATCCAGCGCAGGCCTCAAGTAATCGATCTCCTCAAGCATTTCATAAGCATATTGTGGGTGGCGGCGCATCTGAAGCCACTCTTCGTCGGTCAACTGACTGGGCTTGTGCAGAACCGCATCCGGTACGCCCATCTTGCCCATATCGTGCAGCAGGGCGCCGCGGCGGATGTGAGTGATCGCCTCTTCGCTCAAGCCATATACCTGTGCGAGTTGAACTGACATCCTTGTGACGCGTTGTGTGTGTCCCTCTGTCTCTTTGTCGCGCA
The DNA here is from genome assembly GCA_022616105.1 of Anaerolineae bacterium. GTDB lineage: Bacteria > Chloroflexota > Anaerolineae > Anaerolineales > Villigracilaceae > Defluviilinea. The sequence continues at coordinate 7,808 of JAKEFL010000232.1, read as the reverse complement.
AGTCCAGGGCGTGGGACCAGCCTAAAATCGTCGCGTCGTAGGCGAGTTTCAAATCCGCATTGGAGCGTTGAAGGTCCGTGAAGAGCGTAGCACTATCAATGGCAATCGCGGTTTGCTCAGCCAGCGCCTGGAAAAATGCCAGCCAATCATAATCAGCACCGATCGGAGCACGATGAAAAACTTCCAGAACACCTTTGACATCCCCTTTGATGATAAGCGGCGCGGCATGATAAGCAGCAAACTCCTCATTCTTCAGTAGAGGCCCGCGCGTAAATATATCGCCAGCCGTATTTATATCAGGAATGTTCACAATTTTCTTTTCCATTGCAACGCGTCCAGCAATTCCTTCGCCCAGACGCAAAATGACTTGGTTCAACGCGTTCGTACGAAAGCCCAGCCCAGCGGCAAAAGTAAGCGCGTTGAGATGATGATCGAGCAGGAGAACGTCAGCAGCATCCACCTCGAGGCGCGCCCGAACATGCGAAAGGATTTGTGGCAAAGTCAATTGGAGTTCAAGATTATTGAGTACAGCGTTGTTGATATCGCGCACAGCTTCAAGATACTGAGCGCGCCGTTCTGCATCGCGAAACAACCTGGCATTATTAATGGCAGTCGCAGCGTGAGAAGCAGTGACAGACAGAATCGCTTCATCCTGTTCTGCAAAGTCGCCGTTACGTTTATTAACTCCCTCAAGAACGCCGATCACTCGATCCTTGATCAACATCGGAACGCCCACCAGCGATCTGACTTGAAAACGGACCTGGTCCGACACCATCGTGTAGTGTCGAGGATCCTGCTCAACGTTATTCAGAATAATAGATTGGTTCGTACGAAAAATCGTTCCTGCCAGGCTCCCATCGATAGGTACCGGGATCTCAGCTAACTTACGCGGGTCTGAGCCAGTGGCCGCAGCAAAATACAAACGGGATTGTCTTTCGTCATACAACAAAATAGATGCTGCTTCACAATCCAACAATTCTGTCGCGGTGGCGGTAATGAGTTGAAGCAAAGCATCGAGGTCGAGTGTTGAATTGAGCGTGACGCTTAATTCAACCAAGCGTTGAAGCTGTTTATTGCGTTTTTCTGTCTCTTCGTGACTGTTGATCATGCGCCAAGTTTACCGCTTGTCTCAGTAATTTCTCAACTTTTTAAAGTGTGAACTCAAGCTTCCGAATCAGCTGTATATATCATATATCTGCGCGATACTATGTAATGATTTTGCTACCAAATTTCAACGTAATTTATTTCGTTCCTCATAGATTGTCAAACTTTTAGTAAACCAGAAAAATCCATTGCACGGTCAGACCAATATTTCGCCTGCACAGAGAGTAAAGTTCGTTCCTCTTTGTTCTGGCTGGCTTTATTCCATGCTTTGAGCCAAAGTGTGATAAGCCTTTGCATGGATACTAATTCCGCGGCGGTTTCAGGTTCGGCATCGGCGGCTGTCCATTCTATAAAATATCTCGCTTCATGCAGAAGGTTTTGAACGACCAAGGGGTCTGTGGAATTGCGAGCCGACGATGAAACACGACCAAGCGTCGCGGCAAGTCCGCCGAGTCGGCGAGGCAACGGGTCGCGTAAAAATCGCTCGCGAAGTTTTTCTTTATTTGGAATCACTGAACGCCTCCTAAGATCTCACGCGTCACCGATTCGACTTGCTGACGCAATTCTTCACTTTGAATCAAGATACTGCGATTACCCAATCCTGGTCGAATGTTTATCAACGACTCAAATTCAATACGCTGTTCAGCAGGATACCAGTTTGCGCCCCAGAGATCATCTTGTTCACTGCCATCATCCAGTAATATAGATTCGCAATCGGAGTGCATTTCCCCGCCGCCAGCCAGAACGCGACGACGAATATCCACAACAATTTTTATCATGGATTCGTATTCTTTTAACATCTCAGCGATTTGTTCAGAATTTGCTTTCGTATGAAGGATATGAATCATGTTGTGATTATACCTTTGCCCACTTATTACTATTGGTTTATCCTATGACTCTGAAGGTTTTGGGAAGACCTTGTGAAACGAAAAGGCGTAAGCTGTATCTCCATGCTCTTGTAAATATTCCAATCGTTCCTTGCCTTCTTCGGTGCTAGGCAGATGCCCAGCAGGAACCCACCACAAGGCATAGTATGGACCATCGAATTTCTCGAACCAGCGCTTGCGATCACGTAAAACCCCGGCATGTGCGCTTTTATAGACAAACTTGCGCAGGGCATCCACGCTTTCCCATCCCGTCAGATTGATAATGATCATGTCATCATCATAAACCTTGATACTGGTCGCATCACCGCTCTCGGATTGAAGCCGCCAGACAAAGCCAGGGCTTTGTTCAGCTAATGCATTGATAGGAGGCAACTGCGCCACAAACTCCGCCATGATCGGGTCGTCAATCGGTGCAAGCATTCGGGCGATGTTGATCTGTGCTATATGGTATTCAGACATTTAGATTCCTTTTAAACTGCACACGCCCATCCCCTTTCCCTGCCGCAATGACGATAGTTGTTTTGTTTTCGGTCATTTGCAACTATTCTGATGAGTAATTCGGGCGGCTTGATTGTACAACAAAAAAACCTGACAGGACCCAACCCTATCAGGTGATTCTTTCGGATTTCTTGATTAACTAAACGGCGTCACTTAAAGCAAACCGTCCAATCTCCACTTCCGCGCCATGTTCCAAAGATTCTTCGGCTTGTTGATACAATCGTTGTGCGATTTCATCCGAGAGATAGTACTCTCCGCAGTTTTCGCAGATCTCGGCAGGAACTCCCTTAATCACCAACGTGCTGTCATCGCGTTGCAACGTTACAACCGTCAAACCAGGGTAAGTCTCACCTTGTTTACAGATTACACAATTCATTTCTTCCTCCGTACTCTAAAGTCATCATTCCAAAGCTTAATGTCGGGCCAATAGGCTGTTATAACATAACATGCTTCATCCTGTTCGTCTTTTCCGATAACCACATGCAATGCTTTCTTGTGTTCGAAGTAAAGCAAAAGGTAACTGGGAAAAGGTTGATCGTCAGGATACTCGGCTATGATTTCGCCAGAACCTACCGCACGCGTGACCAACTCAGGCGAAATACTGCGCGCAAACATCCGTGTAAAGGCATGCTGGCTGAAGAGGACTTTGCTGCATTTCATAACGCAAGTCAATTATACGCTGAAAATCCTCCTCGAATTTCTCGAACCAACGCTTACGGTCACGCAAAACTCCACTATGTACACTTTTATAAACGTATTCGCGTAGAGTTTCCACGCTTTCCCACACAGTTAAATTGATGATGATCATATTATCATCATAGACCTTTATGCTGGTCGCGTCACCACTTTCAGATTGAAGCCGCCAGACAAAGCCGGGACTTTGATCCGCCAGCGCGTTGATGGGAGGCAACTGTGCCACAAACTCTGCCATGATCGGGTCGTCAATGGGTGCAAGCATTCTGGCAATGTTGATTTGGGCGTTGTGATATTCGGGCACATTGATTCCTTATAGAGTAATTTGCCGTCGTTTCGGTAACTGCGCCACAGTATTTTCTATTCTATTTCAGCGAAAAGAAAAAGCGCTTACCCAGATCCGTTCCTTTTAACAACAAAATGTTTGTTACCTTTGTCAACAGACTCGAACATCCGCCAATATTCATCACCAATTGTATCGTGCTGAAATATTTCTATTGCAAACCCGCGGGACAAATTAATAATCAAGCCTCCCCAGTCGTTGGCTTCAGCAGATACAACGACCAAGGGAGTTTTCTTATGTTGTTTAATGAACTTTTCCAGTCGCTCATCGCAACGGTTCTCACCCGGCTTATCCTCCCAATCAGTATCTTCAAAACCTTTGTAAGGGTTCTTGCCTGCCGCATAAAAACGATCTGCTGAGCCGACAATGACACCTTTCTTGCCTCGTATGTGCCAAGCGGACTCGGTATCAATTGTGTATTCACCTAAAAAGATTGTTTCACCTTTTCGATTGATATCTTTACTAATATTTTTCCCAAAATCGAACCAAATTAAACTCACTGCACGACCAGCATCCCAAAGCGGCAATCCGAGCAAAACCTTTAATCGATTTTCAATTGCTTTTTTCATTGGCAATATCCATCCTTTGCGGAAGTCTTTATGCAGCAACTTTATCATCAAACTGATTACTGATCACTTCTTGCTGCTCCACTCCTCAATAAACTCCTCCCCTTTCCTCATCAACTCCTCATGATCCTCAGGCGCGGGTAAATCCTTTAGAAATTCAACACCATATTCCTTCAACCGTTTCTGCACATGGGGCTGACCTGCTTCGAGCCACTTCTCCATGCTCCAGCGCGGGAAGATGCGACTGACATAATAGCCAGTCTTATACTTCTTGAGTGTCGTCGGCGCAGAGACATAACCCTTGCCTGGGCCAACATTATGAATTTCATCCAGCCCAACATTTGCATCGTCGAGTTGAAATCCTCCAGCAAAGCGTAAAGCCTGGTCAATGATTTCGTGACAATAAATAAACGTCAACGGTGAGACAGCTTTGGAGCCAAGTGTATCGCCGACAAAGGGCGCGATCCCGCCTTTGGTGAGTGAGAACATGAGCGTATTCATCCAATACGTTTCCGCGGCGAGCAAATCCATGCCCCAGCCTGTGCCGCTCCCCGATGTGCCGCAATGTGGAATGCCATAATACGCCATCATTTCCGCGCACGCCAGGCTGACCAAAATACTTTGAGGGTCGTAAAAATTCAGCAGGGTCTTCATATCCAAATAAACAGGCAACATGCCAAGCAACATCGGCGCGCCTTCTTTATATAATTGTCCAATCACCAAGCCTGCGAGCAACTCCGCGAGCAACACAGCAATTGTCCCTGCAGGCGTGATCGGCGTTGTCGCGCCCGATAAACTGTAATTAGAAACGATCACAGGCAAGCCGCGCTCGATAGCGATCTTCATCTTATCCACTGTGCCCATGTTCATCACCAACGGCGACACCGGATTGAAATACGGAATAATAAACGGCTTCTCGCCCAGGTCACCGCCATGCAAGGTCTCGAACATCCGCAATACATCATCGAATTTATGCTCATCTGAACACAGCAACACCATCGGCTTGATGCCATTCGCAAAATGTTCCAGGCTTCCAATCAAATCCGTCAGATAATCTGGCACATCGCGCACAATGCCAATCGTCGAGACCATATCATATAGCGGCAGTTTATTCCCCACCCGCACCATGTCCTGCATATGTTTGCGCTGGAACAACACCGGCGTATCCGTCTCCGGCTCCTGATAAAACAACGCGGTGACTCCGATTCCAAATCGCGTCCGATCTCCTTCGCTTCCAATTTGGAATTGCGGATTCCCGCGCCGGTCATAGATTTGAATCTGCCTCGGCGCGGCTTTGATCGCCCATTCGACCAACTCACTCGGAATCCGCACGGTTCTTCCCTCGACGTTTGAACTGCCGACTTTTTTCTTCAGCATCTCCACCGCTGACGGCGAATCCACGCGCACGCCGGTAGTTGCCAACAGCTTCAACGTGTATTGATGGATTTCATGAATTTGTTCTTCGGTCAACATAGTCATCCGCGGGCGGACATTATTCATATATTCTCCTAAGCCCTCGTCATTGCGAGGAGGGTCGAAGACCCGACGAAGCAATCTCCAACATCGCGAGGGGATTGCTTCGCCCCTATCGGGTCTCGCAATGACGGGTTATTACCTCTTCATCAACGCACCGATCCAAACACCAATCAAGACAAGCGTGCCGCCAAGTATAAACGTAAGCGTGATCTTCTCTCCAGCTAACAAAGCGCCCGCAATGGTGGCAACAATGGGAAACAGCATAATGACATAAGATGTAGCCGACGCGGACCAGCGCGAGAGGATCCAAACGAATAGATAGAACATGATTACAGAGCCCGGCACAACAGTATAGGCAATCGCCATCCACGTTGCAGGCAGCGTAGGTACATTATGTGTTTCGCCGATCAAGAGAGATGTCAACGAGAGGAACACCGATCCAGAGCTAAGCATTAGGGCATTGGTCGCCATCGGGTCACTCTTTGGAGAAAGTATTTTCAGAATTACATTCCCTTCTGCTGAAATTGCGGAACCGACAATTAATGCAAGCACAGATAGGATTGGTATATTCGTACCCAACTGCGCACGGGCAGCAATAGCGATTCCCACCAATGCAATGATCCCACCCAACAAACTTTGCCAACGAAAAGTCTCAATGCGATGCAGGACTGCCAGGAAGAATGTCATCAACGGGCCCAGCGCAATGATGACCGAACCCAGGCTGGCTTGCAACTTGACGAATCCAAAATACAAGAGTCCGAAGCTGACGCCGACCGCAAAGAATCCTGTGAGCAAAAGGATCAAGGCGTCGCGCTTTTGAGGGATGGGAATCCGCCAAAGGTATAGGATCAGCCAAAATATGAGAGCTGACGCGCCCAATCGAATCGTCGCGCCCCAAAACGGTGCGAGTTCCACATTGCTGAATCGCACAGCCACAGAATTGCCGCCACCAAGCAGAGCTGTTAGAAAGAATGCAAAGATTGTCAAACGGTCGGGAGATTTATCAATTGTAGCCAGGGCTTATCTCCATAAATATGATCTTAAAACTTTGTCCTGAGCGGAGCGCGCGCAGTCGAAGGACGACTTTCCATTCAAAGTTAATGTATCCTGGTTATGCGCGCTTCGATTGCGTAGCACTCAGCGCGGATCATTTTTCACATGTTCATCAAAAAACCTTAATACACGCGTCATGAAATCGAACCAGGGTTGACCAATAAACGAATGTCCTTCACCTTCATATTGGTACATCTCGGCTTCCTTTCCCGCGTCGCGTAATCCCTGAGTCAATTTTACGGACCATTGAGGTGGCGTTCCGCTAATGAATTTTCCGTCTTCCGTGCCATAATGGATTTGAATCGGTGCGATCACATCCTGCAAATGATAGTATGGGGAAATCTCTTTGAGCGTCTCTGCATCCGACGCGGCGAAGCGATAGGCATCCTGCAAATTAAGCGGCAAGTCCTTTGGGATCACGTCCGATGAATTGCAGCCAATAATTAGTTCACCTTGCGCGATATCCCCAAAACAACCCATGCCCCAACGATTGATAACATCCGTCATATCTGCACTGACAGTGGAATACAAAACTGCTGCTTTCACGCTGGTCTCGATATGCCCTTCGTTATCACTCAGGGCTACTCGACCACCAAGAACGGTAAGCACTTTTATCGTCACACCTCCGCCCATGCTATGACCCCACATGCCGATACGATCTGGATCCGCCTGCTCAATGGACGGAATCGCATTCAGTAAATTAATCACATCGATGACCAAGCCCGAATAAAAGAAACTCTCACCGATATCCGAATCTCCCCAACTGCGGTAATCGGATGCAATAGTGATATATCCATGCTCAGCGAGATATGCCGAAGCGCGATCCGTTCCATCGCCTGAAGAATACACACTGCGGCTGAAAAACCCATGATTCATCAGGATGACAGGAAACGGACCTGCCCCCGCCGGGATTTGCATCACGCCAGTAATCGTCAACCCATCGCTGGGATAGTCAATCAGATACCTTGTGTATTTATCGTTCTCATCCAGCATTTCGCGGATATGAATTTCACCGCTCTGATAGTCATGCTGGCGAAGCCCATCAATCGTAAAAGAGGAAATCCATTCTTCAATTGTCGGAGTTGGGGAAGGAGTGAGAGTAATTGTGGGTACGGGCGAGGGTGTCAGTGTTTCAATGATAACGTGAGGTGAAGGTAATGTTTCTGCCGGAGGGATAAGCGCAGGCTG
>JAKEFL010000231.1 GCA_022616105.1 Anaerolineae bacterium | reverse complement strand
ACCTAAGCTCAAGCCGCCGTCCTCGGCGGCGTTTTTCAGGTAAATCCTGCGCCGAGGACGGCGCAGGGAGCAACTGCCTGACATGTTTTGCGTGCACACCGGAAAGAAACGCTTGTTGATTTTCGGGCATTCTGGATTTATAATATTATATCTATTGCAACAAGTACCGTTCAGGAATCTGGGAACAAGATTTGAGCCAACCTTTTTAATCCAAAATTGATGGAAGTATGATTAACTCAAAAGTGCTTCTCATAGATGATGACGCTGATCTCCTTCAACTGGCTTCCGTCATTTTTAAAAAGGAAGGAGCTCAAGTTATGACAGCTCGTGATGGCATGGAAGGTGTTAGTAAACTCTTTACCTATCATCCTGATCTGATCATTTTAGATGTAATGATGCCAGGGATGAACGGGTTCGAGGTCTGTCAAAGAATTAGACAGGTTTCGGATACTCCGCTTATCATGCTAACAGCCTTGAACCATGAACAGGAAATGTTACGCGGGTTGGATGCCGGCGCGGATGATTTCCTATCAAAACCTTTCAATGCAGAGGTTCTGCTTGCCCGAGCCAAAACAGTCCTGCGTCGCAGTGAAAATCTTAAATCCCAGAGTGACCCTTTTAATTACAACAACGGTGACCTGACCATTGACGTTGAAAGACGCGATGTCTTGTTACATGGCAAAAGGATAAAATTAACCCCTGTTGAGTTCCGGTTGTTGACTTATCTTGCGCGTAACGCAGGTAAGGTCTTAACTTTCGAACAGATCCTTAGTAATGTTTGGGGAAATGAATATCGTGGAAGCATGGACTATGTTCATGTATATATCTCACATCTCCGAAGAAAACTTGGTGAAGATACCAGAAGCCCGCGTTATATCCTAACGCTCCACGGTGTTGGATACATATTTGAGAAGTAGTGATTGTATGCCAGATTAAAGCCTGGGATCGTTAAAAATTACCTGCCAGGCATGGTCTTATATTGGGGAGAAAAAGATGGTAGTTTATTAGGGAGTGGCTAATGTTGTGGGCTTGTCCAAAGATTTATCCACTGAGTGCACAGAGAGCACGGAGAAAAGCTTTAACAATCTCTGTGAACTCCCCTGGCACCGTGCGGCTTAAGCCGTACCAGGGCAGGTGTGTGTACTCCGTGGTGGAGGATGTCAACCCACCCTTTTAGCCACTCCGTAGTTTATTCCTATTTGAAACATTTTAAAAAGTAACTTCCCCAATCATGGCATTACTACCATGATTGGGGAAGTTGAAATTTGTCTAATAACTCTTCGGATTGGATGTACAAACGGGAATCACAACTTGCGTTAGGTATCCGAAGTGAGTTGTACTTCTATATTATTCCAACGGCGGTGTCTGGCTGTATACATCTTTGCTTCTTTCATAGGCGCTCTTTTCCAGTTCCAACGCCGAGGCGCGGACCTCGTCCATCTCTTCGGGGCTGAGTTGATTGTATTCAACCAGTTCCAGAGTCTCTTGCGTTTTGTCTGTGCCAGTCCAGTCCACTAAAACATTACCCACGCCAGGCGCAAAATACTTGAGCTGAAACGCTCCAACTTCAGTTGCACTGGTTTCTTTGATGACCAAAACATTCTGATAACAGCCGGCTGGGACACAAGTTTCCTGAACGATCTTATCCACCAAGCCGCGGTCGGTCCAATCTACCTCGGGACCCCACCCTTGAGGATAATCCGGTGTGCCGGGTTGTGGGTTGGCTTGCATTGCAATGCCCGCGAGCGCATTATCCAAGCCATGAATCCAGGTTGGATTATCAATGAATTTGCCATCCTGATATTCTTCAGGATACTCACCCATACGCCAGACATTCCCGTCATTATCCTGGGCGAAGAAGGCAAGTTCTGCCTCCACTAATTCGTCTCCGCTATAGTCCAAGTCCCAGGTGACGACTGAGCGGACCCCGCTGATTACCTTGGTTAAATCCGTAACATTAATCACCACTCGATGCGGAACTGATTCGCCATTCTCAATGGTTTCCCCTTCAAAAACCAACTGCGTGCCAGGTTTCAAGGGCATCCATTCATTATCTATGTTGGTCGAATTGTCGAAATTATTGGGATCGAAGCTATCGAAAACCGGATCATCAGGTGCACTTGGCGCACATGCTGAAACAATAATTGTGATGAGGAGAGCCACTGCTACAAATAAGAGGTGAGAACGTTGCATTTTGCCTCGATTCTCGACACACGATATGGCAATAATACCATATCGTGTGTCGACCTAAAATAAGAGATTAACAGTGATTTTGTATCTAATCGGTTCCGGCTGGCTCAGGCGAAACTGCGATTGATCTGCCTGCACGCTCAGGAGCTTTACCAAAGCGCAGATACAAGGTGGGTACCACTAGCAGGTTGAGCAGGGTCGAAGTGACCAGTCCACCCAGGATGACGAGTGCCATTGGATGCTCGATCTCATGACCAGGCAAGTCGCCGGCAATCGCCAGAGGGATAAGCGCCAGGCCAGTCGTCAATGCCGTCATCATGATGGGTGCGATGCGTTCTTTCGCGCCGCGCATGACCAACTCCGGACCAAAGGTCATACCTTCCTCCTGCTCCAGATGCTGGAAGTGACTGACCATCATGATGCCGTTGCGGGTGGCAATGCCCAGGATCGTGAGCAGCCCAACCAGTGAGCCAAGGGAGAGTACGCCACTGCTAAAATATGCTGCCAGCAAGCCGCCTACCAGCGCCCAGGGCAGGGTGAAGAAAGTAAGTGTAGCCAGGCGCCAGTTCCCGAAGGATGTATACAGCAGGAAGAATATGGCGATGACAGCGATAGACCCGGCGAGGAGTAAGTTCTGTTGCGCCTTTTCCCGTTCTGCAAACTCGCCGAGCACCTCTGCATGGAAGCCCAGTGGGAACTCGATCTTAGCTAGGGTATCTTCGACATCATCCGCTACAGAACCGAGATCGCGTCCCTTTACATTCGCTGAAACGTCAATTTTGCGCGACTGGCCCTCACGTTCGATCACATTCGGAACTGCCCCAATGCGTACGTCTGCTACATCCGCCAGGCGCACACGTTCACCGCTGGGTGTATCGATCAGGAGATTTTCAATATCGTTCAGGCTGTGGCGCGTTTCGGGCGTGCTCCACACATTTACATCGTAGGTCTTCCCATTGAGGAAAATATCTCCGACTTCTTCGCCCTGTAACAGGAAAGCTGCTGCACGGCGGACATCGCCCGGTTTCAGGCCGTATTGCTCAGCCTTTGCCAGATCCACCTCGACTTCTATCTGAGGCGTCTCCATGTGGAGTTCCTTTTTTAGATCCACGATTCCAGGAATGCCTTCCAACGCAGCCCGAACTTCATCTGCCTTCTCACCGAGGGCATGTAAGTCCTGACCATAAATACGGATCACGACCGTATCGCTCGATCCCGTGAGAACCTCACGGATTCTTTCTTTTAGATAGGTCTGCACATCGCGGACCAGCCCAGGGTAGCCATCCACCAGCTCCTGAACCGAGTTCAGCGTTTTGTCATAGTCAACCGAAGGGTCGACACTGATCCAGTTTTCGGTAAAGTAGACACCGTAGGGTTCATCGGCATTAACGGCTTGACCGATATGTGAGCCGCAGTTGCGTACGCCGGGGATCGTCAATAATTCGCGGCAAGACTCGGCGGTGATGCGCCACATTTCAGGGTGGGAAGCGCCAGGCTTGAGAATCCAGTGCATCAGGAAGTCGCGTTCCTTGAACGAGGGCAATAATTCCTGCCCAAGAAACGGCGTTACCGCCAGTCCGGCCACCACTATCACGCCTGCAGTAGCGTAAGCCAGAGCGGGCGCACGGAAAACCCGTCCCAGTACACGGTCATAGATACTGTGGAGCCAGGGAATGATCGGGGATGGGCGATGGTCTATGGGTGCGTTTGACAGCAGGGTCAAGACCATGGCTGGTGTGACCGTCAGAGCAACGAACGGGGAGACCAGGCCCGCCACAACATAAGCGGTGGCCAGGGGCCGGAAGAACGCGCCTGACAAGCCATCCAGGAAAAAGACCGGCATCAAGGCGGCGATCTCAATGAGTGAAGCATAGATAATCGAGCCACGCACTTCTAGGGAAGCCTCCAGCACAATGCTGGCTGTCGACTGAGTGCTGCCTTCCTGGCGGAGGCGGCGCAGACGACGCACAATATTTTCGACATCAACGATGGCATCGTCTACCACAGCGCCGATTGCAATCGCAAGGCCTGCCAGGGTCATCACATTGATCGCCACACCCTGCAGGTTAAGCACCAGCATGGAAGCCATGAGTGATAACGGGATGATCGTAGCACTGATCAGCGCAACCCGCCATTCGTATAGGAAGAAGAGCAGGATGATCACGACCAGAACGGCGCCAATCAGAAGTGATTGGGTGAGATTATTGATCGAGGTTTCGATGAAGGTCGCCGGCCGGAAGATGGTGGTGTCGATATTTATCCCATCCAGTCCGGGCTGCATCTCGGCGATCGCCTCTTCCACCCCGCGAGTTACTTGCAGGGTGTTTGCCCACGGCAGCTTTTCAACGATCAGCATTAAACCGGGGCCTTCGTTAATGACTGCATCCCCAAAGAGCGACCAAGTTCCCCAAACGACATTAGCCACATCTTTAATGAGCAGAGGCGAGCCATCAGGCTTTGTTCGATCATTGATGGGCACCTCACCCAATTTTTCAGGGGTGATGAGGGGCAGAACGGAGCGGATGCCAAGCCGCTGGTTGGGTGTGTCGATGAATCCGCCCGTGCCAATGAATGAGCCTTCAGAGAACATTAATAAGCTGACATCCAGGGCATCTGAGGTGACTTCCATCACTTCATCGAGCGTGACATTATGCTCCTGCATCTTTTTCAAATCCACCTGTACCTGCGGCATCTTGATCTTCTCGCCGTAGATCGGCACATTGGCAACGCCAGGCACATCCAACAGGCGGGCACGGATCTTCCAATAAGCGATCATCGACAGATCCATTTCGTCATAGATATCTGAGGAAATGCCGATCTTCATTGCCCGGCTGGTCGATGACAGAGGTTGAATGATCACCGGCGGGGCGGCCCAGGTGGGCAGTGTTGGGTAGACCGCTGCGAGGCGCTCTGCAACCAACTGCCGCGCGTAGATCAGATCGGTGCCAGGCTTAAAGATCAGAAAGATATCAGACAGGTCGGTTACTGACCTGGAGCGCATTACGTCCAGCCCGGGCACCCCATTGAGCGCCTGCTCGATCGGTACTGTGACGAGCTCCTCCACGTCCGTCGCGGAAAGCCCCATGGAGAGTGTCTGAACCTCTACCTTGGGCGGCGCGAACTCAGGAAAGACATCTACCGCGGAGTTCCTCAACCGGGCAATGCCAAAGACCAACAGCACTGCGGCGAGAAACATCACCAGGTAGCGATAACGTAAGCTTGCTTGAACAATCCAGCGCATAGTGCACCTCCTGGTGCGTTATTTGGAAACTCCGGTCTCAGTACCATACAACTCGATCACTCCAACCGTTACAACGTTCATTTCAGAGTTTAAGGCTTCAGCCAATATGGCTGTATCACCTTCGATCTGATCTATCACGATGGGTTCTCGAACGAAGGTCAGAGGTTCGGGGTTGGTATAGATCCAGGTATTGCCTTCGATATCATAAATTACCGCAGCAAAGGGAACAGACTTCCCGCTTGCCAGGACGGTTTCGATGCCGATTCGCTCGGCGGCCTTCTCGGTGAGGATCACACGGCTGAGATCCGTGCCTTCGATGGGCTCAAGTTTCGACGGAACGATTTTTTCCACCGTTGTCGTTTTGGGGCCACAGGCTGCAAGTCCGAGAGTGACAAGGACAAGGACGATAACTAGCCAGCGATTGATGTGTTTCATTTGATACCTCCAATATAAATTTGAAAAATGTTTTGAGTGGTTCACGATGAACCGCCCGTGTCAATCTGCCTGCGCCGCATCCGGAACAACAGGGAGATGGCAATCACTAAGACCACTGGTACGCCAATCACAAACGGGAGGATGCCGCTGGGGTTGAGACTGGTGAATTTTTCTACCGATAAATGCAAGCCCGGACTGGCAACGACCTGGCTGGAGTCCTCCGCAGTTTGAGGTTGGGGAATTCCGACAACGTAGACCATGAAATCACCATCCAAGACAGCATTAACAGTCCAGGAAAGTGTAGTGGATTGATTGGGCCCCAGGGAATCGATGTATTGGGTTCGTTGGGGCGACCAATCTTCCGGATCGACCACGTCTCCTGTTTTGCTCAAATTGATGATGTTCATTGCTGCAATCACTGGCGGGGATTGCTGTGCGCTGGTATTGGTCACGACCGTATCGAAATTGATTGTGTCGCCGGTTTTCCCTTGTATGGAATGAATACTGATAGACATCTGCAAATCGCCTGCCTCAGATTGGTAGAGAGCCTGAGCAGAAGTCACGCTCGGGGCTAGCACAAGACAGACGATCACCGCCAAACCAACCCTTCGGCTCAACTTCGACCAGAGTCTGCTCATCCTTCCTTCCTCAACCATGAGTCTTGGGCTAAGGTAATAGAAGAGAAATCCTATCACCACGGCAGTAAAGACAAAAGACGCCTTCAGATAAATCCAGAATTCAGCAAAGGTGCCGTTAGCGACCAGCATCTTCGAAAGGAAATCAAAGCCGGATGGGATAGGGTTGATAAATAGAAGCATTTGACCGAACACACCTACTCTGGTGGTTCCAATCACCTGTCCCATTAGGATGACGACCAGGAAGATTCCGAGGCTAATGAAGAAACTGGTCTTGTTTGAGTTACACCAGAAGCTCACGATCATCCCCAGCGCGGTAAAGGCGGGAACCAGGAGAATGCCCACGAGGGCGCTCCAAAGAAACGCCGGACCAAGGGCTACTTCGCCTTGAGCGAGGACGAATATGAAGGGTAGAGAGATACATAGAGCCGCGGGCCAAGGGGAGAGTGAGGCGAGGAATTTGCCAAGGACAATTTGCCTGCGACTGGCGGGTGTAAGCAACAACCCTTCAAGTGTGGCCCGCTCGCGTTCGCCGCTGATGCTATCGGAGCCAATGATCAATCCGATCAGCAGGCTTACCTGAATGGAAGATTTTAGGATCTCGAAGACCATTTCTTGCGGCGTGAACAAACTCAGTTCGAAATTGGTTGCCAGGACGAAGGTTTGGATTCCGAGCATAATGCTATAGGCGAGAATAAGGTATAGTGCCTTGCCTCCCACCCAGAGATCGGTGAGTTCGCTTGTAAGCATAACCCACGAAGCAGGCACCGCTGGCCGCCAGGGTTCAATCTTAGTTTTACTGACCTGCTGCATTGTCATACTTTTCATTCGAAATTCTCCTAAAAAAATAACTATCGTTGTCTCGCCTCTATGCTGAGTCGGGCACCTGCATAGAGGAAGAGCAGCAGTACTATCACGCCGGCAAATACTTCTGGCGTCCACAGCCAGTGCGCGTACTCAGAAAAGTGCCGATTGTTTACGAGAATTTTTGGCAGAAATTCATTAATCGGACCTTCGATTGGGTTCAATCTTTGGAAGACCTTTGCCACGGTTCCTCTCACGGTTCTGCCAGGCCAACTAGAGGGGAGCAGGAGCACGATATAAATTCCCAAACTTACAAAGAAACTGACCCGGTTGGAGTTCGACCAGAAACTGACCAGCATTCCCAGGCCAGTAAAGCCGATTGCAAGCAGGGTTCCCACGATGCTGCCCCAATACAGGGCCTGACCGAAAATCGGATCCCCCTGAGCCAGCATCAGGAAGAAGGGGATGGCAATAAGCAGGGCGATTGGCCAGGGAGACAGTCCAGCAAGGAATTTGCCGAGGAGCATCTGCCTTCGGCTCGCCGGTGTGAGCAGCAGTGCCTCCAGAGTGCCTCGTTCTCGTTCGCCACTGATGCTATCTGCTCCGATAATCATCCCGATCAGTCCGCTCATATAGATGACACCCTGCAATGTGGCGAATACCATTTCCTTTGGGGGAATAAAGCTGGTCTCACTAGTCTTTACCTGGGCGTAAGACTGGAATCCAAGAAATAGGCTGTAAGCGAGAATCAGGTACAGGGCTTTCCCGCCAATCCAGAGATCGGCGAGTTCCCTTGTGAACATAAGCCACCAGGCCGGCGCCCCGCGCCCAAAGGATTCTGCCCGGCGCTGGCTAGCTTGTTTATCATTCAGGCTGGCAGTGACATTGCTCATCTGATCGTCTCCTCGGTCAGGTGCAGGAATACATCCTGTAGTTTGCCGCCTTCGACCACAAAACTCAAGATCGGGATCTTGGCGCGAATAAGCGAACTCAGAATGGTATTATTGATCAGGTAGGTCTTATCGGAATTTCCATTTGCCGCGTCCACAAGTTCCGCGCGTATCCAGCCTTCCGTCTCGCTGATGGAGTTCACCTTGATGACATTCGGCATGGTGGCTTTCAAAGCCTGTTTTGCCTTTGCAACATAGTCGGGCGGCACTTGGATGCGCATGGAATTTTTCAGAACAATATTTTGCTGTGTGCGGCCTATGACATCAGCTACTGTCCCACGTGCAACGATTTGACCCTGGTTCAGGATGACCACATCGTCGCAAACATTCTCGATCTCAGATAAAAGATGGCTGCATAGGATGATGCCGGTTCCTCGCTCTCGAGCGATGCGCTGGATCAGTTCCAACAGTTCCTGTTGGCCACGAGGATCCAATCCCAACGTTGGTTCGTCCAGGAAAACAACCACCGGGTCATTGATCAGGGAACGTGCAATGCCAATTCTTTGTTTCATCCCATGGCTGTAACTGCCGATGAGGGACTTTGCCCTGTTGGTCATGCCCACATCCTCGAGGAGAGCCTTGGCAGTTTCTCTGGCATTTGCCGCGCTTCTACCGTAGAGCTGGCCGAAAAAGGTCAGGTATTCCATCCCTGTCATTTGCCTGGGGAATCCCAGGTTTTCCGGCAGAACGCCAATCCTGCGGCGAATCTCCTGAGGATGGTCGGAACTGATGCCATCCACAGAGAAGGAGCCTGCGTCGGGCGTGATCATCGTGGTGAGGATGCGAATGGAGGTCGTTTTTCCGGCGCCGTTCGGACCTAGGAAGCCCAGGATGCGCCCTTCCCTCAAGGTTAATGTCAACCCTTGAAGTGCATGTCTCTTATCATAGGACTTTTGGAGGCCCTCAGCCACCAAAACTTCAGGCTGAGGGCTTGTTATCTTGGAATCTATTCTTGGATTCATTTTGCTCACATGTTTCGTTTTATTAATTTCAACCGTATTAACTAATCGTCCGCTGCGACGGCTGTGACTTGCTGGAAGCCAAGATCGGCTTCACGGCTGGCGCCAAAGCGCAGGTACAAGGCAGGCATGGCGAACAGGTTGAACCAGGTCGAAGTAATCAGGCCGCCTATAATCACGATAGCCATGGGGCGCACAATCTCGTGCCCGGGTATATTGCCGAAGAGCACAAAGGGCAGGAAGGCCAAACCAGTTGCCAGGGCGTTCATCAGGATGGGCGACATTCGTTCTCGTGAGCCGCGCATCACCAATTCTGGACCAAAGTTCTCACCCTGTTGCTCTTCGAGATTCTGATAGTGGTTGACCAGCATGATACTGTTGCGGAGCGCGATGCCTGCCACTGCAAGGCAGCCCATCATCAAACCGAGCGATACTGCACCACCATTCCCCAACAGGTCTGCCAATATGGCACCAGACAACGCTGCAGGCAGGGTGATGACCGCAGCCACAGCCAGTTTCCAGCTCCTGAAAGAAGCCTGCAGGAGCAGGAAAATCCCGAGAATGGCAACAAGGCTGGCGATGATGATACTTTGCTGAGCGGCCTGCCGGGCTCCGTAATCATTTACAACTTCCGCGTGATATTCGAGCGGGAAGGGGTAATTCTGGAGGGCGGCAGTCACGTTCTGGGCCACAGCGTTGGCATTTCGACCTTCGACACCAAAGGCAATATCCAGGTATGGCGAAACAGCTTCGCGATGGATCACAGTTGGAGATGACACGATGCGCACTTCGGCAACGTCTCCCAGACGCACTTGTGTGCCAGGAGCAGTGTCAATACCTGGAACATCGATCAGCAGATCATGAATGTTCGAGACGTTCTGACGCAGCTGAGGCTCGCCCCAGACGACTACATCGAATACTTTCTGGTCCTCGAAAAGGCTGCCGACCTGAATTCCGGACAAAAGGATTGCAGCAGTCCGGCGGACATCGCCAGGTTTGACGCCAAATTTTTGCGCTGCAGCCAGATCGACCTCGATCTCCAGGGAAGGTTCATCCGCGGTGAGGATTACGCGCGGATCAGCCACGCCATTTACCTTGGCCAAAACCTGCTGCAACTTTTGTGCCTCAGCGCGCAGGGTAGCATGATCCTCACCATATACACGCACGGTGAGATCAGATGCGGTGCTGGTCTGCGGCTGGCTGAGAGTCTGTTGCACGTAGGTGCGCACTTCGCGATCCACTCCGGCATATCCATTTATTACATTTTGAACTGCGGCTACTGTTGCATCATAGTTTGCATTAGGATCGATGCTGACGAAAAGTTCCGCAGAATTGACATTGCCTGTCTGATCCCCAAACACGGCGCGGCCGATATGGGCACCGACATTGCTCACGCCGGAAATACTACGCAATTCGTTGTTGGCGCGGGACACGATACGGTTCATCTCAGGCTGGGATGTGCCCGGCGCGGCTTCAAACCGGACCGTGAGATAAGGTTCTCTGAATGTAGGAAGTGCCGTATTTTCTTCCACCAGGAATGGAAGCGCAACAAGCGCTGCCACCACGAGGACTACAATGGCAGTGTTGGCAAGCCCTGGACTCTTAACAGTCCGTGACAAATTCCGGTCATAACCGCTCTGCAGCCGGGCAACAAATGCTGATTCCCGGAGTGAGAGGTTTGTCTTTGATAAGAGGAGCATACTCAGTGCCGGTGTAACGGTCACTGCCACAATCATGGCAGCCAGAACAGCCAGTGCATAAGAAACAACCATGGGCTGGAATAATGCACCAGAAACACCCTGGATGAAGAAGACCGGCAAGATCGCCAGCAGCGTAATCAGGGTAGCGAAGAAGAGCGCACTGCGCGTTTCGCCTATCGCTCCGAGGATCACAGCGGGAGCTGATCTGAGTCCACCTTGCTGGCGGTTTAGGCGCAGACTCTGTATAATACGTTCAACATCGATGATGGCATCATCAATCACGAGACCGAGTGCCACTGCCAGACCTGCAATCACCATTGAATTGAGAGTTTCGCCCCGCATATAGAGCACGAAAAGGGCAGCGAACAGGGATACCACGATAGCTGCCAGGCTGATCAATGCAGCGCGCCATCCGTAAAGGAACATACCCAGTACCAGAACTACAAGCAGCGCGGCAACGACCAGAGTGCGGGTGAGGTTAGAGATTGCCATTTCGATAAAGGTTGCCGGGCGGAAAAGCGTGGCATCAAATTGGACACCAGGCAGACCAGGCTGCAAGCCCGCCAGCTCAGCTTCCACAGCGCGTGTCACTTCCAGAGTATTGATACCAGGCAATTTTTCGATCACCAACAAAAGGTTGGGGTTTTCGTTAACGACTGCATCCCCGATCAACAACTGATGATCTTCCACCACTTGAGCCACATCCCCCAGGCGCAGCCCTTCTGTACCATCCACGGGGACTTTGGCAAGATCCTCAGCGGAGGAAATTGGCAAAACATGCCAGACATTAAGCCGTTGATTGGGTGTATCGATGAAGCCACCGGTGCCGGGCGATGAAGCCTCGAGATAGGTCAAGGACGAGACCCAGAGGGCATTTCCTGTAGTAGCGACCACCTGGTCGAGTGAAACACCCTGCTCATGAAGTTGCTTAGGGTCAACCAACACTTGAAGCTGGCGATCGCGGTTACCCCAGATGGCCACATGTGCCACGCCGGGTACGCCCATCAACTGAGGGGCAATCGTCCAACGCGCAAGCACGGACATTTCGATCAGGGACAGTTCCTGCGAAGAGAGACCGACAATCATGAACCGGCTCTGTGACGACAGAGGCTGGATCATTGTCGGCGGCTTGGATACATGCGGGATGGCGATTGCGGCCTGCGCAAGGCGCTCAGTCACCATCTGGCGTGCACGATAGAGATCGGTCCCAGGTTCGAAGTAGATAAGCACGGATGATAGACCTGGTACGGACTCGGAGCGGATGACATCGAGCCATGCCACGCCGGCCATCAGGTCCTGCTCTATGGGAACAGTGATCATCTGCTCTACTTCCTCCGCGGAAAGCCCCAGCGCCTCAGTCTGGATCTCGACAAAAGGCGGAGAGAACTCCGGCAGGACATCCACCGGCATCCCGCGGAATTGGGTGAGGCCGAATGCCATCAGCGTGACGGCAATCGTAATCACCAGGAATTGATATTTCAAACTTGATCGAACAATCGAACTCATCATAGCAAAAACCTCCTCGAAAAATTGGTTTTCGGACTTGGGATACTTTGGCTGATGCCAAATTATTTCCCATCAACATTGATTGCTAACGCAATGCCTATAAGCGCCAAATACCAGCTATGCTGGAAACTTGGCTCTCAACTATAATATTAGCCGAATGCTCTTAAGTTGCTCTAAATAAGTTCTTAAAACATTCTTAAGAATTAGAATGAGATTAAAAGTTAAAGCAGATGGGTGAAAATTGGGTAGTTGTATACACGGCTTTTGTTTTAATAACTCACCTAAATTGCTGCCTTTATTTCAAAAACCTTTCCGGGCCCTGATGATGATTTTTAGTTGTGATGACTTTCCTACTCAGTTGGGAAAGGACCAGGTGCGCTGACGAGCGAAATCGTGTCGAAGTGGAATTTCTGTAGATTATTTGGGGATCAACGCAAAGTCAGTTCCTGGTATTGTTAGGGAATGGATAAATTCGGAAACTTGTATATACCAAAAAATAAGCAACAATCCACAGCGGCAAAGCAGTAATCATCAACCTGTCCTCTTGACCAGTGGATATTCCACTGGTCAAGAGCTGGATCACAAAACAGATGTAAAGCAGAGCAATCGTCTCTTTATTATCCCAATACTTCGATGACACAAGATAGTAGATCACGATTGGAAGCATCAGCAGGTGGAGGTAGGCCGCAATCGCGTTGGCTGTGCGGGCAAACTCAGCCAACCGATTTCCCTCGCCGAGTGTAAAGAAAGAGCCAGTCCACAAATTTGAGTCGATGATATGACGACGATAAGCCAGCGCGGTTTCTCTCTGATGTTGCCATAAATATGTCACTTGTTTTTGCAGATCCCAATCCTCAATTACCTTTGTGCTCTCGCGCCATTCGAGTCCTTCTACTCGAAGATGGACATCTGCCACCAAATAATTTTTGAAAGTATATGCTCCAATGGTGGAAATTGTTGGCTTTCCGATTGCAAGCGTCGATAGAATAAGCTGAATCCAAATCGGGATAAGCAGTAAAGCGACGATTCCAATTTGTCTTAATCTTGGAGTTTGTTTGTGTTGCGCTATGACATAGATAATCAGCATAACCAGGAATAACAAATAAATTGGTTTCGTTACAGTTGCAAGGCTTACGAGCAGGATAACAAAATAATAGCGGTCCTCAATTTCTGTGATCAGGACCCAGCATAAGATCGCGATCAAAAGGATGTTCAATGATTCCGTCATTCCATGGAAAGTAAGGATCAGTGGAGATGGATGCGAGAAGAAGATGCCCGCTCCGGTCATCGAGAGTATTGTAGACTTTGTGCCGTTTTGCAGTGCAATATAGATGAAGAGTCCGCTTACAAGCCACATCAAAAATTGACTGACCCATATTACCCCTTCTGCATTGCCCCCGAAAAGTGTGCGAGCCAGTCCCAGCATGAACGGGTAAAGCCAGGGACGTTCTCCAATTGCATTTGTAACCTCACGTCCAAATAGCCATTCGCCTGCCGAACGATAACTGCGCGAGTCATTTGCCCACCAAAAATATCTTTCGGGCTGATCTACATTGACTTTGCTTCCTTCAAGCCCTGTTAAATAAAAAGCCCATTGAAAGTAATATAAAACAGCGACTACCAAAACTATAAAGAGACCCAGCAAAACATCCTTTTGCTGGTCTGATAAGTCCTGGAGCCAGTTCCTTGTAAGAAGGTTCCTCATGCAATTCATGCAATATCTCTTACCCAAAAGATGTGCGGATTATAGCATTGCAGAAGTTACAAAAAAGCCGCTCCAGGGAGCGGCATCATTTCAAATCAGTCGTCATCATCCAAATCGAGATCTGCATCGCCAAGAAATTCACTTGGATCGAAAGGCGGCTCGTTCGGGTCGTAACGAGGCGGCGTGGAGGGAGGCGGGATGTTGCGCGTCCATTTGTGTGTTTGAATCATGTGCTCGATCATTTCCTTCGACACATCATCGTCATCTTTGAGGCGTTCGAGTCGTTTGATTTGCCTTTTCGCCCAATCAGGGAGTTCGCCGGGTTGACCGTCATCCTGATCCAGGAAACTCCAATCTACAAGGGTGGAGGCAGGCAGTTCTTTTTTATCAGGAATGGATCGGTTGAAAAGATTCGCCAGTTGTTTGTCAATGCTGGGACGATACGGTGCGATGCGCTCCTTTTGATTTTCGTTGCGCGTTCTTTGAATATATTCCCGTGTTGTAAGGGCATTGGGGTCAATTTGTTTTATCATTCGATCATACCGTGAGCCATCACCCGCAGGCGGAATCCACGGAATGCGATGGGCATTGTCGCGCCACCAGACGACCTCAGCAAGAAGGCGTCTTGCATCTGCATCGTTGAAACGCGAGCATAATTCGCCGAGCGCTTCTGCCGCGTCTGCAAAGAAGCCAAGGTCGGCATATTGCCATCCGATCCAGAACAAGGTTGATTGTGGGTCTTTGGCTTTGTGAATAGCATCCGCAAAAATGGACCAGGCATAATCTGTACATTCCTCATCTCCAAGACAATATGCGCCGAGCAATTCCATTTTTCCATCATCGAGAATCTTTCGCACATCTTTAGGTCCGCCCCTGTCCATTTTGGTTTCATACTTGCCATCCCAGCGACTCATGAAGCGATAAGACAATGCCAGCCTGCGGCGTTGTTGCCACGGGCGATCGTCCCATTCATCAATGTTTTGTTGAACCGCAACGCGGTTATCATAAATTGTCCATTCATCGCAAAAGAGTTCATAGACCAGTTCCTTCGCTTCTTCGCAATCAGGGAAGAGCGCGAGTACATCAAAACACAACCCCGCGGCGTCTGACTGTGCCGCGTGCCATTGACCTTCCTCCCGCGCACGGGCGAGTGTTTTATGCACATATTCGGGATATTCGGGCATTTCTTATTTTCCTTTAAGTAGGCGGCTTCAGCCGTCTTTGTAGGTGTAGTGTAGCACGGACGTTGACGTCCGTGCGGGTAACGAGGGGATGACTCACAATTTGCGCGCATGATGAATTCCGCCAGACATTGCTCGCACGGGGATAAACCCCCGTGCTATTCGTACAAACCCCGCTAAAGCGGACTTACCCCTGTCGCGCGATCAAATACAACATTCGCAAAATTTTCAATTCATCGTAATTCAATGTTCCGTTCAACTTGTCAAACACAGGTTTGAGAAATGTTGGGCTGAGTTCATCGAACGCAGTGAAGGCGGCTTGTTTTTGTTCGGCCGTGACCGCTGCAAGCGATACCAGGTCTTCTCCGTTTCGCAGGATGTTGCCTGCCATCACGTATTTTGTGAGATGTTCGAGAATCGTTCCTTTTGTGACTTGATGTCGTTCCATTAAATTTTGAATCGTCGCACCTTCATTGAATGCTTCAGCGACGAGCCACGTGCGCTCGCTCAGTTCTCCCTCACCCCCAGCCCCTCTCCCATTGGGAAAGGGGGATGCCGCTCCCTTCTCCCCTCGGGACGCTTCGCGGAGTCGGGGATGAGGGATTTCCGCGAGTCTATGCTTTTTACAATATGATTGAATAACTTCCAAAAACGCGTCGCCATATTGACTGGCTTTTGCCTGTCCCACACCAGAGATATTCAGGAGGCTTGCAAACGACTGTGGATAATAAGCGGACATTTCTATGAGGGTTCGATCGGAGAAGATGACGTATGGAGGTACACCTGCTTCGTCTGCCATCTCTTTGCGTTTTTGACGGAGCAATGCAAACAAAGCGTGGTTATACTCCAACTCCACTTTCTTCTTTCCTTTTGTTCGGACACGCTCCGCTTCCTGCACGACGCCGAAAATTGGTTCTCTTTTCTTGAGCGCATCCAACGCCCGCGCCGTGAGACTCAATGTGTGATACTCGCCCTCCTGTTTCAGATACCCCATTGTCATGAGTTGACGCGCGATGTGCATCCATTGTTTCTTCGTAAGTTCCGGGCCGATGCCATACGTGGACAGTTTGTCATGTTCCCAGCGCAGGACCTTTTCGTTTTTCGAACCGAGCAATATATCTGTGATATGACCCGCGCCGAATTTTTCCTCCGCGCGTTTGACGCAGGAGAGGAATTTCTGTGCGAAGACTGTGATATCTGTCAGCGCGGTAGGGGCGGAGGTACAGTTGTCGCAGTTGGAGCAGGTGTCAGCTTGGAATGATTCGCCGAAGTAGTTGAGGAGCGGTTTGCGGCGGCAGGTCATCTCATCTTCCGCATAACGTACGATTGCATTCAGATGTTCAATGGCGACGCGTTTTTCGTCCCCATCCTTTTGTTCAATGAAGTAGTTGATTTTGGCGGCATCCGAATAACTGTAGAGGAGAAGACAATGCGCGGGCAAGCCGTCACGTCCCGCGCGGCCGATTTCCTGATAATAACCTTCAATGCTCTTGGGCAGATCGAAGTGAATGACAAAGCGTACGTTTGGCTTGTTGATGCCCATGCCGAACGCAATGGTGGCAACGATGATTTGTGCGTCATCGCGGATGAATGCCTCCTGATTTCTGCGGCGGTCTGAATCTTCCAATCCCGCGTGATATGGACGGACAGAATATCCTTTTGAAGCGAGATACGCGGCGAGTTCATCCACTTGTTTACGCGAGAAACAATAAATGATGCCTGATTGATCCTTGAAACGTTCAAGCATCTGAATGGTTTGCCCGATCGGGTCGCGTTTGCGAATGACTTCGATATAGAGATTTTCGCGGTTGAAACTGGCGATGAATTCGTTTGTGGTTGTGAACTTGAGGGTGGAGCGAATATCCTGCCGCACGCGCGAGGTGGCAGTAGCAGTAAGGGCGAGACAGACCGCGTTTGGGAATCGTTTTCGTATTTCGATGATTTGACGATATTCAGGGCGAAAGTCGTGACCCCATTCTGAGATGCAGTGGGCTTCGTCAATCGTCAGGCAGTCCACTTGAAGCGACGAAAGGAGTGAGAGGATACGCGGGGTGAGGAGCGTTTCAGGCGCGACGTATAACAGTTTTACTTCGCCGCGCTTTATATAGTCCATGTTCTCCTGATATTCCTGTGGCGCCAGCGAACTGTTGAGGAACAGGGCAGGGACACCAAAGGCGCGCAACTGCTCCACTTGATCTTTCATCAACGAAATGAGAGGAGAGACAACGACAGTAAGCCCATCAAAAAGGAGCGACGGGATTTGATAGCAGAGTGATTTGCCTCCGCCCGTGGGCATGACTGCGAGCGTGTCGCGGCGAGCCATCACGTTTTCGATCACTTCACGTTGAAGCGGACGAAAGGTATCGTAGCCGAAGGTGTCTTTTAGAATGGATGAGATGGAAAGTAAATTCGTAGTGGATATCACATTAGGTTCCAAAGAATAGGATGCAGGGATTATACAACTTTAAGATAGAAACAAAATTGCCCTGTCAAAATTGACAGGGGATATTATGGAGAACATCGAAGCACAGCGTGACGGCATCTGCTTGCGACGTGTGTCATTGGCCTTCCCATCACGCTCAGGTACGTGTTTTGTAGACGCATTCGGCATAAATGGACATAGGCTTTAATCCAAAGAATCTTTCTTGAGCAGCCTGATCAGGTTTTCCTTTGTCAACAACTCGATTTCCTGTTGCGATGCGAGGAATGGGCGAACATCATCCATAACGCGCTCCCAGGAACTTGATCCGATTCGAGTGCGTACGATCTCACGCCAGTTTTCCGCAGTCAGGGTTGGATCATCCCAGTTTGTTTGTTTCAATGCATTATTCAGCAAAATCAGGTTGGGGGCGGGCCAATTCCTATCACTCAAATACCAGAGGAGATCATATATATCGCGTCCTTTGAGATATGGGCGTTGCAAAATTGCATGAAGTTTGCCAGCAAGCAAAGATGACTGATCATGGTGTTGTAAATTAAGTAAAATGTGACGGCGAACAAGCGATGTATTCAATACGGCTCCCTTTGGTGGGTTAGTATCCACTTCAAGTTTCACCGCCAAAATTTCATCCTGATGCGGAGTCAATTTCAACTCATAGAGCAACCCTGAAAAACGGACAAATGCACTGTGGACCGTTTTCTGATCGTTTACCTTGAGCGCGATGGCATATCCTTGTGTTTCCAAATCTTTGCGAATGGTTTGAAGGAAGGATCGAAAATTGTATGAATCGGATGCACGTTCAAGAGCAAAATCCAGGTCTTCAGAATAACGCGGCAGGGAATATAAAAATCTTAAGGCAGTACCTCCATGAAACGCAAATGAGGTCATTGCACTTGCTCGCTGTAGACTTTGCAAGATCAGAGCTTGCAAGTATTCGCGCGCCAGGTTACGTGCTTCAACAGGAGACGGTGACGATTGAATCAATGTTGCCAGATGTTCTTTCATCGTAACTCCTCATATTCGCTTTCTTCCTGCCGTGCCAACACGATAACCTGGTGGGCAACTCGTTTCCACTTGGGCTTGCCAGCGCGTTCGGCAAAACCATACAGTCGGTCCAAATTTAAACGTTCCAGATTTTGCAAGCGTAATTGGGACAAATACTTTAGTGAATCTGAATTTGGTGTAAGATGCGCCAAGTCAAGCAGGGCTTTCTCGGGATGTGCAACAAAGACATGCTGTCTCTGAGCAACTTCGATGGATTGATAGCCAAAAAACAGGTGCGGGGCAAGATGCCGAAAAACAAAACCATCCTCCCATTGTGCTGGGCGCGACATCGTAACACTGAGTGTGCGAGGCGTGTATTCTGGAATCAGCCCATAATACGCCAATGCTGATTGTTCGCTGACGTAGGAGCCAGGCATGAGCGCATTGGCAATTAAAAAAGGATGTGGTACGACATTCTGGTATGGCGGCGCAGACATATACAACCCCCGTCGTAGTTGGCGAATTTTTCCAGTGTGCACCCAGCGTGAGAGTTGGCGACGCACATCATTGGGGTCTACATTCCCTGCCAGGAGCAATCCCGTTTCAAAAACCGGTTGATCTCCAACAAGGGAAAGCAACTCAGCAAATTTCATGAAATTATTATGCCATAAATGGCAAATTGATGCAACAGAACTCTGAAGCAAACTCGGTTGACTGGGCTGTGATGGTCATAACTTGAGTTGATGCAATTCGTCCTGAAGGGCAGGGAGTTTTTTATACCGTTCGCGTATTTCTTTGATGAGTTTGTTCCAGGATTCCATTTCGTTCATTTGGCGATAGATATCGCGAACCTCATGCAGGCAAAGCGCGGCTTGTGAATAACTGTCGCGGTTGCGAAAGTCAATAAATCGTTCTGCTTCATTCGTGAATATTCGAATGGCTTCCTGAGGATATTGCTTCTTTGCCGCCTGTGCCACTTCAAATTGCGTAGAATGGTCTCCCCATCGAGGCGGTAATTTTTCAAGCATTGCAAGCGCTTTCCCCACTTCTTTTTCAAAAAGGTAGATACTTATCAGGAAATGAAAATCCTTTTTGTTTTCAAGTTCGCTGATGATTTGGGCCCGCAAATGCCCCCAGCGGTCAAGCTGCCCTGCCAGTTTGTGAAGTTTTTTGTATTTCTCGATGTTAGGGTATTTCCGGAATAAGCGTTCTTCTAAATTTAATGAGCCAGCCAAATTGCCGCGTTGTTTGTATCTTTCTGAAAGCCATTCTATCAGGCGGTCATCTTCGATTGTTTTCAAGCGTTCCGTCACAATTTTTTCGGCAAGGTCGGCTTGTTTGTGTTTTGTAAAAATCTCAAGCGCACGAAAAAGCGGATAATCTTCCGCGGCTTTGGCATCTTCTTCGGCTTCTTGAATTCTTTTGAGTTTGAGCAGGCGTTCGATCAGGTCGTTCAATCGCCCTGTCTCTCGGCAGATCTTCAAATAGGCTTCATCATCGAGAGTATTTGCCTCAAGGTCGAGCAATAGCCTGCCCAGGACTTCGCGATGGTAGCCATCGCTCCAACTGTTTCCTTTTGGCATGATTTCGCGCGTCCATTGTGCTATTTCTTTCTGCTCTTTAGATGTTGTTTGTGATGTGAGAATTTCTGGCACACAGTCCGCTGCGCCGACGCCGCCTATTTTGATAGTGTCCCACCGATAGGCGCTGAATAAGATTTGTAAAATCTCAATCCGCGTCTTCGAGTCAGCGATAGGAGTTAGACACTCTCCGAGGGCCTCAGCGCAATCATATACAACCCTCAGCAATTCTCCTTCTTTATCGCCAAGAGCCGCATTTTCATTGTCTATAATGGATTCGATGATGGTTTCATATATGAGGGCGGAATTTTCCGCATCATTACGGGCGAGATAACTCGCCGCGAGTTTCAAAAGCGGATTCAAAACCTGTTTGATTTCGCGCGTGTAGCCCCATTCATAATCCACATTACGAAAAGCATTTTGCGCCTGTTGACGAATCGCTTTGACGTTGAGCGGCTGGCTTTCTTCCTGTGAAAATGGCAAATCCAGGAGGGACTCGAGATCTGGTTCCTGATCGAGCATTTGTTTAACAATGACAATCAGTTCAGCTTTGGTTCGTTTTTCGAGAATCTCCTCCAGCGCTTCAACTTCTTGAAACGAATCAGGATCGTTGACCCATGTAAGCAGTAACGCAACGGCATGTTTGCAATGTCCGCCATCGCCCACGGGACAGGAACATTCCGCAGACTGAATCCCTTTGCTGTCGAATATCACTTTCTGCTGATAAAAAGGCGCCTGGCTCCCAGAGCATTTGGATTTGAGCGTCATTCCCTCACGGCGTTGGTCATAAATGGCTTCCGCTTCAAAGTACTTTTGACCCCGTTGAAAATAAATTTCATCTGTCCATCGGACGACATCGGATTTTTTGAGGTGTGGAATAGATGTCATGGAACGTTCCAAAGAAGGGGATGTCCGTATTATACAACTTTATATTTGTACATAACAAAATCGTCCTGCCAATTCGGCAGGACGATGGGTATCTAAATTGCTTTTTGTAATGGCACGTAGGGCGGGATGCCATTCCACCTTACGAGAGATTATGCAACAGCCAGGCGGGGACGAAATTTGTAGCCATAGACGATGAGTCCGCGCTCATCCCCGTCATTTCGCATCTTGCGGGTAACCATCTCAACAGGCATACCGATTTCAACCGCGTCATTGTCTACATCTGTAAGTTGGGCAGTGACCATGGGACCTTCGTCCAGTTTTACGAGTGCCACAGTATAAGGGGCGCTGCTATCGTAGCCGCTGGGGGCTTCATAAACGGTAGTATAAGAGTACACTTCGCCTTTGCCGCTAAATGTATAGAGGTCTTTGGCTTCGTCGCCACAGTTTGGGCAGACATCTCGTGGGGGGAAAATCTTGTAATCGCAATGGGGGCAAACTTCACCGACCAGCCCGTAGCGTTGTTTTTTGAGTCTCCAGTGTCTTGGGATTTCCATGAATAAATTCCTTTCTTCACATATAATTCTATGCAGTGAGACTCTCAAAGACTCTCAGGGTTATTTCCTTTCTAAAATGAAAATGAGACTTTATTAAGAGTCCCAATCATTTTCAACAACTTGTCTGAATAAATCACAACAGCGTGGACTTATTCAAGTCCACGCTGCTGATACATTGATTTTTCTCTAGTCTAACAGTTCCTTTGGAACATTTCCGCCGTTTTCGGCAATTTCCTGTAGAACTTTCTTGTGAAGCCATGTATTCATCTTGGCAGAATCATTCATCAGTTCGGGAGGACAGCCAAGCTCGACTGCCATTTCCTTGCGTGCCTCAAAACTGCTTTCCAGATCGAGGAGTTTTAGAAGGTCCACGATCGATACCTTCCAGTTAAGTTTTGCGGGATTATTGGCGGCAAGTCCCTCAAGCTTGCTAACCACATCAACTTCTGAAATCGGAGTCGGAGCTGCCACTTTGGGTGTAACTGGAACCGGAGCAGGTTTGGGTGTAGAGGCAGCCCTGGATGTGGCTGCTGGGGCTGGCTTGGCAGGTGCACTGACCTTTGGTGCCGGAGCTGACGCGGCAGGCTTTTCAGTGACAGTCGCAGTTGCTCCCGCCTGTTTGTCCTTTTTAATCCCAAGCTTTTCAAGAATTTTTGAGAAGAGGCCCATGGTAATTCCTTTCTATTTGTTGTATTGGGGTGAATATGAGGATTCGCGATGGATTTGTATGGAATCCTTATACGCTTATTATAATTCATGTTGATTTTGAAAATATTGTTAAATTCAAATCTGGGTGAGTAATAACATTAAGTATTTTGACTGTAGGAAAATTTCTAAACTGGTGGATGCCATCGAAGCGAGACATGCCTGGGCGCAGCATGAGCGGTTCTTTATCCCATATATAATTTATAATGACCATAGATGAAAATCTTATTGCTCCATCAAGCTTTTGTTTCTCCTGATGAACCGGGGCATACTCGCCACTTTGAAATGGCTCAATACTTGCTCAAACATGGACACGAATTGGTCATCGTTGCCAGTGACCTGAATTACCAGACTGGTCAACGCATTGTAAAGCATCGCGGTATGTTCACCGAACAGGTCATTGATGGTGTGCGAATCCTTCGCGCTTATATCTATCCTGAACTGCATCGCAGTTATTTTTGGCGTATTGTTTCCTTTTTCAGCTTTATGTTCAGTTCCGTGTGGACGGCTTTATTCGTGAAAGATGCGGACATCATCATGGGCACAACACCGCAGATCTTTCAAGCGCTATCTGCATGGTTTGTAGCCTGGCTGCGGCGCAAACCCTTCCTGCTGGAGGTGCGCGATCTGTGGCCCGAGTTCGGGATTAGCATGGGCGTGATCAGGAATCCAATTGTCATTGTGCCTGCGCGCTGGCTTGAAAACTTCCTGTATAAACATGCAACACATATATTAGTCAATTCACCTGCCTATAAGGAATATCTGCTTGGCAAAGGCGTGCCTGGAAAGAAGATCACATTCATTCCTTATGGAACAGATATCAACATGTTTAACCCAAATGTGGATGGCTCACACATCCGAAAGAAATTCGGATTGGATGATAAATTCACAGTTGTTTATGCAGGAGCATTAGGACAGGCAAACGACATTGATACGATCCTGCGCGCAGCCTTGCGTTTGCAGGATGAATCCAAAATCCGTTTTATCCTGTTCGGTGATGGCAAGGAACGGACGCGGCTGGAGGCGGAAGCAAGTCATAAGAAACTCGATAACATAATCTTCGCAGGTCCTTGTCCGAAAAAAGAGATGCCCTTTGTGCTGGCTTCGTCGGATGTGTGCCTGGCGATCTTACAGAATATTCCCATGTTTCGCACAACCTATCCGAACAAGGTTTTCGATTATATGGCGGCTGCGCGCCCTACCATCCTTGTGATCGACGGCGTCATCCGCGAAGTGATCGAGTCCTCTGATGGGGGAATCTATGTCAACCCTGGGGATGATGAAATGCTTGCAAAAACAATTCTCGAACTTTCAAAAGACCCTCAGCGCACAAATCAAATGGGAATGAATGCGCGCGCGTATCTGGTCAGGCATCTTGATCGGCATGATAAGTTGGATGAAACTTTGCAACTGCTTAAAAATTTAGTGAAGACATGAAAGTCTTTGTCACAGGCGCGACCGGATTCGCTGGCTCACGAGTCGTTCCTTTGCTGCTGCAAAACGGATTCCAGGTACGTTGTCTTTGCCGTCTGACAAGTGACCGCTCGCTTCTTCTTCAGCCGGAAATTGAGTGGGCGTCAGGAGATTTATCCGACACCCCAGCCCTCACCGCTTCGATACAGGGGACAGATGCCCTCGTCAACATTGCCTCTCTCGGATTTGGTCACGCGGAGTCGATCCTCAGCGCAGCCATGAAGGCGGGCATTGAACGCGCGGTCTTCATCAGCACGACAGCCATCTTTACACAATTGAACGCGAACAGCAAGAAGGTCCGTGTTGCTGCGGAACATGCGATTGAAAACAGCGGGTTGAAATACACCATCCTGCGCCCGACCATGATCTATGGAAGCCCACGTGACAGAAACATGTGGTGGCTGATCCGATTTATGCGTACCTCTCCGATTGTCCCTGTCTTTGGCGATGGGAATTCCCTGCAACAGCCTGTATATGTGGATGATGTTTCACAGGCAATCGTGAATTGCTTATTGAAGGATCAAACCATCTGCAAGAATTACAATATCGCTGGGAAACATCCGCTTACCTATAATGAGGTCATCGATACGATAGCCAGACAGATGAAGAAGCGTGTTGGAAAAATCCAGATACCATCACGTCCTGTGATATCCCTGCTGAGACTATTTGAGCGGATGCGTATTCCGTTTCCCCTCAAAGCGGAGCAGGTGCTGCGGCTGAATGAAGATAAGGCATTTTCATATGCAGATGCACAAAGGGATTTTAGTTATGCTCCCTTGTCTTTTGAAGATGGAATAAAACTTGAATTGGAAGGTTTACGGGGACATTGATATGTTGCAAGTTACTGTGTTTTGCCTCCTGTCCGTTCTCTCCTACATCGGTGTTTTCTATATTCGCCGTTTGGCATTGCAGTATAAGATTATGGATCACCCAAATGAAGGCAGTTCACATTCCATTCCAATGCCGCTCGGGGGAGGGCTGGTCATTGCCATCCTTGTGCTTGCAACAGGCGCATGGGTGGCTAATGAAACGGATTGGAAACGAAGTCTGATTTACATTGTCTCCGGATCCATCATCGCCTGGATGGGCTGGCGCGATGATGTTCATTCCTTACCTGCAGGCTTCCGCCTGGTAATTCAAGGTCTCGTCGCTATGATTTCCATATGGGGGATGGGATATTTCAAGGTCATCACATTGGCATCGTCTGGTGAACTTCAACTTGGAGTGGTTGGAATCATCATCACGTTTTTGTGGATTGTCGGTTTGACAAACGCTTTTAATTTTATGGATGGCATTGACGGCATGGCGGGCGGCGTGGCGTTCAGCGCGGGCTTGGGCTGGATGTGGCTTTCATTAAACGTCAATAATGCCTTTGCTTTTTGGGTTGCACTATCAATTGCAGCCAGCAGTTTGGGCTTTCTTGGACATAACTGGTCACCTGCTAAAATTTTTATGGGCGATGCTGCCAGCACGTTTCTTGGTTATAGTTTCGCTGTTCTATCACTGATCGTTTCCGATCAAAGGGGAGATGCGTTACTGATCGGGACACTTTTGATGTGGACCGTCATTATGGATGCAAGTGTGACCTTCATTGGGCGTTTGATCAAACGCGAAAATATTTTTTCGCGTCATCGTTCCCACCTGTTTCAATGCCTGGTCATCAGTGGATACAAGCACTCAACGATAAGTTCCTTATATATTGTGCTAACGCTGCTTGCAGGATACCTTTCCCATATCTGGTTGCAAGGCAGTTATATCGCTCCACCATTGATATTTGCGAGTCTCCTAGTGATCTGGAGTCTGTTGACCTTTCATGCAGCGCGCTTGCGCAGTGTTGAGTGAATATACTTTTGGTCCAGTCCGTTTTCGTTTGAGGAGGGATAAGATTGGAGTTGAGTAAAGTCTCTTAACTCAAACAAAAAGGTGGCTCTTCGCCGCCAAATTTTACTCTTTTCTTTCTACTACCTCATCCAGCGACACATCTAACACCTTCGCAATCGCGGATAAGATTTCAGTCGTCCCTGTCCGTTTGCCTGTTTCGATTTGCGAGAGATAGGGCTTGCTAATTCCCGCCGCGTCTGCCAGTTGTTGTTGTGTCAGCCCGCGATACTCGCGCCAAACCTTGATAGGATTTTCGCCGTCCAGAATCGCAAATACAACTTCAGAGGGAATTAGTTCATCTTCTCCATTTTCAAGCTCGGCTTTTGCAGCATCGTAGTCGCGGATATCTTCAAGCATTTCAGCCTGCTCAAGAAGATATAGATAATCCTCATAAGGAAGAATAGCCCATTCAGGCTTGCCATCTCGTTCAATTAATTGAATATTTTCTTTCATCGGTACACCTCTCCGCGTGGAGCAACTCTCAGAACCAATATTACCAATTCATTATTTTGTATTTCGTAAATTACTCGCCAGTCTCCAACTCTGAGACGGTAACCATCTCTTCCTTGTAGTTTTTTCGCATTTGGATGGTCAGCGTATGGGTTGGCAGCAATAGCTTCAAGTTTCTCACGAATCGTCTTTGCTATATTGCGTGGAAGTTTGTTCAACGATTTTGAGGCTTCTTTCTTGATGATGATTTTGTACACGACTCTATGTTAGCACAATGCTAACATTTTTTCAAGGGTTGTTAGCGAAAAACTTCTCGGACGCATTCCTAATCAAAGCGGAACAGGTCTTGCGCCTGAATGAGAATGAGGATTTTAGTTATGCGGAAGCAGAGAGGGATTTTGGGGTCAGTCCGTTTCGTTTGAGGAAGGATAAGAATTGAATTGAGTAAAGCACGTTGACTATTCCCGTGTGAGACCAGCATAAACAAGGAACTCGGAGGTGAAAGCCTCCGAGTTCCTTGTTTCAGGCAAATGTTAGTTCATATCGTAAACAGTTATGAAACTAATCTTGCCTTACCAAATAATTTTTCAACTCTTCTGGTGATAGTTCGTCTGGTTTTACCAAGCGATAATGCTTTTCAGAAGTGACTTTTATTCCATCTTTTGAAGGTTCGAACTCAAAAAGGGCAATCAGGTTTTTATCAATAAATTGTGCAGCAATGAGACGGCAAACCAAACCTGGAAATTTGATTGTACACATTTCAAAATCTTGTTCAATTTGTATCACACCAATCTTGTCTTTGCCACCTTTCGCTTGAACTGGCAGTATATAATGCGCACCGCGCTTATCTAAGCCGATATAGATTTCGTCGGTTTCCACTTGCGAGCCGTCGCTCAAAGTTGTTCTCAAATGATTTTGTAGGGAATAGCAAGTCAAACCAGTAAAAATGTCAATCAAGCGATTATAGCGAAGTTTTGCCAATAAGGATTGCTCGTCGTTCATTGAATATTTGGCTATGATGCCTGGGGTTGCATCTGGAATTTTTGTCTCTGCTAGAATAGTTGATGGGATAATATTTGATTGCTTGGCAATTACAAGTTTGTATTTTCCCTTGCCTGCCGGCCTTATAATCCATTCATAACCTTTCGGGGCTTTTGAAGTGATGGACTTTGGCAAATTCGTTCTGTACCTGAATGAATAGAGAACATCTCCCAAGTTTTTAGGAAGGACAATTCCTAATTCGTCTGCAACTTGGCTGAATTCTGCACGTTCGAATTCAATCTCAGTCGTACCTTTCTTGAAGCGTTTTATAAAAATGGCTTCAAGAATTCTGGAGTAACGATTGGCTTCTTTGTTTTCCATGATCCTTACCCACTCCATTTTAGGATAACTACTTCTTCTCGCAATTGTTCCTTTGTGGCTGTTGCCAATCGAGTACGGAATAAGTCAATGTCAACGAGTTCATAGCCGAGTTTCTGGGCAATATCTCCCAAAAGCTGGCCGGTTCTTATCATTACGCGTAAATAAGACGCTTGGTCACCGACTACATAGGCAAGCCGCGCCCCAGGGCGAAGAACCTTGCGCAGACTGGACAGGTGTTTTGCCATACCACCAAAATATAATTTTGCAGCTTTTGGATATAGTTTTTCAAACCCCGAATCTTTTCCAAGTTCAATCCGACGTTTTTCGATTTCCTGTGCAATACGTTGGATTTCTGGAATATCGGTAACCCACTTATCATCATCATCATCTTTGTAAATACCGCGCGTGTTTGACCTCACAAGTTTTCTCTTTAATTCCTGCAATTCCTTTTTGTTATTAATAAACCCAAGTAGAACCGACTCGAGCCTTGTAATTCTAGTGTAATCTTTTTCATTTGGATAGGGGGGTGATGTAATGACTGCATCAACAGAATTTGGTTCCAATATTTCCAAGTTGCGAGCATCTGTCAAGTGGACTTGAGTGTCTGAAAATGATTTTCCTGCAATCTTGCGCAAGTCTTTTATCATTTTATCGACTTCAACCAGCCAATTTGAAACAACAGGAACATCAATTTTAGGATTCCTGACTCCCACTTCTGGACCAAAATGCAAATTACTGATTTTGAACACCAAAGCATTTCCCAAAGCCAAAAGTAAATGGCGATAATAAGGTTCTGTCTCATGCTTTTTGAGGAGTTCGAACAAAACCAGTGTCTTGTGTAACGGAAGTGGACTTATTGAGTTTGTCAAGATAAGTTTTTCTGCCTCTGGCGAGAGAGTTCTTAGTTTCTTGTTATCTATTTCAAGAGGAAAATTGTCGTCAATGCCTTGCGACTTCAGAACATCCAATACTTCATCTGCTATTTTTTGTGCATACGACGAAAGCAAATCTGCATCCAAGTTCCATTCAGTCTTGACTGATGAAGCAAAATGTGGGAAAGGATTACCTTCTAAACCAATGGCTTTCATTCCTGTTAACTTTGCTTCAACCAGTGTTGTTCCTGTACCGCAGAATGGGTCTAGTACAACACTATTTTGACTCAGTTCAAATTTTGTGATGTACTCTCTAACCAAGTGCGGTGGAAATGACAAAACAAACCGATACCAATCATGAAAGGCACGGTCTTGAAGAGATAATTTATTGGCGCGACCATTGGAAAGTTCAGATTTCTTTTCTTCTTCCTGAACTTCTTCAGTGCCATCAAATCCCAATTTGAGTTGAGTGGGGGATGCCATTTGCTAATTCTATCATTGAGTTATTGAGAGCGAAAATTTCAAGTCTCGTTTACAATCATCTCTGTGACCCAACTTCTTATCTTCCTCCTACTCACCATCCTCTCTTACATCGGCGTCTACCTCATTCGTCGTTACGCGGACCGACGTCAAATCATAGACCATCCAAACGAACGCAGTTTACATTCCATGCCCACGCCGCGCGGGGGCGGGCTGGCAATTGTTATGTTGGTAATAGCGACAGCTTTATGGTCAATGAAGGAAGCGGATGCAAGCCGTGTGCTTATTTATATTGCATGTGGTTTGGTCATTGCATGGTTAGGTTGGCGCGACGATGTCTCATCCCTTTCGACGCGCGTCCGTTTTGCGGTGCACGGGCTTGTCGCGGTGGTCTCGATTTATGGGTTGGGGTATTTCAAATCGGTCACGATTCCATTGTTCGGAGAATTGCAACTGGGAGTGGTAGGAGTCGTCATCACGTTTTTGTGGATCATCGGCTTGACGAACGCCTATAACTTCATGGACGGTATTGACGGCATCGCGGGCGGTGTGGCATTTGCAGGTAGTCTAGGCTGGATGTTGCTAGCGACCAACGCGCATAGTCCGTTTGCGTTTTGGATTGCATTAGCCATCGCTGCGAGCAGCTTGGGTTTTCTGGGTCATAACTGGTCGCCTGCAAAAATTTTCATGGGCGACGTTGCCAGCACGTTTCTCGGTTATACCTTTGCGGCTCTACCTTTGATATCGTCCGATCAAAGCGGCGACGCGCTCATGCTCGGCACGCTCCTGATGTGGACCTTCATCATGGACGCGGGCGTAACTTTCATTCGCCGAGCCCTCAAACGTGAAAATATTTTTACCGCGCATCGCACACATCTCTATCAACGTCTGGTCATTGGCGGCTACAGTCATGCAGCCATTAGCACATTGTATATTTCCCTGACTCTGCTCGCGGGCCTGCTCTCCTACGCGTGGTCATGGGGACAAGTCTATGCCCCGCCATTGATTATTTTGGGACTTCCGCTCATTTGGATTCTCTTATCTCGCCATGCAAAATCTTTAACCACAAAGGACACGACACTTGCACCTGGCGCAAGTGCAGGTGAGGTCCACTAAGGTTCTTAATCCTTAAGGATTTTCCTTCGTGTTTTAAATCCCTTCTTAATGTTGATGAAACTCCAGACGTTCGCTTCGCTCTACCGAGAGCTTGGATTCCGTTGGTCAGTCTTTCGCCTCGTCTACGCCTTTCGCCTCCGCACGGGACTCATCCGTTTGCAAATGCCACAATATAGATGGAATGACCGCCCGCTTGAAACTTGGTTGAAGAAAGATATCTCATCGAACCCTGAATCATATACTCAATGGCGAAAACAAAATTCTCCTAAGTTTTTTTTCGGTTCTCTTCGCGCTGAACGGAGCGAGCGATTGTCGAGCGCAGACGAAGCGCGTTTACCTTCAACCCTCCCATGGAATAAGCAAACCGCTATTGATGAAGCCAATCGAATCTTATCTGGCGAAATAAGATATTTTGCTCATCAATTTCATCAAACTGGTTTTCCTCCCAATTGGCAGCAAGATTATTTTTCCAGCTATGTCACCCTGAGCGATAGCGAAGGGTCTCTACATCAACCATCCGAGACTCTTCGGTCGCTAAGTGCGCTCCCTCAGAGTGACATATCTACCAAACACTGGTCCCAAATCTCCGACGATGCCAACATTGATATCAAATTTATCTGGGAAGCGAACCGATTCAGTTTTGTCTACACCCTCGTCCGCGCCTATGCCGCCTCTCAAGATGAAAAATACGCCGAAGCCTTCTGGCAATTGATTCTTGATTGGGCGGAACATAATCCTCCGAACACAGGCGCCAACTGGAAAGACGGACAGGAAATCGTCCTCCGCCTCATGGCATGGATGTTCGGTTACTACCAATTCTCTAATTCTCCTTCTGCAACTCCTCAACACATCGCGCGGTTCACTACGTTCGTCGCCGCACAAGCCGAACGGATCTATAAGAACATTGACTACGCTATTTCCACAAAAAGCAATCACACCATCAGCGAAGCCTTTGGATTATGGTTAGTTGGATTGCTTTTCCCCGAATTGAAAGACGCGGAAAAATATCTTGCACTAGGTAAGAAACTACTCGAAGAGGAAGCAGTTAAACAAATTTTCCACGATGGTAGTTACTCTATGTATTCGCTGAATTATCATCGCTTTATCCTGCAAATCTATCTGTACATGATTCGACTAGGCGAGTTAAACCAATCTCCAGTCTCCAGTCTCGTTTATCAAAAAACCTCATCCTCTATCACCTACCTCTCCCAACTTATCGACCCCCAAACAGGACAAATGCCTGTCTATGGTTCAAATGATGGTGCCTTAGTCCTGCCATTGAACAACTGCGACTTCACCGATTATCGTCCGCTTTTGCAGTTGGGTTCCTTTATAACAAAAGGCGAATCATTATTTGACTCTGGTGAATGGGACGAAGATATATTTTGGTTATATGGCACGAGTCCCCTCTCCCAGCGGGAGACTGCGAAGCGCTCCGAAGGAGAGGTTAGGGTGAGGGAGAGTCAAGATAGCACAAGTTTTCTTAATGGGGGAGTATTCCTCCTCCGCGGTGCAAACAGCAAAGCCCTCATCCGCTGCACGGACTTCCGCTCCCGCCCCTCCCACGCCGACCAACTCCACGTAGACTTGTGGATTCACGGTCACAATATCGCCTGCGATGCGGGGACCTATCTATACAGCGGTAAAGGCATCTGGCGCAATGGTTTTGCACGCACCTCTGTTCATAATACAGTAACTGTAGATGGCAAAGACCAAATGACCATGTTCAGTCGCTTCACGTGGACGAATTGGGCAAAAGGCAAAGTTCTTAAACACAACGAAAAAATCTGGCAAGGCGAACACAATGGCTACAAACCCGTGGCTCACAAACGAACTGTGATGATATTAGAAGATGACCGCTGGCTTGTCATTGATAACCTTATCGCAAACGAACCACATCGTTATGCTTTGCATTGGTTGCTCTGTGATGGAGATTTTGGAGTGCAGGAGCTTGCTACTGCACATGGCTTATGGCTGACTCCAGCAAAAACTGACAGCAAGCTGTCCGACTCCAAAATTTTGATTGAAATGGGATTGATGGAAGGAAACGAGAACTTCTCTATCGTCCGCGCGGACCCCAACTCCACGCGCGGCTGGCGTTCGCGATATTACGGTCACAAAGAACCAGCCATTTCCGTGATGCTTGAGGCAAATCAATCCCAAGTCACTTTTTGGACGTTCTTTGGATTTGAAAATGATGTTGTTGAAGTAGAAGAAAATGATCTAAAGATTAATTCAAATAAAATTCCGCTGGTCGAGCGCAAGCAGTCGAAACCAACAGGAATCAAAAACACTCTTGTAACAAAAGTTGCTTTACTTACTGGTGGTTTCGATACACCCTTCGCTACACCTGCACTTGCGTGCGGTGCAAGTGTCGCTTCGGGCTACTCAACCACCAGCCCTTCCAATCTCCAGTCTCTAATTCTCCGATTCCTCCACAATTACCACTTATTGCGAAGCATCCCTGTGGGGCCAATTACTACACCATCACTGCCGCCTCTTCCGCCCTCAACTTCTCCGTCATTCTGAAATACTTCAGATACCTCATCGAATTCGCGTCCTTACCAAGTAATAAATCGATCGCGCGGATGGAACTTCCCAATTTGATCGGGTCAGTAATGGATATGGTCACACCTGTCTGCACTGCCAGTGCAAGGAACGCGCTGTTCACCGAATGACGGTCTGGCAGACCAAACGAGACATTGCTCGCGCCAAGACTCATATTTACCCCATATTCCTTCTTGATCAACTCAATCGACTTCAACGTCACCAGGCCCGCGTTGCTGTTATGACCCACCGTCATCACAAGAGGGTCAATGACAATGTCCTCGATCGGGATGCCCATCTTTGCCGCGCGCTCAATGATCTTCCCCGCCGCGGCGAGACGTCCCTCCGGTGTAGCAGGGATACCCTCATTGCCGATTGCCATCCCAATCACCGCCGCGCCTCGATCCTTGACGATGGGCAGAACTGTCGCCAGTTGCTTGTCCTCTCCGTTCACTGAATTCACTAACGGCTTTCCGGGCGTTACCTTCAAACCAGCTTCCAGGATCTTCGGCTCATTTGAGTCAATGCACAATGGCACATCCACAACGGACAAGACTGCTTCAACTACCTTCGGCATGATCGCGGCTTCGTCAATCTGTGGGTGACCGACATTGACATCCAACACATCCG
Source organism: Anaerolineae bacterium (assembly GCA_022616105.1). Lineage (GTDB taxonomy): Bacteria > Chloroflexota > Anaerolineae > Anaerolineales > Villigracilaceae > Defluviilinea. The sequence goes on along the minus strand of JAKEFL010000231.1, from coordinate 8,997 downwards.
CGCCCCAGGCGACTTGTCTCTGCGCGAGATATTTGACGTACTCGAAGTTTTGGTCAACGAGCGCCTGTCCAAGTTTCTTGATTCCAGTCGGGTTTATCTTTTCACCGATGATGACGAACGGCTTGTCTGCACCTATGGTGACAGTTTTAGTATTACTTTTCAAGATAGTGTGCATGAATTCCTCTCCAAAATGTACCGCGACACGCTTCGCGGTGTCGCCTGCGTTGGGTAGAGCGACACCGCGAAGCCGCGGTACGAGATGTTATTTTTTACCTGCTCCACCTACTACGCTGAAATCCTGAGTCCGCTTGAGCGGACTTCCATGAACTGAGGCAGGGCTTCAGCCCGCCGAATCAACCCTGCCTCCATAACAATCCGCGGAACAATCTCATCCCACCCAACGGGCATGAGGTGGATTCCGTGAATTCCCTGTTTTTCATAAGTCTTGATTCTACGAATGACTTCCAGCGCGATTTGCACGCCTTCTGCCTGAGCATTACCTGCTCGGTCTGCAACTTCCATTCTTTGAAGAATATTCTTTGGAAGATATACTCCTGGAACTTCTGCAAGTTTTTGTGCCATCTTCAAACTCTTGATGGGTGTGACGCCAGCCAGAATGTAGACCTTATCCAACACATTTCTCTTCGCGAGTTCATTCAACCAGAGTTCCATTCCATCCACATCGAAAATCAAATTGGTCTGGAAGAACTGTGCCCCAGCGTTGACCTTCTTTTGTTCGCGCAATGCCTGAAATTTCACATTGGACGAAAATGGCGAAGCCGCCGCGCCGAGGAAGAACATGGGCGGATATTTGATCTCGCGTCCATCCAAATATTTGCCTTCATCGCGCATACGACGCAACACCCACAACATTTGGATTGAATCCAGATCATTAATATCCATTTGATCGCGCGGGGAGGGGGAGAGTTTGGCACTGTCGCCTGTTACACACAAAACATTTCGCACACCGAGCGCGGTCGCGCCGATGATCTCGCTTTGCAGACTTCCACGCGAACGATTGCGCGCCGACATTTGCAAAACCGGTTCAGCATCATGACTCATCGCAACCTGACTGCATGCCCACGAGGTCATGCGCGGCATCGCGGATTGATTGTCCGTGAAATTAACTGCCGTCACATAAGGCTTGACCATTTCGATGTTGTGGATCAACCTGTCAGTGGAGGAAGATAACGGAGGTGTCACTTCGCAAGTAACGACAAATTCACCGGCGACCAGCCTCTGTTCCAGTTCTGAAGCGGGTTCTGTGTACGCGGGCGGATGATATTTCGAATCGCCTTGCCACCACTCAGGCTGACGTACAGGACGGAAAATCCCATCCAATGTTTGTGCGCGCACGTCAGACGAACGTGAAAGTAATCCGCTAAAAATTTTCTTTACACCAATGTTTCTCGCGTTCCTGAAAATTGCGCTCCACGAATCTTTTCCCACTTGTTCCCAATCGAGCGGCGGAAGCACTTCAAGCAATACAGCTTCACGCCCCCATTCAAATGAACGTTCGTAAATCTTGTACCAGATGCATGGACGGCTTTTATCCACGTAGCAATATTCGGATGTGGAGCCTCCGCATGGACCGTTGCGCAATCCCTTTGGACATTCCATCGGGCAGATCAGCGCGGTCTCTGCCAGTAAACAATTCCCGCACATGCGGCACCCAAACAGCGGACCCTTCACGCTGTATTCGAGCACTCGCAGGGCGTGTTCGCCAAAGGTCTCTTTTTGGAAGGGGGAGTAGGCAGGCTGCCATCTTCGGCCGGGAGTAAAGCCAGGCATTCAATCTCCTTGAGATTATATATTATATATAATCTTCTTTGCCTAATTTTACCTGAAATTTACTCCCAGCGCGATATTAATAAGTTACAACCTGCCTTTAAACTTTCCAGAAAATGACTGTCAGCCAGAGTTATTCGTCGACCTGGCTTACCGATCCTGCACCAGAGACCTCTTCGTGCAAAGTAGGTGAGCCATAGTAGTTGATCGACCCAGCGCCGCTCACTCTGGCCGTTAAGTCATCTTTGACGAACACTGTGGCACTGCCTGCGCCACTGATGCGGACGTTGGCAACCATGCTTTCAAGTTTCGGCGCATCGAAACCGCCCACCCCACTGATTCTGATATCAAGCTCATCGGCTACGCCATTGGCTTCGATGTTGCCTGCACCGCTGAGCCGGCATTCCAGTTTGCGCACATCGAGATCATTCAATATCATTTCGCCCACACCGTTCAGTTTCAAACTTAATTCATCAGTCTTCAAACCTTCCACTCGCAAATTCCCTGCGCTGGAAAACTCGATCTCATGCAAATCCTTTACAGTGATCGTGATCTTCACACGCTCCGTGGGGTTTACGCGCTCTGACCAGCGCTCCTCTTTATTTTCGATGACAAGAGTATCATCATTCACTTCGGTTGTGAGCTGTGAAAGCAAATTATCATCCGCTTCGATTTTCACTGATTCGACTTTGCCTTGTTGGATGAGGACTTCTGCGGGATAGTTGATTGATACTGCAAGGAAACCCTGCACTTCGCGCGTTTCCGATTCAATCTTCCCGGATCCTGGGACACCCCCACCAAAATCTGGGCCGAAAGCCATGCTTGGTCCACCCGCCCAGCCCAATCGAGGTGCAAAGACGACCGCTGCCACCGCGCCGATCACGATCAGCGCCGAGACGATCCATCCAGCCGCGGGCAGGTAACTTCGCAAAATTAATCCCAGCCCAAGCAGGATCAACACATAGGGCCAGATATAAGTCAACGCCCACAGATTCGCGGCAGGGATGACATTCATGCTGACCATCAGCCAGACCACGCCGGTTGCGATCAGCGTCAGGGGCCAAAATAACGAACGTTGATTCATTTTTCCTCCAAACTTGTAGATGAGTTCGTCATCTCTGCTGGCATGTCCTGAGGTTTGGTCAGCGAACGGGAACGCCCCCAGATGAGATAGACGCCAAACAAAATCAACGCTGCAGGAAATAGGAACCTTGAGAAAGCGAACGAATTGAAAATCATCTCGAAGAACGCACCGAAGACAACGAACATAATCGCGCCGATTTTGATCAGACTCAGCCCGCTCGCACGTTGACCTGGGTTTTCCGTGTACCGTCCCATAATGTAAATACCAATACCTACTGCCATCAGGATCACGGTCCAGCCGTATGCCCAGCTTTCCCAATGCCCAAACAGGTTTTGCAGGAACAGCATCAGCCCAACGGCAATGAGGATGGAGCCGGGGATTGCCAGACCTGCAGCTGGTTTCCCACCGCTGAACATTCCTACAAAGAACAATGCGCCGGCGCCAACGATGAAAAATGGCCAGATGGCTCCCCAGAAATCAAACCCTCTGAAGAGCTGACCTGCCAGCGCGAGCAAGCCAACCGCAATCAAGGCGGCGCCCGCAATGAGTGAACCGGGATTTGAACGATTCGTGAACATATCTCTTCTCCTTTTTAACTTGAGTGGCACTTAGTATTACAGCGCAAAGTAGGTATTTTCACGAAGGTAAATCAGACCTCGTTAGCGGCTTTTTACTCGCAACCTTGCGCTGTAATATTAGGTATACGTGGATTACCCACAAAGGTTGCCCCACCAAAGAGGGGCTTTTAACTGGTCAGGTGAACCAATCAATAACTCACCTTACGGAGTGTCATTCTGAGCGAAGCGACACTTGCGCCGCACGTGATTTGCTAAGCAAATCATGCAGGTGAGAATCTCTTCGATTGTCTCAGAGACCCTTCGCTGTCGCTCAGGGTGACATACCTAAAAAGTATTAAAGCGCGTAAGGTGAGCCAATGAAAATCCCGAAAATTGATTTCAATTCCATTTGCTAAGATATGGCTTTGATCAAATTCCAACAAGCCCAATTGGCAGGTGTGTCAATTTGATGCTTTTGTGCGGCTTTTATCACAGCGCCACAGATCGCATCGATCTCCGTTGGCGCATTACGAAGTATATCCTGCAACATGGATGAACGGTTTGCAGCGGTCTTCCGCGCCACATCCTCCACCGCAGCAATTGGGTCGGTGAATGGCAACTCAACTTTCTCAGCCTTTGCGACTTGCGCGGCTTCACATGCTAATGCTCCCATCATTTCACGTGCGGACGGGCGCTGTAGTAATTCGCCATTTGTGACTCGCAATAACGCCGTCAATGGATTGATCGCCGCGTTGATGACCAGCTTTCCCCAGACTAATGATTGCGCATCTTCAACGATTTGTACATTGAATTTTGCGGACCTCAACGCCGCCTCAATCGGACCTAAAGCCTGATGCCGTTCAATGGAGATAATCCCCTCTCCACCCGCTTTTGCCAGACCAGGCCCGAGCAGAGTCGCTCCAGTAGTGGTACTGCCTAATGCCACACGCGAATATTTCTGAGCCACAGAGATCACTGAGTTCTTTGAGTCTTTTTCTCTTTTTTGCTCTGTGCGCGAAGCGTCTGTGGCAGATGAATTAAGAACTTGAACCAGTGTCTCGTAATTCCCTAGTCCATTTTGGAGAGTGACTGCGAGTCCATCATCTGCGAGACATTCTTTTAATTGTCCCGCGGCGCGCTCCGTTTGCCAGGCTTTGACAAGCACGAGCGCTTGTTTTGTACCTACACATTCATGTGCGTCATCTGTCGCATGGACTTCAAACTGATGTTCATTTCCATTTGTATCGATCAACCGCGCGCCGTTCTTGCGTAATGCATCAATTCCCTCTTTCCATGTGCCAAGTAAGGTGACATGATGTCCCGCTTGTGTCAGGCGCGCGGCGAAAAGCGTGGCAAGCGCGCCTGTGCCGACGATGAGAATACTATCGTTATTCATGTTATAAATTACGCAGTACGTATTACGTAATACGTACTGCGTATTCTTTTGTTAGCCAAGTTCCTTCAGTAGGATTTCCCACTCTTCATCTTTCATCTCAACGGTGTGTTCAGGCGCAGGGAAGCGTTTCGTCTCCACATCTTCGATGTAATCGGCGAAGGCCTTTTGCATCTCATTATGGAAGTTTGCATATTTCTTGACGAACTTGGGTGTGAAGCGGTCGAACAATCCAAGCAAGTCATGTGTGACCAATACTTGCCCGTCGCAGCCCGCGCCCGCGCCGATGCCAATTGTTGGAATCGAAATCTTTTTCGAAATCAATTCCGCCAGACGCGCGGGAACAGATTCGAGCACAACGCTGAAACAGCCTGCTTCTTCGAGAATGAGCGCATCCTCCACGAGTCGTTTCGCGGCGATGGCGGTCTTGCCCTGTGCACGGAATCCGCCCAATTGATTGACAGATTGCGGCGTGAGACCGAGGTGTCCCATGACGGGAATCCCTGCACTGGTGATCGAACGGATGACATCCGCACGTTCACGTCCGCCTTCGAGTTTGACCGCGTCCATGCCGCCCTGCTGCAAAAAGCGGCCTGCGTTACGCGTCGCTTCCTCTACTGAAACTTGATACGACATAAATGGCATGTCGCCGATGAGAAGCGCGGTCTTTGCGCCGCGCGCAACCGCGCGACAGTGATGGAGCATCTCCTCCATCGTGACAGGGAGAGTGTTCTCGTAGCCGAGTACAACCATCCCTAGTGAATCGCCGACAAGGATGGAATCGATTCCGGCCTTGTCCATTGCAATGGCAGTGGGATAGTCATACGCGGTGAGCATGGTGATGATCTCACCGCGCTCCTTCTTTTGACGATAGGTAAGCGTAGTTACCTTTTTGCGCGGGGGCGCGCTGGTGGAAATTGGTGTAGATGTAGACATGGTATCCTCCAAAATGGTAGGAGCCGTTTGGTGCGGTCGCCCACTAATTGCCGCAACGTGGACAGCTTTGATATGATTCCGTCGCGTTCACGCAAAGCGGATACGCTCGGTCTTTCTATTATTCCACAAAACTCGAATTTCATCTATAATAAATTTATCAAAAAAATTGTGTCATTGCGAATTGTTTCGCGCTGAGCGGAGCCGGAGGCGCAGACGAAGCGCATGCAGCTAAACAGTCTCCATATGAATTTGGAGATTGCTTCGTCGGGAAAAGCGCCCTCCTCGCAATGACATCCAAAGAGGAGAGACGATATGAGAAGAATGTTTGGCTTTATGATCGGAATTGCAGTGGGAAGCCTGGTTGGTTCGACGATCGCATTGTTAATGGCTCCAGAATCTGGAGATCAATTACGTTCACAGATACGTGAGCGCGGGCAGAATTTCTTTAGCGATGTCCGTCACGCGGCGGATGAGCGAAGGATTGAGCTGCGCCAGAGACTGGATGAAATGCGCGCGCCGCGGGATGTGATGTAAAACAGGTAGGCAGGTATACAGGCACACACGTTCCTTGTTTACCTGTCTACTTCAATTTTGGTATCCCACACATCCCCATCGGTCCAATTTCCTTCCACCCATTTTGCGACATTCTGCAAAGCGGACTCTAAATGTCCGCGTTCGTTCCCTATCATCGCGCAGGCGATAATTGCTTCATCCCATTTATCCTGCAAATCCAGCTCCGCCACAGAGACATTGAACTCGCGGTGCAAGCGTGAGATCAGCGGCTTGATTCGTCCGCGCTTTTCTTTGAGAGAGGTGCAGGCAGGGATGTGGAGGTGAATGGTGAGGGTGGCAAGCATCTTATTTCATTGCTTCACGTAATTTATTTGCCAACTCGATAGCATCTTCTTCATTGCACGAATCATCTCTTGCAAGGAATTTCATTCCACGCTCCGCGTCATCTTTTCGTCGCGGTACGAGCCAGCTATGAAAATGTGGCACTCCATCCATCAGAGTGACCTGATAAATGCGCTCTGCGTTTGTGTGCAATCTTAGCGCGGCATAGATTTTCTTCATTACATTCCCAAGCGAGACAGACTCTTCATCTGTCATTCCCGCGTAATCAAGAAAATGCCGCTTTGACTCGATGAACAATGTGCCTAATGGTCCCAACTTCGCAGGCGCGTGGCAGACCATCCAATGCTTGTCTTCGTAAATATATCCGCCAGGAGGGGCGGCTTCTAGTCCATTGTGTTTTCGGCAGATGAAACAGTTTTCCATAATTTATCCTTGCATTTCTTTGAGGGACTATGTCTGCGGGTAGGTGAAAATAGATGGTATGGGTGGCGAGCATTTCAATTTGGAGGATGCCAAGGCTTGAAGTAATCTCCAATTTCCTCTAAAACTCGTTTTGCACTTTTACTGTCCACCTCAGATTTTTCAACAAAGATACTGATCCCTAGAAAGTGTTCAAGATGCAAAGTTAAAGTGGTTCCCTTGAATTCAAAATCCCAATATCTCTGATCAAAACCATCAATTTTAGTTTTCCACTGAACATTGAACACTTCAGTTAATTCATCTGCGATCAACCGAAATATAGAACCGTCCGAATCTCTAAATAATTCGGCACTAATGGATCTTTCATTCTCATAATATCTAACATCCATTGAGGTTCTGCCTTTGATTTAGAATATGCAAGGTTCCCACGATTCCCGAATTTACTAATTACCAATTACGCTTTACAATCCCTCGCATGGACATTGAAATTCAATATAACAAAGCCCTCGATTACCTCTATTCTTTTGTAGATTATAGCCTCAAACATTCCTCTGAAATCGCCAAAGCTGAGTTCAACCTTGATCGCATGTTCGCGTTGATGGAAGAACTCGGGAATCCGCAGGCGAAATATCCCATTATCCACGTGGCAGGGACAAAGGGTAAAGGCTCGGTCTGCGCGTTGTGCGCGTCCGCGCTGAGGGCGGCGGGATATACAGTTGGGCTATATACCTCGCCGCATTTATTGGAATATACAGAGCGAATCCGAATCAATGGAGAACCAATTTCACATGAGCAGTTGGTTGAGTTGGTTGAAGAAGTAAAACCGGCCGTTGCGAAAATCCCCAAGCTCACGACCTTTGAAATCACCACCGCGCTTGGCTTTTTGGCTTTTGCCAGGAACAATGTCAATGCAGCAGTGATCGAAGTCGGTTTGGGCGGGAGATTGGACGCGACCAATATTGTCCTACCAAAAGTTTCAGTGATCACGTCACTATCCTATGACCATATGGCTGTGTTGGGAAATACGCTTGCAAAAATCGCGGGAGAGAAAGCGGGCATCATCAAGGAAGGTGTGCCAGTTGTATCCTCGCCGCAAAAGGAAGAAGCCCTACAAGTTTTGGAGCGCGTAGCCAAACTAAAGGGTTGTGAGATGACACTTGTGGGTAAAGATGTAAACTTTCAACGACTCAGCTCATCTCTTGACGGACAGACATTCCGTCTTTCATCTTTCATCTTTCTTCCATCACTGGATTTCACAATCCCCTTGCTTGGTCTCAATCAAATCGAAAACGCGGCGACATCTTACGCGGCATTGAAAGCCAGTGGGCTTGAAATTTCAGATGAAGCCATCCAAAAAGGGTTTGCTCAGGTAAAATGGCGCGCCCGCTTTGAAATCCTCAGTCGGGAGCCACCTGTTGTAATTGATTCGGCTCATAACCGCGATTCTGCATTACGTTTGCGCGAGACACTTGATGAAATTTATCCTACTAGACCCGTCATCTTGGTTTTTTGCGCTTTGGAAGATAAAGATATTTCAGGTATGTTAGAAGAACTTAAACCACGGCTTGAAAGGGTTGTAGCGACACATGCAGATCATCCACGTGCGCCATCAGCTGAGTGGATTGCTGATCAGGTGAAGAAAGCTGGCATCCCGGTGGAAGCAGTCACACCTGTAGAATCTGCTTTAGAGCGCGCTCTGGAACTAGCTGGCGAACAAAAAATTGTTCTGGCTACTGGCAGTGTTGCATTTGCAGGTGAAATCACTGCGGCTTGGCGAAAGAGACCAGGATGAAGCCAAAGATCAAGAGACTCATCGTGACACGTGCTGACCATCCACGCGCGCTGGAGGTGGAGAAAATCATCGAGTTGGCGCGGCAAGCCGGGGTCGAGTCTGAGGCGGCGAGTCCCGTGGAATCCGCTTTTGCCCGCGCGCTGGAATTATCCGAAAAAGATGGTAGCATTGT
>JAKEFL010000230.1 GCA_022616105.1 Anaerolineae bacterium | reverse complement strand
GGCGATTGCCAATAACGGATGGTCAATCCGCTGGGCAGGTTGCAAGCGGGTATGTTCCAGATCGAAGCCACCCGATTTGTCCTCGCGGACACTTTGTTCAAGGCGCATGCGGCGGGCATATTCTCGCAAACGAGCCCGGCAAGCAATTGGATTCGTGCTGATCGCCACCATTTCCGGTTCGCCTTTCTGGTCAGTGGTCCAAGTCACAGATATATTGGTTTGGAACTTGGTTTCACGGGTGAGCCACACATTTTGAAAATAGCGGTTGCAGTTCTCAGGCACCCCATTGTCCAATCGGTCAGAAGTTCCATTGGGCAAGGTGAGGTAGGTGTTGCAAGCCACTCGGATCGCATAATTCCAGCCTAATTTTAGGCATAACTGCGCTCAATCACAGTCCCGAAAACCTGCGTCGGCTAACAACATTACTCGCTTGACATATTTTTTCAAGAGCCTATGCACCTTCGCCAACCTGCTCCTCAACTTAGTAACCTTGACCAAGCCTTTGCCTTCCACGATCGTCCAGGCAATCGGAATGGCCCGACCCCCATGTTGCAAGGATACTCGAAAGATTTGTCAGCGATCGCCAAAGATCATCACACCATCCAAGATGATATACGCTTCCACCTCCAACCAGCCGGACAACACATGTTCCAGAATCTTTTGTAAAACCTCCAAACTTGCACTTGCGGATTCATCAACCAGCGACGGATCAACGTAACCCGCGAGGCGGCTTGAGTTTCCATCGGCAGGCAGTTCGCAATTTTGCTCAAATTGGGCGATGGGCTTTGCACCATCCCGACCCCAATCCAAATCCAGTTGGTCACCTGTTTTCCATTTTTTACATCCACCAACTCTCTCAACGTTTCGTTCAATCGGTTGTACAATTCCTGACTACTGCTCATCCGCAGCCTCCTTTGGTCCTCAAGCAACCCAATTATGCCGCACTTGGTGAGCAGTGCCTTTTTCATTCTGTAAGGTAATCAGTAACATGAACTAAAAAATGTCCAGATCTTACCAAGTCTTTTCAGACAAACATTACGCCTATTTCGTTACGTGGACATTAGTGGATTGGTTGCATTTATTCGACAAAGCCCCATATCGTCAAATTGTTTTAGACTCACTGAACTATTTACGCACAGAAAAGAAAACCCAACTTAATGCTTTTGTGATCATGTCATCGCACGTTCATGCAATCCTCTGGCCCGAAATCGGGATCAAACTTTCTGATGTCACAAGAGACTTCAAACGCTTCACATCCCGCAAAATCTCACAAGAAGCGGAGAGGCAAAACGCAATAGAAATTCTGAAAGTCTTCGAAAAAGCCAGAAGTGAAAACCGCGCGCAGGATGTATCCAGATACCAGGTATGGCAGGAAGGCTCTCACCCCGAAGCGATTTTCACAGAAAAATTCGCCCGCCAAAAAAATGGATTATATTCACATGAATCCAATGAGAGCTGGCTTGGTTAAAACAGCGGACCAATGGCTTTATTCGAGCGCACGCGCTTATATTCTTGGAGAAGAAACCTATCCTCCAACGGATCTATTAATAACAAGATAGATCGCTTATAGTTCTTTCGGCAGTTGGACTGCCGAAATCGTTAGACAAAATAAAACCCAAGTCTTCTCAAAGTAGTTTGATAATTAAGCTTTTTTGGAACGCGAATGCCACGAATAGGCGAATTTCGCGAATTTTAATAGGCTTATTCGTGTCATTCGTACATTTGCGGAATTCGCGTTAAGAAATTCCCAACTTTGAGAAAGCTATTATAAAACCCGTAAACACCCTTGACAAATTTCTTATTTCTTCTATAATTTAGAAGAAATAAGGATATACTTATGGAATTCCTCACACGCATGGAAGAAATACTGCTTCTGACGGTTCACCAATTGGGAACTGAAGCTTATGGAGTGACCATAAAAGCCAGGGTGGAAGAACTGCTCGGCAAGTCTGTTTCTGTCGGCGCGATCTATGTGCCGCTAGATCGGCTTACAAAACACGGACTGCTGAAAACATGGCAAGGTGAGTCTTCCCCTGAACGCGGAGGTCGCAGCAAAAAATTCTATAAGCTGACACGCGATGGGCTGGCAATTTTGCGTGAAACCAAAGCGTTGAGTGACTCCCTGTGGGCTGATGCAACTGTGTGAGAAGGTTATTGAATGACATACACTCTTCACCCTCCAAAAATAGCTGAGCGATTTCTCACCTCCATGCTCACCCAAGATAATGCAGAAGTGGTATTAGGAGATTTTGAGGAGCTATTCCACATAAACGCAGCTCAAAGTAACTTACAGAAAGCACAGTCTTCATATTGGATTCAATTGTTGAAATCTGCACCTTTCCTCATCCATCTCAAACTGTCGAATGAATTTGAAAGGATACTTACGGCCATGATAAAGAATATGAATTTACATAACAAGCCTTCTCTGTTGGTAAGCCTGATCGCTTTAATTCCAGCGTTGCTCCTGGTCATCCCAGGCATCATGCAGAGTGGATTGGGAATCACTAAACTCAATGACGCGATTTTCGCGAATGTACCTTCGCTTCTATTCAGCCCCGCTATCCTGCTTGGTGGCTTGCTTATCGCCTTCGTATTGAACATCATTCCGGCAATTAAACTTCACTTTGAACGACAGCCCGAAGGTCTGACCAGCGTGATCACCTTCAGACCTGTCCTCCTGCATTGGATTTTTGTTGGAATGAGCGTTCTCATGGTTGGCATTATCCTGATATATGCTTTCTTTGAAAATTTCACTCGAGCTTTTCACTAAAAACTTAAGTTCCATCCAGCCGCCATGCCTCCAAAGCCTGGCGGTTTTTTATTATCAATCTTGTTGTCCAACAGAATAAATTCTGCTACACTCAAGCATCCCGTACACAGCACAGGAGCCATTCATGGAACAAAAAGCAGGAGCACAGATCAGCAGGCGGGCGTTTATCCAATCCATCCTTATTTTGTTCGTGTTGATGATCATCGCGGGGATTCTCACTCTGGTCGTTCCCGCTGGGCAATACACCCGCATTGAAGTAGACGGGCGAGAAACGATTGACCCAAACTCATTTCAATTTGCCGAAAAGCCGGATTACCCAATCTGGCGCTGGTTCACCGCGCCCATCGAAGTGCTTGGCAGTGAAAGCGGACTGACTGTCATTGTTATCATTGTCGTGCTGTTCTTTGCAGGCGGCGCGTTCGCGGTGCTGGATAAAACTGGCACGATCCGCGCTTTCATTGGCAACATCGTTCGCCGCTTTCGAGACCGTAAATATACCTTGCTATATATGGTCTGTCTCGCGTTCATGTTCCTTGGCGCGACATTAGGTACGTTCGAAGAAGTTGTCCTGCTTGTGCCAGTGATAATCGCGCTTTCCTATTCCCTCGGCTGGGACGCGCTCGTTGGCTTGGGCATGTCTATCCTCGCGACCAACATGGGCTTCTCCGCCGCCATCGCGAATCCATATACACTTGGCGTATCACAACAACTGGCAGGTCTCCCCCTTTTCTCTGGGATGTGGTTACGCGTGTTCATTTTCATTGTCATTTATTTCATCTTTATGGCTTTTCTCACAGGATACGCGCGCAGAATTGACCGCGACCCTAAAGCTTCCCTCGTACACGGCGAAGATAATGCCGAACGCGAAAAATATAAACACATGAACGATGCTTCGTTTACAACCATAGACCCAAATCAAAACCGCGCCATCAATTTCTTCGGCATCTTTCTGCTACTGATCCTTGTCATGATGCTCGCAGGTCCATTCGTGCCAGTCATCTCCGATTATGCGTTGCCTATCGTAGGCGTCCTCTTCCTCATCGGCGGGCTGGGCGCGGGGTTCCTTTCAGGAGCAGGGTCAAAGACTGTATGGCAGGGCTTGCGCGAAGGTCTCACAGGACTCGCCCCGTCTGTGCCATTGATTCTCATGGCGGCAAGTATCCGCTACATCATAGATAGCGGCGGCATCACCGATACCATCCTGCACGCCGCGGCAGAACCATTCACAAATCTCGGCGCGTTTCCAGCCGCGCTCGTCGTTTATGCGCTCGCGCTTGGCATCGAATTTTTCATCGCGTCAGGTTCTGCCAAAGCCTTCCTTATGATTCCCATTGTGATGCCACTGGCGGATCTCATCGGCGTCACGCGCCAGACCGCGGTGCTCGCTTATATCTTCGGCGATGGCTTCTCCAATCTCGCGTATCCCACCAATCCCGTTTTGCTGATCTGCCTCGGTCTTACCGTGGTGAGTTACCCCAAATGGATTCGCTGGACAGCAAAACTCTGGCTTTGGGTGATTCTTGCAACGGTCGCATTTTTGGGAATCGCTGTGGCGATTAACTTTGGACCTTTCTAATCAACCGTCATTGCGAGGAACCGCTGGTTGAGTAGCCCTGAGCGTTCGTTGCGAAGGGCGAATCGAAACCAAGGCGACGAAGCAATCTCCTAATTCATATGGATAAATATTTCCCCTCCTCATACGAGGACTCCCGCGCACGCTTCCTTCAAAGCCTCAACCTGATTCAACAAAAATGGCATTCGACTCTGCTGGAAACACATCCGCTAAAAGACCACTCTGACCTCAGCATTGACTGGCTGTGGGCCCACGCGCACAAAAAAGAGACCCTCGTCATCATCTCCACGGCAGAACATGGCATCGAAGGCTATGTTGGCTCTGCGATGATGAAAATCTTCATCGAAGAATTTGCGCCGCGTTTGAATCCAGAAAATACAGGCTTGCTCCTTATTCATGGACTAAATCCTTGGGGTATGAAACATCATCGTAAAGTCAATGAGAACAGTGTAGATTTAAATCGCAACTTTGTATTTGATGGGGACTTTGACCCTGCAATTAATCCTGAGTTTCATTATGTAGAGAATTTCATTAATCCTCAGAGGCGCATAGAATCATTCAATCTCGAAAGCATTCGATTTTTAGGCGATGTGGTGAAATCCATCATCAGAATGGGTATTGCAACGATAACCAAAGCCTCACTATTAGGGCAACACCACACCCCGAACGGATTTTTCTACGGCGGAGCAAATCATCAGGAAAGTACAGTCGTCGCGATGGGACTTTATCGCCGCGCGCTGGAGGAATATCAATCCGTCATCCAGATAGACATGCACACAGGCTACGGTCCGCGCTACCAGATGAGCATCATCATGTCTCCGCTTGACCCGATGACATCCGAAGAAACATCACAGAAGTTCAATTATCCGCTTGTATTGAAGATCAACGCGGAAGAATTTTATGACATCAGCGGCGACATGGCGGCGTATTACTACAATTTACGGAATAAACATTTTCCAGATAAACAGCTCTTCGCCTGCGGATTTGAATTCGGCACATTTGGTTCATCGCTACCCGCGCGCATTCGCAGCTTGAGAGCCATGGTCTTCGAGAATCAACTGCACTGGCACGGCGCAAAAAATGAACAAATAGCAGGCCAAGTCCGCAGGGAATTTGACGAATTCTATTTTCCACACGAAACCAAATGGCGCGAAAAAGCACTGACAGATGCCAGACAGGCCTTTGATGGGATACTGCGCGCTTATCAATTACTATAGAGTCTGCAACTATAAAATGATCTGATCGTAGAAATGACTATGTAATAAAAATCTGGAAGGAGAAAACCATGTCAGAAGAAAAAGTTCATTCTGAAGAATTCCGAGTAAATGGTGAGGAATTGATCGCCAAGATCAAAAATCTGGTCAATGAAGGAAATATCCGTCGTATCATCATCAAAGATAAGGAAGGCAAAGTCATTTTCGAAATCCCACTGACGTTTGGCATCATTGGCGCGTTGATCGCGCCACAACTTGCCGCCATCGGTGCAATTGCCGCACTCGTCACTGAAGCGACAGTTGTCGTCGAAAAGGCTGATAAATAGTTAAAGACTCACCTTACGCACAGACGAATTTTTCACGGAAAATCTTAACGCCACACTTGCACCGCACTGCCTGCCCGAAGGGCGTGGTGCAGTGCAGGTGAAACGCTGATTTTTTCTTTTATCAGCGTAAATTAGCGTTCATCTGCGTCCTAAATTAATTTCGGGACTAATTGTGTTTATACGCGCTTCAACCCCAATCCCGGACCGTCTGGCAAAGTCATCTTTGCTCCATCATACGTCAACCCGTGATACGGGTCCTTTGATATTAGCAGAGGCCCATCCAAATCGGCATAATCGCACAACGGGGCGAGATGCGCGGCAGCGGTCGCGCCAACGGAAGACTCAACCATGCAGCCCATCATGATCAGCATGTCGTGAGCACGGGCCGTATGGATCATCCTCAGGGCTTCGCGAATCCCTTCGCTCTTCATCGTTTTGACAACAACACCATCTATCGCGCCCGCAAGTTTGACAATATCATGAGATGTTTTCGCAGTCTCATCTGCAAAGATGGGGATGTTAATTTTCTGCGCGCGCAATTTTTCCTTCAGCCAGAAATAGCCTTCCACGTCATTCACAGCGAGTGGCTGTTCGATCAACTCCAGATCATATTCCACCAGACGCGGGATGATCTCAATGGCTCGCTCACGGCTCCAGCCTGCATTTACATCCACAAATAATTTTGCATTTGTAGCGTTACGAATCCTAGAAACAATCGCTTCGTCCTTTTCGCTCCCTAATTTGACTTTGATAATAGGATACCCCGATGCCTTCGCCTGCTCCGCCATCACTTCTGGTTCAGCCATACCAATCGTAAAAGATGTAAGCGGCAAGTTATTTGGATTCAAGCCAAACAGTTTATACAAAGGTTGTCCCAACTTTTTACCCCATAGATCATGTAAAGCCTCGTCAATCGCTGCCCGCGCCGCGCGCGAACCTGGAGGTCGACGCGCTAATACCGCATCCATGTCAAACGGATCGTCACCGAGAGCAGGCACCGATTTGAGATACTCGATAATCCCTTCCTGCGTCTCGCCGTAGTACGAAACAGCCGGCGCTTCCCCTACCCCATCGTCAAGATAGACAAGGACATTGAAACGTTGATCGAATGCACCATGCGCGACTCGAAACGTCGTTTTGAGGTTCAGTGTGATGGGTTCCCAGTGTAGTTTCATTACTTCCCTACTCGGTGGTTGAGTAGACGGGAGTGATCTTCTCCCGTCGTATCGAAACCACTAATTGCAAGTCTATGTGATATTTGAGGCCTATTATTGCCTGGTGGTCTCGATACGGGCTTCGCCCTACTCGACCACCGGTTTGCTTTTGTTACCCTCTCCTCTCCAAAAAATCCAACACCTTCTCCACCCATTCCTGCTCGCGCTCTTTGTGCACGTTATGTCCCGTCTTTTCGGGAATCCACAACTCGGCATTTGGAATGTTATCCGCGATATATTGCGCGTGCTCATCTGGCGCGTTGACTGTATCCTCCGCGCCCATGATAACAAGAGTCGGCTTTTCGACGCGCGCTAATTCAGCATGAGAATAATTCGGCTCGGAGATGATCTCTTTCATCGTTAACCACAACAACTCCCGCCAGTATTCTTTTCCATTCACATCGCTATGCAAAGTAATCATCTCGTTCATCCAATCAGGTGCTTCTCGGGCGACGCGATCAGGGTCAAAGACTTTTGGTTCGCGTTCGATCAGATAACGTGTCACATATGCATTCGCGGCTTGAGGGATGCAAGTCTGCACGATCTCTGGATGCTCCATCAATGTGACCAGCGCGACATTCCCTCCATTGCTGTGACCAATAACATGAGCTTTCTCGTATCCCATAGCACGCACGAATGCAGCGACATCATCCGCAAGCTCCTTGAATGAATAACTCATGTACGGGTTGTCTGATTTTCCATGCCCGCGGCAATCGGGCGCGAACACTTTATAATGTTTTGCAAGTTTGGGGATAAGGGAATCCCAATCGGTGTGGCTGTCAATTGTCGAACTGTGAATCAGCACAATGGGAGTCAGATTCGGGCCTGCCCTGAGCGTAGTCGAAGGGTCATCCCCATAAACGTTGTAATAAATATTTGCGTCGTTGATCTCGATGTGAGGCATATTGCATATATTAACACAAATCGGTACAATCGTTCCATGCAAAACATCCTCGACGAATTCGCAAAATCTGTTGACCCGCGCACGTCACTCTTCGATGTGAGAATCGATTCAGAGACAAATGGGACTCTCACCCTCAGCGGACGTGTCCTCGACAAATCACAACTGGATGAACTGCCTCGCATCCTCCCCAACCGAAAACTGGATACCTCTTCGATCCGCGTTCTCAATACTGAGACTCATCCGCAAGCGCGAGTCCATGTTGCGACAAATCTCACCGGCTTGTATGGAAAGCCGACGTTTGGTATGCCGCTCTCAAGCGAGTTGTATTATGGAACGGAACTCGAAGTGCTTGATGAAAAAGGACGCTGGGTCTTCACGCGCCAGCGCGATGGATATTTGGGCTGGGCATATCGTCCATATCTCAAGAACGGAAATTCATTAAGAGATGTATCACATTTTATCCTCACACCTACCATCGAGCTGCGTGAAGAACCAGATGAAGGAAGCACGATACTTACGCGTCTCGTTAGTGGAACAGCAGTCGTCCTGAATGATGAGTGGGAAGACTGGTCTCTCATCAATGCAAATAAAACGGGTTGGGTTCCATCCAAAAGCCTGCGTACATTTGTAGATATCCCTACAGCCATCGAAACAAAACAAGCCTTGATGCTCAATGATGCGATGCGCATGATCGGAGTTCCATATCTTTGGGGTGGGACAAGCGACAACGGCATTGACTGTTCAGGCTTTGCGCGTTTACTGTATCGCTGGATCGGCATTGATATTCCCCGCGACGCAGATATGCAACACGCCGCTGCAAAACCTGCCGAACCTCCGTTTGAGGTTGGCGATTTACTTTTCTTCTGTGAGAGCGACCGTGACCAACATATCACTCATGTGGGCATGAGTCTTGGAGGATGGAAGATGATCCATTCTTCGCGTTCACGAAATGGAGTATATATTGATGATGTTCAGGAAGTGAATTTCTTGAAGGAGGTTTTCGTAAGTGCGGGGAGTTTCTTGAAGTAATAATTGGTCTCGATACGGGCTTCGACTTTCACTCAGCCCTACTCGACCAACGTTAACTTGAAAGTAATAGATATGAAATCACATAGAAAAGAACTTTGGTTCAACATCCCATCCCGTCGTGGTTTTGTGAATATCACTCCCGATGTGGAAGTCGCGTTACGCGAAAGCGGTATCAAGGAAGGCTTCGTTTTAGTGAACCATAAGCACATCACAGCTTCTACGAATATCCCAACGGAAAAAATATTCTAGCTTTAATTACAGTCGGGCGAGTTGGTTTTGCAGCGCTGGCCTGCGCTTATACTTCTCCTTTGTCTCCCCCAAATACTTCTTCCATTCATCCGTTTTTCCCAACAGCCTGTAGGCTTGTTTTGCGCGTTTGAGCCAGGCAGCAGCAATTGGATAATTCTTGCTTTTGACCTCAGTCATTAAACGTTCTGCGTGCTTCAAACTGATTTGGACGACCCATTCCGGCCGGTGGGGCATGACGCTGTCGGTCACCATTTCGATGATGGGATACCACACCTCACGGCCCTCGGCCACTTTGATGGCTTCATCCCATTCTTTTTCTAACAATAGCACTTCAGCCAAAACTTGCTTGTCATACGATTTGCGAAGTTTCGCCATCACTTCCGGGCGCAGGCGCCCCCAACCTGATTCGGCCAATCGCCTGATCGTTTTATAGGTTTCCAGCGATGGCTGTTCCGGAAATGCGGCCAGCCAGG